>NZ_JBHURF010000033.1:0-98068 GCF_042674125.1 Rhodococcus sp. NPDC056960 | reverse complement strand
TCGTCGATCACCTTCACCGCACCCGACCAGAAACCGTCGACGTCGATCCCGGTCCCCGGCAACGCCTCCTCGTTCACGAAGTCGTAGAGCACCTTAGCGACCTGCAGACCGCCGACCTCAACACGCTCAGTCATGAAAAGCCTCACTGTTCCGTTTTCGGAGCACCGGACAGGTGCCATGAACCAGGAGCAATGTTACCCGCTGGTAGGGATGCAGTGTGGCGATGTCCGGCGGCGGAATGCCGGAGAGCGAGCGGACGGTGTGCTCAGGCCTTCTCGCCGGTAGACGGCTCGAACTCGGGGGTGTCCGACTCCACCGGAGTCTCGCGGTCGGCGTCGATCCGGTGCAGATCCCCGGCCGCCTCGGCAGCGCTGAGACGCGAACGGCGCCATGCGACGACGAGCAACCCCGCCCAGATCGCGACGAGCGCCACGTATCCGAAAGCGGCGGCGACGCCGGCAACGTCGAACGTCTTGAACAGCTTCTGCGCGTTGGTGATGATGATGATTCCGCCGACACCGGTTCCCAGCAGGGTCGCCGGCACCCGGCTGACGAGCCACGCGGCGATGGGTGCGGCGAGCATGCCGCCGAGGGCCAGGCCCGCGATGATGGGGATGTTGTCGAAGAAGTCGCTGCCCAGACCGAAAATGAACCCGATGCTTGCCGCGGCCGACACCAGAAACTCCGATGCGCTGACCGAACCGATGACGGTGCGCGGTGCAGTCTTGCCTCGCGACAACAGCGTGCTGGTGGTGATCGGCCCCCAACCGCCGCCGCCGCTCGCGTCGATGAAACCACCGAACAGCCCGAGCGGCGAAAGGAACTTCGCCGTGTGCGGCGAGGTTCGGGCGTCGTTGACGGCGGGCGGACGGATCGAGAAGCGGAGGAGGACGTAGACGCCGATCGCCAGCAGGATCGTGGACGTCACGGGCACGGCGGCGGCCGTCGACAGCTGCGACAGCACCGTGGCGCCGAGGAACGCGCCGATGGCGCCGGGGACGCCCAGGCGAAGCACGAGGGGCCAGTCGATGTTCTTGAACCGCCAGTGCGACGCACCGGAGGCGAGGGTGGTGCCGACCTCCGCGAAGTGCACCGCCGCGCTGGCATGCGCGGGTCCGACGCCGCTGAACACGAGCAGGGTGGTCGCAGTCACGCCGAAGGCCATGCCGAGAGCGCCGTCGACCAGCTGGGCACCCACGCCGACCAGCGTGAAAATCAAGAGCTTGAACATCGAGACTCCGACCGAGAGAACGAACCGTCAGGGCAGCAACACCAGCGAGCAGGCTGGTCAGCAACATCCCTGGTCGAAGGCGTGGCCTCGGCGGGAGGGCCAGAAGGGCTCGAGGGCGAGCGAGGCCGCGGGGCCTGCCTGCGCGCTCGTGCCGTTCACTCGGACTCCCGTGTCTCTCGTCTCGCGCACGGTCATCCGCGCACAAGGGTCGACATTAGCGGGAGTAGTGGGCGCGTGTCATCTTCACACGCGCCCGATCCCTCACAATTTTCGTGCGGAAATCTCGAAGCCCGCGTCCCGCAGACGTGTCACCAGCACGTCGCCGAGTGCCGTCGCGGGAGTGAGGACGCCGGCCGCGTCCGGAAGCGCGTCGCCGCCGAGGACGAGGCTCAGCGCGGATTCACCGAGCATCACGGCGGTGGCGCTGTATCCGGGGTCGCCCTTCGCCTTCACCCGTGACGTGTAGCGCGCCCCGGTGGTGGTGGTCGTGTACAGGTCGATGGTGAAGTGCCCTTTCCGCTGGGCGTCCTCGCTGGGCCCGTCGCCCGGCGAGGGCAGGACGCGGTCGAGGAGGTAGCGCGTGGGCGGGATCGCCATCCCGACCACCATCGCGCCGAGTCCGGCGGCGACCGCACCCGCGACGACCGGTGTGAGCGGCGAGCTTCCGACGTTCATGACCTCGCGGTACTTGAACTGCCTGCCGTACGCCCAGTCCCGGAGCGCATTGCTCCGCCGCACGATCCGGGTGTTGTAGGGCCCCATGAAGAAGGGCGCTTTCCAGCCCTTCAGATCGGGCGCGATGTCCGTGCCGTTGACCACGCTCATGTCCGATTGCCTACCGAGGTCCGGTTCCTTCGCGGGGGCGGGGCTCAGCGAGTACGGCGACGCTGCGAGGCGCCGCAACGCCGGATCCTTCTTCGACACGTCCACCTGGGTACGCAGCGAATCGATCGTGCCGCCGCTGACGCCGCCGCGTACGGACGTGACCACCAGGGTGGTGTCCGTGAGCTCGCCGGCGCCGTCGGCCTGGACCTTCCCGTGGAGCACGTGCACGCCGATGTCGGAGGGAACGGAGTCGAATCCGCAGGAATGGACGATCCGGGCGCCGGTCTCGCGGGCCCGGTCGTGGTTGGCGTCGATGCTCTCGCGGGCGAACAGCACCTCCCCGGTGAGGTCGACGTAGTCCGTGCCCGCCTCGGCGCAAGCGGAGGCGAGGGCGTGGCCGTACTTGGCGTAGGGGCCGACCGTCGTCGCGACCACACGGGTGCGTCCGGCCAGGGCGGCGAGCGATGCGTCGTCGTCGGAGTTCGCGACGATGACGGGCCAGTCGGCCGCCCGCGGGCCGAGCGAGGACCGCACCGCCTCGAGTTTGGCGGCGGTCCGCCCGGCGAGCGCGATCCGCACACCGTCCGGGGCGTGCTGCGCGAGATAGTCGGCGAGAAGCTTGCCGACGAAACCGGTGGCCCCGTAGACGACGAGATCCAATTCACGTGCGCTGTCTGTCATGGCACGACCCTACTCGCCGGTAGGGAGTGGGTGGGCTCAGACTCCGGCACCGCCCGGGCGGGTGTGTTCGAGGGGCGCCCTGGTACGCACGCGGAGGACGACGTACCCGACCCAGGAGGTGACGACGGCCAGCGCGACGAGCGTCTCGACCGCGCCGGCGGCCGATTCCGGGTAGACGACCCCGGTGAGGTAATGGGCGATGAAACCGGACGAGGGGAGTGGTTCCTGCCCGGCGTGCACCCGGGCCCAGCTCTCCAGGTGCGTGAGTGGGCAGTCGATACCGACGAGGAGACCGGTGAAACCCCAGGCCACGGCGGCGAGGTGGAGTGCGATGGTGCGCGGCCAGTGCCATGCGAGGAACCCGCCGCCGACGACGTACAGGATGAAGATCAGGTGCGCGACGACCGTGACGTCGGCGCCGATCTCGTAGAAGACCACGCTCCCCATCGATGCACCCCTGACATCCGAACTGTTCCCTACGCCATCGTAGGCGTCGTCCGGCCGGGTCCGCGCGGTATCGGTTCAGGCGGTGCCGCGCGCGTCTTCCTTGACCACCAGGATCGGAATGTCGACCTCCAGCAGGAGTCGCTGCAGCCATCGTTCCAACAAGAATTTGCCGACCGGCGACATGCGCCGGGTACCGACGACGAGAAGGTCGGCGCCGCTGCGGTCGACCAGAGTGCGCAGTGCGCTCACCTGATCGCCGTCGTGTTCGTTGGTGCGCAGTTCCCAGGACGACTCGCCGACCCCGCCACTCTCGAGCGTGGCCTGGATCTCGGCACGCAGCGCGGACCGGTCGGACTCGGCGTCCTGCCCGGGGTCGTCGTCGAGGACGTGGAGGACGAGCAGCTGTTCCCGTCGTTGCACAGCCTCTCGGGCCGCGTGGACGATGGCCGCCCGGCCTTCCGGGCTGTCTCGGTGGACAACGGCTATCGCCATGAAGCGCCTCCATGCTCGCGGATCGGTACGGCTCCCATTATCCCCGTGCCGGAGAGTGCTCCCGCTGTGTCGATGCTCTCGTCGACGAAACCGGGCGGTGCTCGATCACCAGGGTGAGGGCTCGTAATCCTTCAGGAAACAGCCGTGCAGATCGACGCCCTGCTCGCCCTGGACGATGGGGTCGTAGACGCGGGCGGCACCATCGACGAGGTCGAGCGGGGCGTGGAACCCCTCGTCGGCCAGGCGCATCTTGGTGTAGTGCGGGCGCTCGTCGGTGATCCACCCGGTGTCCACGGCGGTCATGAGGATGCCGTCGTCGAGCATCTCCTTGGCGCTCGTGCGGGTGAGCATGTTCAGCGCGGCCTTCGCCATGTTGGTGTGCGGATGCCCCGGACCCTTGTAGGCGCGGCTGAACTGTCCCTCCATCGCGGAGACGTTCACCACGTACTTGCGGCGGGCGCCGGCCGCCGCCATCGTGGGACGCAGGCGGGACACGAGGATGAACGGCGCGACCGAGTTGCACAACTGCACCTCGAGCAGTTCGATCGGGTCGACCTCCTCGACCGTCTGGACCCAGCTGTTCGTGTGCGCCAGATCGGGCAACAGGCCTCCGGCGTCGATCGCGAGACCCTGGTCGATGCGTTCGGGGGACGCCGACTTCGCGACCAGCGCGAGCGAGCTCACGGCGTCGGGGGACAGCGCGGCGCCCGCCATGACGGACACGTCGGACAGCGAGCCCGCGAGTGCCGCCGGGTGGGCATCGCTCGTCTTGCCGAACGTCAGGACGTCGGGCAGGTCGCCGGAGGGCAGGGCGCCGGATTCGGCATCCGCCAGTGCGCTGTAGGCACCGGGGGAGCGCCGGACCGTCTGTGCGGCGTTGTTGATCAGGATGTCCAGCGGGCCCTGCGCTGCGACGGAATCGGCGAGCGCCACGACCTGCGCCGGATCACGCAGATCGATACCGACGACGCGCAGGCGGTGGATCCACTGGTCGCTGTCCTCCATCGCCTTGAACCGGCGGATGGCGTCGTTGGGGAACCGGGTGGTGATCGTGGTGTGGGCGCCGTCGCGCAGCAACCGCAGCGCGATGTACATGCCGATCTTGGCGCGGCCACCGGTCAGCAGTGCCCGGCGTCCGGTGAGGTCGGCGCGCGCGTCCCGCTTGGCCCGGCTCTTCGTCGCGCACTCGGGGCACAGCTGGTGGTAGAAGGCGTCGACCCTGATGTAGCGCTGCTTGCAGATGTAGCAGGGGCGGGGCCGGATGAGGGTTCCTGCGGACGCGCCGTCGGCGTTCGACGTGAGTGGGATGCCCGCGGTCTCGTCGTCGATCCGATCGGGTGACCCGGTCGCGGTCGCGGCGACGACCTGCCGGTCGGCCTCGGAGACGGCGTCCCGGGCGGCGATGCGCCGACGCTTCTTCAGCTTCTTGAAGAGGTGACCGACGGCACGCTGGACCGTGACGGAATCGGGATCCGCATCGTCGAGTTCCGCCGCCTGATCGAGAACCTTCAGGCAGATCTCGAGATCCGCCGGATCGATCGTCGTCGTTGTTTCACCCATCGAACTTCGCCCTCTCACGAAGAAAGCCCCGGTTCGATGAACCGGGGCTTTTTCGTCTGTCTCAACTCAGAGTGTCCGAGGGGGGACTTGAACCCCCACGTCCGTTAATAGGACACTAGCACCTCAAGCTAGCGCGTCTGCCATTCCGCCACTCGGACTTGCCTGCCCCCATTTCCTGGGTGCTGCAAAAGATTAACCGATGAACCGCCACGGCCCAAATCGCCCCTCTCACCGGAGCGTTTCCGCTGCTCCGGTGGTAGGAAAGTGGAGTGCCAACTACACAGGAAACCCCAGGCCAGGGTCGCGCCGAAGCCGAAGTCGTGGATCTCGTCAGTTCACTGATCCGCTTCGACACGTCCAACACCGGAGAACTCGCCACGACGAAGGGCGAGCGCGAGTGTGCGGAGTGGGTGGCGGCCCAACTGCAGGAAGTGGGTTACGAGACCGAGTACGTGGAGTCGGGGGCACCCGGCCGCGGCAACGTGTTCGCGCGGCTGAAGGGTTCGAACGCCGACCGCGGCGCGCTGCTGCTGCACGGTCACCTCGACGTCGTCCCCGCCGAGCCGGCCGACTGGCGGGTCCACCCGTTCTCCGGAGCTGTCGAGGACGGTTACGTGTGGGGTCGCGGCGCCGTCGACATGAAGGACATGGTCGGGATGATCCTGGCGGTCGCCCGCCAGTTCAAGGCCGAGGGGATCGTTCCGCCCCGCGATCTCGTGTTCGCGTTCGTCGCCGACGAGGAGGCCGGTGGCAAGTACGGCTGCCAGTGGCTGGTCGAGAATCGTCCCGACCTGTTCGAGGGCGTCACGGAAGCAGTCGGCGAGGTCGGCGGGTTCTCCCTGACCGTTGCCCGCCCGGACGGCACCGACCGCAGGCTCTATCTCGTCGAGACCGCGGAGAAGGGCCTCGGATGGATGCGGCTCACCGCCAAGGGACGGGCCGGACACGGTTCGTTCCTGCACGGCGAGAACGCCGTGACCATCCTGGCTCAGGCGGTCGCCCGGCTGGGCGCGCACACGTTCCCGCTGGTCATGTCCGACTCGGTGGCCGAATTCCTCGCGGCGGCCGGCGAGGAGACCGGACTCGACTTCGACACGACGTCGCCGGACCTCCACGGCACCCTCGCGAAACTCGGCACCATCGCCAACATCATCGGCGCCACGCTCCACGACACCGCGAACCCGACCATGCTGTCGGCCGGTTACAAGGCCAACGTCATCCCGCAGACCGCGGAAGCCGTCGTCGACTGCCGCATCCTGCCCGGCAGGCAGGCCGAATTCGAGGCAACGATCGACGAACTCATCGGGCCGGACGTCTCGCGTGAATGGATCACCAAGCTCGACTCCTACGAGACCACGTTCGACGGGGACCTCGTCGACGCCATGAACGACGCAATCCTCGCGCACGATCCCGAGGCCCGGACCGTGCCGTACATGCTGTCGGGCGGAACCGACGCCAAGGCGTTCGCGAAGCTCGGCATCCGGTGCTTCGGGTTCGCTCCGCTGCAGTTGCCGGCCGACCTCGATTTCAGTGCGCTGTTCCACGGCGTCGACGAACGGGTACCCGTCGACGCACTACTGTTCGGTACACGCGTGCTTGAACATTTCCTGCTCCACAGCTGATCCGAAAACCGATACGCGACAAGAGAGGAACCGCATGTCACACGACCCGTACGAGGCCCTTCCCGACCTGCCGAGTTTCGAGCTGACCTCCACCGACGTCACCGACGGGCAGCCACTGAACAAGGACCAGGTCAGCGGGATCTTCGGCGCCGGCGGCTACGACAACTCACCGCAGCTGTCGTGGTCGGGATTTCCCGCCGAGACCAAGAGCTTCGCGGTGACGGTGTACGACCCCGACGCGCCGACGGCGTCCGGGTTCTGGCACTGGGCGGTCGCGAACATTCCGGCCGACACGACGACGCTGGTGAACGGTGCGGGCGACGACGACGGAACCGGGCTCCCGGCCGGGGCGATCACCCTGAAGAACGACGCCGGACTGCGCCGCTTCCTCGGTGCGGCACCGCCGGCAGGTCACGGCCCGCACCGGTACATCATCGCGGTTCACGCGCTCGACGTGGAGACCCTCGACGGGGTCACGGCCGACTCGACGCCGGCGTTCCTGGGATTCAACCTGTTCTCCCACGCCATCGCGCGCGCGAAGATTCAGGGGATGTACGAGCAGTAGGTCCGGAAAACGCGGGTGGCCGGCGAATCCTCGGGATTCGCCGGCCACCGGTCTCTGCGCGGACCCGTCAGCGCACGGCGCCCGCACCGACCGCGTCGGCGACGGACGAGTACCCGGCGTCGCGGACCTTCCGCGCCAGCCCCCGGTGGATGCGGCGGGCCCAGAAGGGCCCCCCGTAGATGAAGCCCGTGTACCCCTGCACGAGGGACGCGCCGGCCAGGATCCGCTCCCACGCCTGGTCGACGGTCTCGATGCCGCCCACGGAGATCAGCACCAGACGGTCACCGACCCGCGCGTGCAGACGGCGGAGAACCTCGAGGGATCGTTCGGCGACCGGGGGCCCGGACAGCCCGCCCGCACCGATCGCCGTGACCTCGGCGTCCGGGGTGTTCAGCCCGTCGCGGCGGATGGTGGTGTTGGTCGCCACGATCCCGGCGAGACCGAGTTCGAGGGCGAGATCCGCGACCGCGTCGACGTCGTCGTCGGACAGGTCCGGCGCGATCTTCACCAGGACGGGGACGGTCACGGTGTCGAGAACGGCCTGCAGGAGGGGCCGGAGGGATTCGACGGCCTGCAGGTCCCGCAGTCCCGGGGTGTTCGGTGAGCTGACGTTGACCACCATGAAATCGGCGAGCGGGCCGAGCAGTTGCGCGCTGGCCGTGTAGTCGACCGGGGCGTCCGCGGCGTCGACGATCTTGGTCTTGCCGATGTTCGCACCGATCGGGACACCGGCCCTGCGCTGCCGCAGATGGTTGGCCGCGTTGCCCGCGCCGTGGTTGTTGAAACCCATCCGGTTGATCAGGGCGCGGTCCGCGGGAAGCCGGAACAGGCGCGGAGCCGGGTTGCCGGGCTGCGCCTGAGCGGTGACGGTGCCCACCTCCGCGAACCCGAATCCGAGAGGACCCCAGGTGTCGACGCCGGTCGCATCCTTGTCGAACCCGGCGGCCAGCCCGAGCGGCGCGGGGAAGTCGAGTCCGAACACGGTGTTGCGCAGCACCGGATCGTTCACCACGAGAACCCTCTCGACGAGGCGGCGCAGCGGCGAGAACCGCGTGACCAGGCGCATCGCAGCGAAGGCCAGGTGATGAATCCGCTCCGGAGGAAAGCGGAACATCACCCTCAAGAGCAGGTGGTACAAGGAGGTCTCCCTAGATTGCGGGGTCGGGGACATGGTGCGCGGTTTTCCTTCGCTTGAGCAGGACACGGCGGCTTCCGTCGGAGTACAGACGGACCCGCGACAGTTCCCAGCCGCCGAACTCCGCCTGGATGGCGAGTCTCATCGAGGCGCTGATCCGCGTGACGTCGGGTGGCAGCCGCAGTGGCACGTATTCGAAGTCCTCGGATTCGGTCTCCCACCCCGAGGGGAGTCGACGTGAATGGGAATGCGATGCCATCTACGAACTCCTCGTCGGGATCTGTTGCAGGCCGTCTCCCGTCGCGGATCCGATCAGGAGGTCACCGTTCACGGTATCCACAGTGACAGAGTTCGGCTGCCGGACGGTCGGATAGCGTGCAGTTTCCACGCCCACGCCGCTCGACAGATCGAACCCGACCACTTCGTTGGTCCCGGTCAGCGTGACCCACGCCCGGTCGGCGGTGTCGTCGTAGGCGACGGCGTACGGCGCAAGGCCGGCGGGAAAACGCTGGCGCAGCATCAAGGTGTCGGTGGTGTACGCGAGCAATTCGTCGCCGGTGGTGTCGGTGACGAGGATGCGCCCGTAATGATCCGTCGTGAGCTGGGTGGCACCCTCGCCGGCCCGCAAGGCGACGCCTAGCGCGGAACCGGGGACGTCGATGGCGGTGACGGACGTCTGACCACGGTCGAGTGCGGTGAGGGAGTCGCCGACGACGGCTAGCCCGTCGACGGACGTCAGGCCGTCGATCACCTGTGATTCGTTCGTCGCGCTGTTCACGATGTGAATCTCGCCATTGCTCAGACCCATGGCGAGGCGTCCGTCGGGCAACTCGGCGACCGAGCGCACATCGCCGCCTGCGGGCACGAACGTCACAGCGCCCGTCCGCAGATCCAGGCGTCCTACCTGCGTATTCATGGCCAGGAGCGCGACACCGCCGCGTGCGAGCGAGACCTGCGCCACGGCACCGTCCAGCGGGACCACCCGCGGAGCGGCGGCGAAATCCCCGGCCGGGAACAGGAGGATCTGGTTGTTCTCACCCCCCAGGACGACGGTCGTACCGGTCTCGGGGTCGTACGTGGTGGAATCGATCGGCAGGCCGACGGGGTGGACGACTCCCGCTGGCGTGGTGCTCTGGGTGGGGGACTGCGCGGCGGTCGCGGGCGCGATCGTGATCGCCTGATCCTCGTCCGAATTCGACGAACAGCCCGTGACCAGTAGAAACGCCAGTCCGATACACGAGGCGACGACGCGCGCTCCCGGTCTACCCATGTGCTGCTCCTCGGGGTTCTCTCATCGACCTACACCTGCACAACTGTCCACTAGCATCCCTGATCCGCGAAACGCCCACGAATTCGGTCGGTGCCGAGCGGGTTCGGAGGCGATACCGTGAGGATCATCGACCCCGCGCCCGGCGGTTTCCCGACCACCGGCCCAGGTCATCGAGGAGAAGGCCGTGGAAATACCCGAATCGAAGACGTTCACCGTCGAAGACATCTCGGTAGGACCGCATGCGCACGGCTTCGGCCGGACCGCGGAAGGAAACTCCTACGCTTTCCGGGTGCGCAAGAGCACGATGCACGTCGAGGTCTACCGTGCCGACGTCGAAACCGAGGTGCCGGCGCCGGACGACATCGTGGCGTCGTCGCGGCGATCGGTCCGCGAGATCGACCTGACCGACGAACGGAGCATCGTCGCCGTCGTGCGAGACGCCGTATCGCACCCCGACTCCCTGTCGGCACGACCGGAGGACGGGATGACCGTGCGGGCCGTCCTCAGCAGGCTGGGGGCTGTCATCGACGGGCTCTGACCGTCGCGCTCAGCGGTGATCGCGGCGGGGGAGGACGAGAGTCGCGCCGGTCACCGGGTGTTCGATGACCTCGACGGGATGCCCGTACACCCGGGTCAGCAAGTCCTCGGACAGGACGTCGGCGGGTGGCCCGTCCGCGGCGACGCGTCCCCGTTCGAGGACCACGATCCGGTCGGCGTACGCGGCGGCGAGCGCGAGGTCGTGGAGGACGACCACCACGGCCGTGCCCCGTGCGGCGCGCGAGCGGGCGAGACGCATCACCGTCTCCTGGTGGCCGAGGTCGAGGGCGGCGGTCGGCTCGTCGAGGAGGATCGTCTCGGTCCGCTGCGCGAGTACCCGCGCCAGCGCCACGCGGGCGCGTTCGCCACCGGACAACGCGGTGAACGGACGGTCGGCGAACGGCTCGACGTCGCAGATCCGCAGCGCGTCGGCGATCGCGGCGGGGTCCTCGTCGGCGCGGGGTGTGCGCGCCCACGGGGACCGGCCCATCGTGATCACCTGTCGTGCGGTGAACGAGAATCCGACGGTGTTCTGCTGGGGGAGGACGGCCCGGCGCTGGGCCATCTCGAGCGCCGTCCAGTCGCCGAGGTCCCGTTCGTCGAGTGTGACGCTGCCCGACCGCACGTCCTGATCACCGGACAGCGCCGCGAGGAGGGTCGACTTGCCGGCCCCGTTGGGGCCGACGAGGACGAGGACCTCACCGATCCGCACGTCCACGGACACGTCGTCGAGCACCGTCCGATCGCCACGGGTCACCGCGATGCCGGTCGCGCGGAGCGTCACGGACCCGGCGGGCTGCGGCGGGGGCACCGGATCGGTCCGCCGGAACAGGTTCTGCTCGATGGCCTCGCCGATGCGGGTGCGGAACGGGTGGGACGCGGGACTCATGCCCACCCACCCTGGCTGGCCCGGGTGCGGCGCAGCAACCAGAAGAAGAACGGTCCGCCGACCAGGGCCGTCAGCATGCCGAGCGGCAGATCCGCATTCGCCACCAGTGAGCGGGCGCCCAGGTCGGCGAGCAGCAGGACGAGTGATCCGCACAGCGCGCTCGCCGGAACGAGGGCACGGTGGCCGGGCCCGACGGCGATGCGCATCAGATGCGGGACCACCAGTCCGACGAACAGGATGATGCCGGTGAAGGCCACGCTGGACGAGACGAGCAGGGCGACGATCAGCACGGCGATCTGCCGCAGCCGTTCGACGTCGAGACCGAGGTGACGCGCCGCGCTCTCGCCGAGAGAGAGCAGGTCGAGTTTCCCGGCGATCATCATGGTGGCCGCGATTCCGGCGACGGTCATCGGCGCCACCACCGCGACGGCGTTCCAGGTGGCGCCGTTGAGGCTCCCCAGCTGCCAGAAGACGATCTGATCCCGTGCCGCGGGAGACGCGATGAACGTGAAGAAGGCGATGAGACCGCCCGCGAACGCGTTGACGGCCACCCCGGTGAGGACGAGGGTGACCACCTCGGTGCGGCCCTCGTGCCGGGCGAGGACGTAGACGGCGACGGTGGTGATCAGTCCGGCGACGAATGCGGCCGCCGCGACCGTCCACCCGGCGGCGAACGCGCCACCGACCACGATCGCGGCGCTGGCGCCGACCGCGGCGCCGGCGGACACCCCGATGACGCCGGGTTCGGCGAGCGGATTGGCGAACACACCCTGCAGCAGTGCTCCCGCGCATCCGAGCGCGGCCCCCACCAGAATGGCGAGGACCACGCGCGGGAACCGGACCTCCCACAGCGTCACTTCACCGCTGGGGTGCGCGGGCATCGGCCCGACGTCGAGTCCGATGCGGTGCAGGATGCTGCCGACGACCTCTCCTGGGCCGGTGGGGACCTGTCCGATGCAGGCCGAGAACACCGCGGCGACGGCGAGGGCGATCAGCAGACCGGCGAGAACTGCGCCGGTTCGAGTGCGGGACGACGGTGTGCGGGGAGCGTCGAGGTCGGTGACCGTCATGGATTGGCGGGCGGGTAGACGGCATCGGCCAGTGCGCCCAGGACGCGACCCGTGTTGGGGCCGAAGCTGAGCAGCACTCCGTCCTCCATGTCGACGACGCGCTGATTCTTGCCCGCCGGTGTCTGCGCCACGCCGGGGATCTTCTCCAGCCCCTCGACGCCGCCGATCGAGTCGAGCCCGCCCGTCATCATCAGCAGTACGTCGGGGGCGGCGGCGATCAGTGCCTCGCTGGTGATCGGCGCGAACTGCTGCGTGATCCCCGAGGCGGTGCCGGCGTCGACGGCGCCGAGCGCGTCGATCAGCGAGTCGGCACCCGAGCCCGGGCCGCCGATCATGGTGATCGCGGTGCCGCGCAGATAGAGGAACGCGATCTTCAGCGGATCGTCGCCCTCGGGGGAGCGGAGCCGGGCGGCCGCGATCTCGTTTTCGGTGCGGGCCGCGAGTTCGCGGCCCTGCCCGGGCACGCCCAGCGCGTCCGCGACTGCCGTGATCTGCCCGGGGACGCCGTCGAGCGTGCGCGTCGGGTCGAAGTAGACCACCGGAATGCCGGCGGCCCGCAGCTGATCCTGCACGGCCTGCGGTCCGACGCTGGTGTCGGTGAGGATCACCGTCGGCGCCAGCGCGAGGACGGCCTCCGCGTTGAGCGACTGCCCGCCCGGTGTCACCACCGGGACGTCCTGCGCGGCCGGGAAGGCGGAGGCGATGTCCCGGCCCACCACGTTGCCGCCGAGCCCCAGCGCGAAGACCGTCTCGGTGAGTGTTCCGTAGCGATCCGCGGTGACGATCCGGCTCGCGTCCGTGATCGTCACGTCGACTCCGTCGAAACTACGGACGGTGACAGGCAGCGCCGGCGTGGCGGGGGACCCGAGGGGTTCGGGATTCAGGTCGTCCAGGACCGCGGTGCGCGCGCCGGTTCCCTCGCCGCCGGCGCCGGCGCCGGAACTGCAGGCCGACACCGCCACCAGGGACACGAGAAGCAGGACGAGGACGGCGAACAGTGACCTGTCCGTGCGGGTGCGGAATACCGATCTCATCGCGCGAGATACGAGTCGATGCGGGCCTCGAGGTCGGCGAACAGGTCGCCGTTGAGGCGGTAGGCCAGGTTGACCTCGTCGATCACGCGCTGCTGGTCCTCGGCGGACAGGGGTGCGGCGTCGAGCTTCGTGCGATAGGTGTCCTTGAACACCTTGGGTTTCGGGATGTCGTCGAAGGTGTAGAACTGCAGACCGTCGGCGGTGTATCCGTAGGCGCGTTCGAGCATGCGCCGGACGATCTGACCACCGGACAGATCGCCCATGTACCGGATGTAGTGGTGCGCAACGAAACCGGCGGGCCATGCGTACGCCACCTCGCAGAGCCGCTCGACGTAGCGGACGGTCGCCGGGAGCGCGGACACGCTGTCGCGCCACGACGGGCCGCGCAGGAATTCGAGATCCGCCTCCAGGGACGGGACTCGCAGCAGTTCGTCGTAGAGGAACGGAGACGCGACCGCGTTGCCGGTGTGGGTCCGCCCCGCGTCCTCGAGTTCGCGGTAGACGAGGTACGTCTGCGCGAGGAGTTCGGCGTGGCCGTCCGAGGTGAGCTCACCGGCGAGGAGTGCCACGACGAACCGGGACTGCTGAGTCTCGCGGTGCAGGGACTCCGAGCCGGACCTGATGCGCTCGGCGAGGCCGGCGGTTCGGCGATCGGCCGGGTCGGCCTCGTTCAGCGTGGTCATGGCTCTCCTGCAAGGTCAACGGACGTCGGCCGGTGGCACCAGGTTAGCCTGCCCTGCACGTGAACTGCAGGTGCACGTAGCCGGGCTCGTGCCGACGTCAGGCGCTCACGTCGTCGAGCGCCGCCGCGATCGCAGGCGGCAACACCAGTTCCTCGGCGACGAGCACGCCGGTCAGCTGGGCGATGTCGCGGGCCCCGACGACCGCACTCGCGACGCCGGGACGGTCGCGGGCCCAGGCGAGGGCGACGGCGAGCGGTGACGTGCCGAGGCCGTCGGCCGCCGTCACGACGGCGTCGACGACGCGGACGGAGGAGTCGGTGAGGTAACTCTGCACATCCTGGGCGTGCGCGTCGTCGGCTCCGCGTGAATCGACGGGGATGCCGTTGCGGTATTTGCCGGTCAGGACCCCGCGGGCGAGAGGCACCGCCGCGAACACGCCGATCCCGTGATGCGCCGCGGCCGGGACGAGTTCCTCCTCGACGCCCCGCGCCAGCAGCGAGTACTCCACCTGGGTGGCGACGAGTGTCGTGCCCCGGGAGGCGCCCGCCGCGGTGGCCAGCTGCCACCCGAGGTAACCCCGTGCCCCGACATACCGGACCCGGCCGCTCGACACCGCGAAATCGAGTGTGGCGGCGATCTCGTCGACCGGGGTGAAGGGATCCCAGGTGGCCACCTGCCACATGTCGAGATAATCGGTGCCGAGTTCGCGCAGGGTGGCGTCGAGCTGAGCGACGAGGCCTCGTCGCGAGCAGTCGATGCGCGACGGACCCGCAGGATTGATCCCGGAACTGGAGCTCAGGACGAGTTCGGTCCGCGGCACCACGTCGTCGAGCAGTTCCGCCAGGATCCGCTGCGCCACACCGTCGCCGTACGCGGGAGACGTGTCGACGAGTGTGCCGCCCGCGTCCACGAACGCCGCGATCTGCGCCGCGGCCTCGTCGCCGTCCGTGTCCCGACCCCACGTGAGCGTGCCCAGCCCGAGCCGTGACACCCGCAACCCGCTTGCTCCGACCGATCTCTGTTCCATAACCGCCTGCATCTCGTGCTGTAGCTGCAACCCGGGCTTCGCCCCCGAGACTGCTGTCGTCTCCCGGGACCGGCCACCACAGGTGCAGAGTAGTGGGGTATCGCGTGGCCGGGGTCCTGCCACGCCGGATTCTGCCGGAGGTCACCCGCCCCGGTACCGTGGCGCCGGTGAATTACGAACGCGACACGGGAAATTGGCGTCAGAACAGCACATTCGACCTCGGAGCCGGTGAGTGATGGGGGAGGCGATGACCTGGCTCCAGGCGATTGTCCTCGGTGCCGTCCAGGGATTGACCGAATTCCTGCCGATCTCCTCCTCGGGACACCTCCGGATCGTGTCGGAGATCTTCTTCGGTGACGACGCCGGTGCCTCCTTCACCGCCGTCACCCAGCTCGGCACCGAAGCCGCGGTGCTCATCTACTTCGCCCGCGACATCGGACGGATCATCGCGGCGTGGTTCCGGGGGCTGCTGCATCCCGAGCATCGCGGTGACCTGGATTACCGGATGGGCTGGTATGTGATCATCGGCACGATCCCGGTGGGTGTGCTCGGGTTCCTGTTCAAAGACCAGATCCGCACCGGTGCCCGCAACCTCTGGCTGATCGCCACCATGTTGATCGTGTTCGCGTTGGTCATCGCGGCGGCCGAGTACTACGGCCGGAAGGTGCGCCCCATCGAGGACCTGCGCGCCAGGGACGGCATCATCATGGGCTCCGCCCAGGCGCTCGCCCTCATCCCCGGTGTCTCCCGGTCCGGTGGCACGATCAGCGCCGGACTGTTCCTCGGGCTCACCCGGGAAGCCGCGGCGCGCTACTCGTTCCTCCTCGCCATCCCGGCGGTCGTCGCATCCGGGCTGTTCAGCCTTCCGGACGCATTCGAACCGGCCGGTGAGGGTCTCAACGCGAGCGGTCCGCAACTGCTCCTCGCGACGGTGATCGCGTTCGCCATCGGCTACGCGTCCATCGCCTGGCTGCTGCGGTTCGTCGTCGACCACTCGATGTACTGGTTCGTCGGATACCGGATCATCCTCGGTGTCGTGGTCCTGTCGCTTCTCGCGACCGGCGTCGTGTCGGCCACCTGAGATCGGGCGGCCGGGGACCGCGCGACACTAGGCTGGGCCAATGACAGTTGTGCTGCTGCGCCACGGGCGGTCGACCTCGAACACCGCGCACACGCTCGCCGGCCGGTCACCGGGAGTCGAACTCGACGACCACGGCCGCGAACAGGCGCAGGCCGTCGTGTCCCGGCTGGCGGGCGTGGACATCGAGGAAATCGTGCACTCACCGCTCGTCCGGTGCGAGCAGACGGTCGAGCCGCTCGCCCGGGCACGGGGCCTCACGCCCGTGGTGGAACACCGCCTCGTCGAGGTCGATTACGGAGACTGGACGGGCCGCGAGCTGAAGGTCCTGCTCGAGGAGCCGCTGTGGAAGGTCGTGCAGCAGCATGCGTCCGCGGCGGTCTTCCCCGGCGGAGAAGGGCTCGCCCAGGTCCAGGCCCGCGCCGTCGCCGCGGTCCGGGAGCACGACGCCCGGCTCGCGGAACTGCACGGCCGGGACGTCGTGTGGGTCGCGTGCTCACACGGAGACGTCATCAAGTCGGTCCTCGCGGACGCCCTCGGAGCGCACCTCGACGGATTCCAGCGGATCGTCGCCGAGCCCGCCTCGATCAGCGTCGTCCGGTACACCTCCACCCGTCCGTACGTGCTGAAGATGAACGACACCGGGGTCGACCTGTCCGGAGTGAACACCCCACCGGTGTCCGGGGACGGCGCTCGCGCCGAAGTATCCGGATCGGTGCCGGGTGGGGAGGTCCGGCTGTGAAGATGAGGCGGACCCCGGCTATGAAGATGAGGCGGACCCCGCCGGTGACGATAAGGCGGACCCCGCCGGTGACGATAAGGCAGACCCCGCCGGTCACGATTGACGGATAATGAACGCAACACGCTGCGAGGAACAGTCCGAGACGGAACAACGAGTGGGCAGTGCCGCAGTAGGGCCCGGCTCCAGCTGAAGGAGGTGCAATGTCACGCGCTATTCACGTATTCCGCACTCCTGACCGATTCATTGCCGGGACGGTGGGGGAACCCGGCGACAGGTCGTTCTATCTCCAGGCAGTACACGAGGCGCGAGTGATCAGCGTCCTGCTGGAGAAGCAACAGGTCCAGGTGCTCGCCGACCGGATGGGGCTCCTCCTCGAGGAGGTGCACCGCCGGTTCGGAACCGAAGTTCCGCCGGAGGGGGCCGAACTCGACGATTCGAGTCCGCTGGTCACTCCCATCGACGCAGAATTCCGGGTCGGCACGATGGGCCTGGGCTGGGACGCCGACGCCGGGGCCGTCGTGGTGGAACTGCTCGCGGTCAGCGAGACGGAGTTCGACGAATCCGTCGTCCTCGACGACTCCGAGGACGGACCGGACGCCGTGCGTGTCTTCCTCACCCCGCTGCAGGCACGGGACTTCTCGCTGCGGTCCGAACGGGTCATCGCCGCCGGGCGGGCGCCGTGTCCGCTGTGCGGTGAGCCGCTCGCACCCGAAGGTCACATCTGCATCCGCACCAATGGGTACCGCCGCGGCCAGAGCTTCGGACTCACCCCGGAAATGGACGAGGAGGACTGACGGTTGCCTGCCGCGGAGTCCGACCCTCTCGAATCCGGTGAGCTGACCCTCATCGGCCAGATCACGCAGGCCAGCAATGCCACGCTGGTCTGCGACGCGGTCGCGGGCGAGACCACCGTCCGGTGCGTGTACAAACCGATCCGCGGGGAGCGTCCGCTGTGGGACTTCCCCGACGGCACGCTCGCCGGCCGTGAGTACGCGTCGTACCTCGTGTCCGACAAGCTGGGCTGGAATGTGATTCCGCGCACGTTGCTGCGGGACGGCCCGTTCGGGCCGGGGATGGTCCAGCGGTGGGTGGACACTCCCGATCGGCATGAGGACGCCGGCGGTCTCGACCTGGTCGACATCTGCGCGCCCGACGCCGTGCCCGAGGGCTGGTTCGAGATTCTTCGGGCCACCGACATGGACGGCGAACCGGTCGCCCTCATCCACGCAGATGACCCGCGCCTGCAGCGGATGGCCGTCCTCGACGTGCTGATCAACAACGCCGACCGCAAGGGCGGCCACGCACTCGAGGGTCTCGACGGTTCGGTCTACGGCGTCGACCACGGCATCTGCCTGCACACTGAGAACAAGTTGCGGACCGTGTTGTGGGGATGGGCGGGGACGGAGGTGCCGGGAGCGCTCGTCGTGGACATCGCTGAGCTGATCACTTCGCTCGAAGGCGATTTCGGGGAGCGACTGGGGGAGCACATCACGTCCCGCGAGGTCGCCGCACTGTACGAGCGGGCGGTCGATCTGCTCGCGGCGCCCGTGATGCCCCGCCCGAACGGCCACCGGCCCATCCCGTGGCCCGCCTTCTGACGGACCCTGCAGGAGCCCGTCCGCCGACGGCTCCCTCCGAGGCGGAAATGCGGGTCCACTAGGCTCGCAGTCATGCAGTCTTGGTCCGAAACCGCTGTCCCGTCCGTCCCAGGCCAGGGGCCTCCGCTGCGGTTGTTCGACACCGCTGACCGGCAGGTTCGCCCGGTCACTCCCGGCCGTACGGCCACCATGTACGTGTGCGGGATCACCCCGTACGACGCGACGCATCTCGGTCACGCGGCCACGTACCTGACGTTCGATCTGGTGAACCGGATCTGGCGTGACGCGGGGCACGACGTGCACTACGTCCAGAACGTCACCGATGTCGACGACCCGCTGTTCGAGCGTGCCGACCGCGACGGCGAGGACTGGGTCGTCCTCGGCATGCGCGAGACGGCGCTGTTCCGGGAAGACATGGAAGCGCTGCGGGTGCTGCCCCCGCGCGACTACATCGGTGCGGTGGAATCGATCGGCGAAGTGATCGAGATGGTCGAGAAGTTCGTCGCGTCCGGCGCCGCTTATGTCGTCGACGACCCCGAATTTCCCGACGTGTACTTCCGCGCCGACGCGACGGAGCAGTTCGGCTACGAGTCCGGCTACGACCGCGAGACGATGGCGAAGTTCTTCGCCGAGCGCGGCGGCGACCCCGACCGTCCCGGCAAACAGAATCCGCTCGACGCGCTCGTGTGGCGTGCGGTCCGTCCGGGGGAGCCGTCCTGGCCGTCGCCGTTCGGCCCGGGACGTCCCGGCTGGCACATCGAGTGTTCGGCGATCGCCCTCAATCGCATCGGCTCGGGTTTCGACGTGCAGGGCGGCGGCAGCGACCTGATCTTCCCGCACCACGAGTACTCCGCCGCGCACGCCGAGTCGGCCACGGGAGACCGTCGCTTCGCCCGCCACTACGTGCACACCGGCATGATCGGCCTCGACGGCGAGAAGATGTCGAAGAGCCGCGGCAACCTCGTGTTCGTGTCGAAGTTGCGCGGCGAGGGCGTCGACCCCGCTGCCATCCGCCTCGGGCTGCTGTCCGGGCACTACCGGCAGGACCGGCCCTGGACCGAGCAGGTGCTCGCCGACGCCCACACCCGGCTGACGCTGTGGAAGGACGCCGCGGCACTCGAGTCGGCGCAGTCGGCGACGGACACGATCGCCCGGTTGCGTCAGCATCTCGCGGACGACCTCGACACGCCGAAGGCCCTCGACGCCCTGGACGGCTGGGCCCGTCGCGCCCTCGACAACGGCGGCTCCGACACGGCCGCGCCGAGCGAATTCGCCGCTGCGGTGGACGCACTCCTCGGTGTGCGGCTTCGCCGCCCGTGAGTACTTGTTAACCGCGGGCGGTTAACAAGTACTCACGGGTCAGGCGAACTCGAGAGCCCCCTCCGCGGGGGTCGGGACCCGTCGGCGCAGGGGTGACCCGAGCGCCTGCGCCAGGTCGGTGCCGTCGTGTTCGGCGAGCAGGTCGCCGTCGGACCATACGAGGAGGGTGGCGCTGACGCTCTGCTCGGCGGTCGAGTGCGCCAGATCGTAGTGCGCGCAACCGGGGACGCCGCCGTACGTGATCCACAGGTCGAATCCGGTCATGAACAGGTCGAGGTCGAACTGCACGCTGAGGCCGAGCAGTTCGGCCCGGCCGTTGTCGTCGACGCCGGCGAACGCCTCGTCCAGCGCGAGCAGCCGCGGGGCGTGGGGGTCGGCGGAGTCGAGCATGACGTGCGCCGCGGCGAACAACGGCAGGTGCAGCGAGACGGACTGCTCTCCGCCGGAGAGGGCGCTGTGCCGGGCGACCGTCAGCCGGTCCTCGTTGCCGGCGCCGCTGATCAGGGTGAACGAGAACACGCGCCACCGCCGGTAGTCGAGGGCGGACGCCAGGATCTCCGGGTACGACCGTTCCGGGTGGGCGGCGCGGGCGGTCCGGATCTGGTGGGCGAAGTGCGCGCGCATCGTGGCGAGTTCGTCCGGGCCCAGTGCCGAGGTGTCCCGCTCGAGCAGTTTGGAGATCGCTTTCGCGCTGTCGTCGAGGTTGTCGGCGAGAACCCAGTGGACGCCGATGGTGTTGCCCGACGACATCCGCCGCTCCCGCATCTCGGTGCCCATCCGGGCGATGAGTTCGCGGGCGTCGACGGTGCGTTCGTGAATCTGCTGAGCGAGTCCGGTGAGCAGCGCGTCCTCGAGGATGCGACGTTCGGATTCGGTGAGCAGCAGCTCCTGATCGGAGCGGGCGGCGGCGATGCGGGCGGCGAATTCGCCGATCGACGAGTAGCCGTCGTCGTCCTGTACCTGCACCACGGTCACGCCGTCCGGCGCATCCCATTGCAATCGGTAGTCCTGGCCTGCGGCCGCCAGCTGGGCGTCGAAGTCCTGGAGAGCGGTGGTGAGCGCGGACCGCGTCGATTTGCGGGCCGCGTCGCTGACCCGCACCGATTCGGTGGCGCCGTCCAGTGCCCGGAACAGGGCATCCACCTCGGGCGGAAGAATCGGGGTGTCTTCGGCGGCGTTCTGGATGCGGTACACCAGCTGATCGGCGCTCATCCACGCGGCCGTGCTCGCCGGCCAGGTGTGACCGCCGTCGACACCGAGGAGTTCGAGGAGGTCGCGCCGGGCGTACGGTGCGAGCCGGGCGGCGTCGGAGTGCGTTTCGGTGAGCGCCAGGCGGAGGGTCTGGACCGCGGTGTTGTATGCGCCCTCGGCCTTGCCGATGGCCTCGCCCGCGTCCTTGTCCGCCTTGCGGGCGTCGCGCTGCTCCTTCTTGCACGCCTCGATCCGCGCATGCGCTTCCTCGAGTTGCCGGTCCAATTGCTCGGCCCCCGCACCCAGCGTGTCGCGGAGCGTGTCGAGCCGCTGGACTTGTTGCGCGAGAACTTCTTCGGCGACGGCGGCCTCCTCTGCGAATTCCTCCGCGTTGCCCCGCGCCTCGTGCAGGCGGTCCTCGGACGCGTGGGTGTGCTCCACTTCCTTGGTGTGTTCGCGCCTGCAGCGCTGCACCATCTCGCCCTGCTTCTCGAAATGCCGGACGGCGGCGGCGAGCGAATCGATCTCCCTGGCGACGTGCGGGGTCCGGTGGGTGGACGCGGTGGCCCGGAGCTGCTTCTCTTTCGCGGACAGGTCCGCGATGGCCTGATCGAGCTCGCGGCCGACGGCCGTCGCGGTGTCGGACCGACTGCGGAGGGCGCCGGCCGATTCGGTGACCTTCTTCAGCGCCGTGAGGATCGATCCGGTGCGGGGCAGGGCCCGCGCCGCGGCGGTCACCCGCGTCAGCAGTGCGTCGGCCGCGTCCGCGGAAGCCCGGGCCGTGGCGAGTGCCGCCCGGGTCTCGTCGAGGATGCGGTCGAGTTCGGCGATCCGAGCGGCACGCCTGCGGGTGCGGGCGGTGGTTCCGATGTATTCGGCATCCGGTTTCGTGTGACGTCCGCGCTGGATTCCCTGCCGGTACCCGCCGTCCTCGGCAACACCCACCTGGCCCCCGGACAGGTCCAGGGATTCGAGGGCGATCGACTCGAGGATCCCGCGCACCCGCCCGTCCGGGACTCCCGCGTCCTGCTCGACCTCGAGAACGTCCGCGAGGGTCCGGCCGGTGGGCCGATCGTCGGCGGGAAGTGCCACGAGGAATTGTTCGGACTCGACGTCGGGGAGGGCGTCGTCGACGGGGACCCAGCCGTCGAGGAGGTTCGCGGCCTCGAGGGCGGCCTCGATCCCCGCCGCCGAGGCGGCGTCGACGCCGTCGGCGAAGCGGACCAGGCGCCACAACGGTGCTCCGGCCAGCCGTGAGCGGGTGTCGTGCCGGGCCGCGGACACCTCCGGGGCATCGTCGTGCTCGGATTCGATTGCCGTGCGCACCGATTCGTGTTCGGCGATCGCCTCCGCCGCGGCCGTCGCGTCCCGGTCGTACTGCTGACGACGCAGCCGCAGCGCGTCGACGGCGTCCGTGATCTGTTCCGTCAGTGTCTCCGACAGGGTGGGGGCGTCGTCTTCGCCGACCCGGCCTAGTGCGGTGTCCAGCGCGTCGAACAGCGAAGGGGGCGCGTCGATCTCGGCGTAGAGGGACGACTGGTCCGCCCACCAGGACCGCAGTTCGGTGGCGCATTCGCTGCGGGCCGACTCGACCGCGGTCTCGGCCTCGAGGACGGTCACCTTCGCGGTATCGAGTTGCTCCTGGCCGCGCCGGGCCGCGTCCTCGGCGCGGGTCCGCTCGGTGGTGGCCTTCTCGACGGTCGCGAGCGCGGCCCGGACCGCGCGGATGTCGCCGTCGCGCTCCTCGGTGTGGCCGCGCAGGGCCGCGGTCAGCTGATCGGTGCGCGCATCGGCAGGCAGCGCCGTCCAGGTGATTCCCGCGTCCTCGGCGGCGAGGTGGAGTTCGTCCTCGGCGTGTGCGAGCGCCTCGGCGGCTCGGGTGACCGCGTCGCCCGCTCTGTCGTGCTCCTCGGTCCGCTGTTCGAGGGTCGCCTTGGCCTTGCGCGCCTTCTCCGCCTGCAGTTCGGTCGACTTCTCGAGGGTCGCGACGGCCTGCGCGAGGTCGTCGAGCTGTGTCCGGCCCTCGTAGGCCGTCGACCTCTTCAGCGCGTCGAGGGTGGCATTGGCCTGATCGAGTGCGCGTTCGGCCGTGGTGAAGCGTTCTTCGGCGGCCTCGCGGCTCTCCCGGCTGCGAGCCCGGTCGGCAGCGGCGCCGTGGACTGCGGAGATACCCGAACGCACGGCCCCGAGCCGGGTGGCGAGGTGGTCGACATCGGTGCGTGCCTGCTGGCGCAGGTATTTCGCGTACACGCCGACGAAGCTTTGCGCCGCCTGATCCGCGGCAGCCAGCCCTTCGAGTGCCCGGCCGACCTCCTCCATGTCGCTGAACGAGCGCGCCGCCTCGAGGACCAGTTGCTCGTCGAGGGGGCGCAGACCGTCGGTCAGCGCCTGGGACAGTCCCTTGGGGTCGAGGTTCTTCGCGAGCTGGGGTCGGCGCAGCGTGAGGATGAGGTTGATCAGCTGGTCGTAACGCTGGACACCGAGTCCGAACATCCGGGCGTCGATCGCGGCGCGGTAGTCGAGCGGCCTGTCGGTGATGGAATCGGTGCCGATCTGCTCGCCCAGTTGCTTCTTCGTGAGCGGACGGTCGTCGCTGCCGAGCAACGAGAAGTCGACGCCGACGCGACCGTCGGCCACGAAGTACCAGCGGGTGACCTTGTCGTTGGTGCGGCTGGCACGCATGCCGATGCCGACGGTGACGGCCTCGGGGTCGTCCTTCGCGCCGCGGCAGAATTCCATCCAGACGTAGGAGTACGCACTCTCCTGCCCCCGGTACAGGAGGTTCGACTTCATGGTGCGTTCCTCGCCGGCGAACGGATTGAGCCGTCGAGGTTCGATCCGGCCGTCGAAGACGAAGGGGAACAGCACTTCCAGCGCCTTGGTCTTCCCGGAACCGTTGGGACCGCGGAGCACGAGCCGACCGTCGGCGAAGGAGAACTCCTGATCCCGGTAGTCCCAGAGGTTGATGATTCCGGCGCGGGTGGGCCGGAAACGCGCACTCGTCATGCTGTGACTTCCTCGCTGTCGTTCGCTGAGCTCTGGAACAGGTCGATCTCCGGGGTGCGGTCGCGGATCGTGACCACCACCCCTCGGTAGCGGGCGAGCGCCGGGAGAGCGAGCACCCCGCCCGGCACCGCCGCGGTGAGTCGTAGCCGCTCGAGCAGGGCCAGCGCCGCGCGTCCGAGACCGTCGGGGTCTGCCTGCCATCCGGCGGCGAACGTCCGCCCGAACCGCTCGGTCAGTGTCCGCACCGTGCCGGTGATCCACTCGTCCTCGACGACGGGGAAGATTCGGTCCGACGGGGCCGGGTCCGCGGGTTCGGCGTAGTCGTGGCCCGCGAGGCTGTCGAAGATCCCCGACTGCGGGACGGCGCTGTCGACCTGCTCGATCAGGTGATCGACACGATTGTGCGGCAACGGCATCCGAGCCGGCTCCGGCAGATCCGGATCGAGCACGCGATCGGCGATCTCGCCGGCGAGGAGGAGCGCGACCTGCGCGACCGTGCCGGTGCCGGGGAACCGGATGTCGGAGAGGCGCCCGGAGGTGTCGATCATCGCGACACCCTCCTCGCGCCGCTCCGCGACCAGTCCGGTGAGCAACTCGACATCGGCCGCGGTGCGGGGGAGCGCGAGCTGGACCAGCTCGTGGTCGTCGAGGTCGGCGGCGTAGACCACGGGCCGTTCGACGAGAGCTCGCCGGACCCGCCGAGCCGTCTCCTTCACGTCGACCGGCCGGGTCGACCCGGATTCCGCGGTGTCGTCGTCGGCCACCGCGTCGGCGCCGGCGAGCAGTCCGCGGATCGACCGGAGGTGCTGCAGTGCGCGCGACGGCCGGAACAGCGCGATGACCACGGATCGGTCGATGTCGTACAGCGCTTCTCCCGCATCGGGATTGGCGGCCCACCCGCCGGCGTCACCGTCCGCGAGGGCGATGGCGCCGCGGGCGGCGAGCCAGCCGACGGCGTCGACGAACGCGTCCCGGTCGGATGCGCGTTCGGTGGACAGGTCCACGCCGTCGACCTGCGCGGCGTCGGCGGCCACGTGATCGGCGAGTTCGGACAGCGTGATCTGGTTTCCCGCGCGGCCGAGCGCGGCCAGTGCCAGCGCCAGATAGGCGTAGCGGTAGCGGTCGAACGTGCGGTCGGTGGCCGTCTTGGCGGGCGTTCCGGCGTCCAATCGGTCGCTCACGGTGAACAACCGGGCCGTCGTCTCGGTGACGTCGAGGCGGTACCCGAAGAGGGTCATCAGGTCGTCGCGCAATTCGGTGGCCCACCGGCGCAGCAGCGGAAGTGCGATGCGGTCCGGATACGTTTGTGTCACCAGATGATTCGACAGAATGACGCGGGCCGCGCGCTGATACGAATCGAGGGCGAGCGGCGAAATCTCCCGTGCTTTCACCGAACTCTCACCTGCAGCCCGTCGAGGTGCAGGCGTCCTCGGGCGGTGCGCACCACCGTCGACTCGGTGTGCGGGCTGAGGGTGAGTTTCACGCCGTTCTCCGATCCGGTGCTGCTCTTCACGCGGCCACTGACCGGAACCCGCGCGGTGAGTGCGGCATTGAGCAGGCTCAGCAGGACGTCGGTTTCGGCCTCGTCCAGTTCGCGCTCGTAGACGCCGCCGCGGGCCAGTGACTGGGCGGCGGCGGCGCGGAGCCGCTGCGCCGCCAGCTGTTCCTCGCGGAGGCGGCGCACGCTGCCCTCGTTGCGTTGCACCCGTGCGGGCAGACCCGGGGACGGCGGACGTCCGGTCTCGGCCAGCGTGCGGGAGATCTCCACCGGCGGGGCCTCCCACCACGACCGGGTGTCCGGGATGATGTCGGCGTCCGGGTGCACCATCGAGAGGTGGCGCGGCCGTCCGAGATCGAACACGGCCTGGAACAACGCGTGCGCGGCGTCCTCGGTGGGGGTGGCGGCGAACCAGCCTGCGAGGTGGCGCAATTGGCTTTCCCTGCTCACACCGCCCTTCCGGGTCTCGGTGACCCGGCGCAGCAGCGACAGCACCGCGGCGATCGCGCTCATGGTGCCCTCGCGCAGCCGTTCCGACTCGCTGAGACCCCCGTCCGAGCCGACGAACCAGTGCGTCAACCCCGCCCACCTCGCGCGCCAATCGGATTCGCGTTCGCCGACACCGAGGAATACCCGCTCATCGCTGGCGGCGGCGCGGGCCACCATCGCCTCCACACCGGTGCTCTCGACGAGCGCGATGGCGGCCGCGAGTTTCGGCGCGTACCGCGACAGGTCGGAGCTGAACTCGCGCATGTGGGTGAGGAGTGCGTCCTTGTGGGACATGAACGTTTCGGGGGTGATCTCCGTGGTGCGGACCAGGTCGCCCAGCGTCAGATAGAACTGCGCCGCACGTCCGGCCATGTCGGACAGTGTCGCGTCGAGCCGGTTGAGTTTGCGGTACACCAGATCGTTGTCGGCTGCGCGGTTGGCGGCGGCCAGATCGTTCATGTCGGCGAGGAGGTCGGGCAGCGCCAACCGGGACAGGGACGCGTCGTCGAGGCGTGCGGCGAGCGCGTCCTCGACGGCTCGGAACACCTGGTAGCCGGCCTGGCTGAACTGATACACGAAGTGCCGGTTCCGGTATTCGGCCAGCGTCGCGGCGCGGGTGCCGTCGTAACTGCGCTCGAGCACCTCCCACACGTGGAGTTGCTCGAGCAGCGGGGTGACGTCCGCGGCGCCGAGTTGCCCCGCCGGGTCGTCGACGGCCAGGCCGTCCAGGATGCGGGCGACGTCGCCGGCATGGAGCAGCACGACGTAGTTGGCGCGGGCGTGGTCGAACGCCCGCAGCACCCACAGATACTCCGCGCGCTTCTCCGCAGTGGTGAAGGCGAACAGTTTCAGCCGATCGTCCCGGAGTGGGGGAGTGACGGCCGGACGCGGTGCGCGCAGTCCCGCCGGGGACCGACCTGGATCGCTGCCTGATTCACTCACCGTGACAGGTTATGCGGTCGTGCAGCCGCCGAGCGAACGCCGTGCCGACCTGCATCGACAACACCGAGCTTGAATCGGTTCGTGACGGAATGCCAAAATTTACCGAATAGTCGGGGATGATTCGGGTCCGCACCTATGGGGGTCGCCCATGTTCGACCTTCCGTATCACGATCTCTCACCCCGGCCCGACACCTATGGGCGGGACGCTCAGAGAACGAACAGGACGAAGACGATCGCGACCAGGACGAGCGCCAGCCCGACCGCGGCGGCGACGAGCCACGAAGCCCGGGACGTCGACTCGGGGGACGCGTCGGTCTCGGCCTGCGCGATGCCACGCGGCTCCGGCGGCGTCGCGACTGCGGTTCCGCCGGACACCCGCGCGGGCGAGGCGCCCACCGCCGCTGCGGACGCGGGTTTTCCGGTGGCAGTCGCAGGTTTGGCCGGGGTCGAGGGACCGGAGGGGACGGGTTCGCCGACGACGGCGTCGATCACCTCGGTCACGTCGTACGAGGGCGGCAAGCCGATCGGGGTGACCCTGTGGGTGGTCGGGTTGAATCCGGCGGCGCGGATGGCGGCGCCCAGTGCGGCGGTCTGCTCCGGTCCCGGGCCGACGACGCAACGCACACCGAACTTCTCGCTCACGGTGTTCGCGTAGTCGTGGATGGCCGCGGAGTCCCGCGCGATCAGGCCGTCCCCGGTGACCACGACCGCATCGAGGTTACCGGGCAGCCACCCGAATGCACCGAGTGCGGTGGCGATCTGGGCAGTGGGGGAGCCGCCGGTGGAGAAGCGGAACGCCTTGCCCGCCTCGACGCCGGAGCGGATGAGTGCGACAGTCGAGCCGGTGTCGTCGACGTGATAGATGCCGACCAGCTGTCCGGGGCGCTCGGCGATCTCCGATTCGAACCAGGCCGCGGCGGCTTCGGCGTCCGAGACGAGCGACAGGTAGGACATGTCGGCGTAGTCGAGCGCGTCGCGGAGCGCCGCGACGGCAGCCGAGTCCCAGCGGGTGGGGTACGTGGCCATGATGTCGGGGGCGCCGCCGGTCCGGCCGCCGTGGTCGGGGAGTGGTTCACATTCCCGGAGCAGGCACCGCATCGCCCCCGCCACGAGGTCTTCGGCGCGATAGCGCGTTCCGTCGCCCACGAGGACGCCTGCGGGGTCGCCGACACGGGGGAGGAATCCCGACGTCGTGTGGGTCTCGCCGATCGTGTGCGGCGCCGAACCGCCGAGGATCGCGGTGCCGTCCGGGCACATGTGCAGGACGGTGTCCCGGACGATGACGATCGGATCCGGCGACCCCGGATCGTTCGACGCCACGACCGCGGTGGATACGACACTGCCGATCCTGAGCCCGACTCCCATGGACATGCAAGTACCTCTATTCGTTTGCGAACGGATTGCGACTTCCGTCAGGCCCGTTCCGACTCACTCGGTGAGGCCACAAGATGTACATCCTGCTACCCGAGCACGCTTGTGTGCGCCATCACGCGCGGCGTGGCGTGGTCGTGTCGCGCACATTCGGTCGGATTCGGCCTGCCGACGGTGATCGGTCAGGTCACCGTCGGTGCGCCGAGGGCTGTTCTCCACTCGGGCACGTTCTCCGTCATCCACGTGAGGAGATGCTCCGCTTCCTGCGGATGCCGCCCGGTGCCGGCGAGCAGGTCGGCGAACGCCTGCGCGGGCGCGACCACTCGGACGTTGTCCCGGTACAGGGTGCGCTCGAACACCGCCGCCGATCGGGGGGTGGCGACGAGGACATTGGCGCCCTGGTCGACGGGGCGGAGTTCGAGTGCGGCGGCCAGCGGCTCGCCGTGATCGGCATAGATCTGGACCTGATGCGCCGGCGCGTATTCGACGAACGCGGCGGCCGCGACCGATCCCGTGACCGCATACAGGTGGTCGGCGACCTTCCCGAGTTTCGTGAGGAAGGACTGCACGCCCTCGGGTGCGAAGTAGCCGACGGTGGGGCAGTCCGTGAAACTGGTGTCGCTGCTCCAGGCGCGCAGCATCTGCTGCCACCGCACGCTGGTGATGGGTCCGCGGGGGAGCCGTTCGAGCAGATCCCGCTCTTCGAGGGTTTCGACCACCCGGTAGGTGGCGCCGGTGGACGCACCGGACAACCGGATGAGTTCGGGGACCGTGAGTTGACCCGAGTGGTCGGCGAGTGCGCGAACCACTCGCGCGGCGGGGTCGCCGGTCAACTGGGCGGCGGGACGGCCGGGACCGCGCCACGGGTCGGCGTCCGCGCCGCGATCGCGCACCCAGATCGCGGGCCGGTCGGCGGACAGCGAGGTGTTGCCCGTCGCGTCGGCGTAGGAGAGGCCCCTGGCGTCGAGTTGCCGGCGTACCGGTTCGGAAAGGTAACGAGCACAAACGAATCCGCGGTCCGATTCGGACAGGCTGTCCGCGAAACGGGCGGCGTCGCCGGCGAGCACCCCCCGGGCGGGAATGACGGAAAAGGACGCCACCTCGCCGCCCGGGGCGCCGACCAGTAATCGTTCCGGGGCGTCGGCGAGGGAGCGTGACTTCCCGGACGTCAACGTCCAGCCGTGGGGGAGTGCGGCTTGCAGCGTCGCGATCGCCCGGCGGTAGAGGTCGATGTCGCGTTCCGGCTTGGGAAACGGCACCTTCGGCTCGCTCCCGGCGAATTCGGCGTTCTCCTGTGTGGCCACATCTCGAGCGTAACTAAATCGGTCACCTACGGAAGGCAGAAATAACCCGAATCTGCCTGCCGCGGTCGCGTGCCCGACCGACACACCACATCAGATCCGAACTCACCACGATCACACCGTCGTCGAGCTCATCACGTACGCCGAGCCGCCCAGGCCGTCCGGCTGCCACGGGGGACCAGATCCGTGCGGAGTAGAACGCTCTGCGGGTCGTCGTCCGACAGGAGGAGGTCGAGAGTGCTGCGATCGTCGGCGGCCAGTTGACCGTCGAGGGCGGAGCGGACGCGGCGCAGGTGGGCATGTGCGTAACGTCCGGTGCTCGGCGGCGCCGGGGTCGCATCGCTGACGAAGGTGCGTTCCTCGACGACCTCGAAACCGGTGTGCTCCAGGTGCGACCGCCAGTTCGGATGCGAGTTCCAGTTCATCCGGGCCAGTGCGTCGTGGCAGCGTGACTCCAAACCCGGACGGCCCACGCCGACGTCGTCGGGCAGAAGGCGTGGCAGGGTGTCCATCTCGACCACAATCAGCACGCCGTCGGGGTTCAGCGCGCCGTGCATGTCGCGGAGCACGCGATCGGGGTCGGATACCTCGTGCAGCGACGAGGCGGCCCACACGACGTCTGCGTCATCGACCGCCGGCCATGCGACGTCGAGATCGGCCTGCACGACGCTCACCCGGTCGGCGAGACCCTGCTCGAGCGCGGCAGTTCGGACGCGCTCGAGCATGAACGCCGACCGATCGATCGCGATCACCTCGGCCGAGGGGAACCGCCGGGCCAGAGTCAGGGTGCCGACACCCGTTCCCGCGCCCACGTCGACGATCCTGCGCGGGGTCTCGCGGGTGTGCTGTCCGGCCCATTCGGTCAGCGGTTCGAGGTAGGACCCGAGGACTTCGGCGTCCAGGTCCAGGAGGTCTGCCAATGCGGGTCCGTGGTGGTGGGCGTGCGCGGTGTGGTGATGCGAATGCTGTGCCATGTCTCCAGGCTAGCGAGACAATGCGCTGGAAGCATATGATCTTGCGTATGACGCAAGAATTGGGGTTGGACGCCGTGATCCGCCAGCGCATCCGCGGCCTGAGGGTGGCGCGGGGATGGTCGCTCGACGCTCTCGCGGCGCGTTGCTACCTCAGTCCGTCCACCCTCAGCCGCATCGAGACCGGGCATCGCAGGATCGCGCTCGATCAGCTGGTCCCCATCGCGCGGGCACTGGGCACCACGCTCGATCAGCTCGTCGAGTCCACGGAAGACGACGATGTGGTGATCCGACCACAGCCCGAACACACCCGAGGGCTGACGACCTGGCTGCTGTCCCGCGAACGTGCGCTCCACGGTGCCACCGTCGCGAAGATGCGCATCACCCCCGAACGGCCCGCCGGTCCGGAGCACGTCAGCGTGCACCCCGGCCACGAGTGGTTCACCGTCCTGTCGGGGACCGCCCGCCTGCACCTGGGGGAGCGCACCATCCTGATCGAAGAGGGTGCGGCAGCCGAATTTTCGACCATGGTGCCGCACTCCATCGGCGCCCACGACGGTCCCGTCGAGATCCTCACCATCTTCGACCACGACGGCGAGCGTGCCCACCTGCACGCCGTGGACGCGCCTGCGCAGCCGTGATTGGCTTACCGGCATGTCCCCTTCCGAGGCCTCAGATCAGACGGAGTTTCCCGCGAGCATGGGAAAGGTGTCGCGACGCGAACTCGCGGCGCACGGCTACACGCGTTTCGATCAACTGACGACGGTCACCGCCAGAGAGCTGTTGAAGATCCACGGCGTCGGACCCAAGGCGATCCGGATCCTCGGGGAGGAGCTTGCGGAGCGGGGACTCGGCTTCGCAAGCTGATCGGCGGCGCCGGACGCGCTACAGCAGGCCGTTCGCGCGCTGGTAGGTGGCAGGCGGTGTACCGACGACCTCGGTGAAGACCCGGGTCAGGTGGGCCTGGTCACTGAACCCCAATTCGTAGGCGAGCGCAGACCAGTCGATCCTCTCGCCCGAGTGGGCGGCGGCGGCCGCGTCGAGGACGCGAAACCGCTGGATCACCCATTTCGGTCCGATGCCGACGTACTCGGTGAACAGTCGTTGCAGGGTGCGCAGGCTGCAGCCGGCGTGTGCGGCGAGTTGGTCTGCGCGGACGATGTCCCGGCGGCGCTGGGCGTCGCCGACCAGGGCCGTGACCTCCCGTCCCGTGGGATCCGGAACGGGATCGGAGCGCAGAAGGTACCGCTCGAAGGCGTCGATCATGTCCGCGCTGTCCGTGCCGGCGAGGATCCGTTCCGCGACCGGGCGGTCGTCACCGGCGAGCAGATCCCGTCCGGGCTGGACGGTTCCAGAGATCGCACCGAGGCTGCCCTTCAACAGCGGCCGGAACCCCCCGGCGTGGAAGGCGACTCCCAGCACGTGGCCGTGTCCCGTCAACGTTCGGTAGAACGGCGACCGGGAGAGCCCGTGCACCAGCAACTGTCCGTCCTCGGCGGCGATGTGAACGCGCGGCTGGGGGACGACCTGCTGCCGATGGGGCTTCGGCACCGACCACCTCACCAACCAGTGGTAGTCGACGAACTCGGCCAAATCCGTTCGGGGAGCTACTCGTTCGACCTCGAAACCGGGTGCGTCGGCGGTCGGGCGGACGATCGCCTCCGGGTGTCCTGGCACATTCGGCACTCGCCCATCCTAGTGTCGCGAATGTTCAAGAACGCCACGGCGTCGCGTACCTAGAGTCTCCTGACATGAGCTACTCACACACTGCTCGAAGCAAGTTCACCATTGCGTCGTGGTCGGAATCGGTGATCACCGACGTCGACGGCGAAGGTACGACCGCCGGCGACACCTATTATCCCGCGCGCGGCGCCACCCGGGCGGCCGTCGAATACTCGTACTCCGGGGACGTCGAGGGAACGAGCACGGTGGCCTACTTGATCGCATACAAGGCAGATGCCGCGCCGGTGCTCGGCCTCGAGCGCTTCGAGGGCTCGATCGGCGGGCACGACGGAACGTGCGTGTTCCAGCACCTCGGCATCCAGGACCAGGGTTCCGTGTCGGCACGGATCGAGGTGGTGCCGGGCATGGGCACGGGCGGTCTGACCGACCTGCGCGGCAGCGCAGACCTGTCCATCACCGGACCCGGCGACAGCGGCTACGAATTCGTCCTGTCCTACGACGTCGGCTGAGTACGGGTCGTGCGTGTGCTCAGCGGCTTCAGGCCACACGACGCCGCGAGGCCCTGCGACTCGATGCCGAACGCGGTGTTGGAGCGGGTCATGAAGTTCGTCAGTGCGATGAACGCGGTCAGTTCCACCATCGCGGCCGGGCCGAGTGCCCCCAGCAGCCTGGCCGACAAGTCGTCGGTAACCGTCGGCGGGGTCAGCGTCATCGCCTCGGCATACTCCAGCACGTCGCGCTCCAACGGGGTGAAGACGTCCGACTCGCGCCACCGGGGCACCTCACGTGCCTTCGTCTCGTCCAGTCCCTTGTTGTGGGCTTGGAAGTAGCCGTAGTCCAGGCAGAAGCCGCAGCCGACCATGCTCGCGACCGCCATGTGGGCAAACGATTTCAGATTCTCGTCACACCGGTCCCACTTCTGTGCCTTGCGGCCGACGGTGAAGCTGAAGTTCAGCACCTTGCGGTTGTGCCACACGACCCCCACCCCGTCGGGCACGTCGCCGAGCATCTTGCGGGACATCCGCTTGACGACCGCACCGTAGATGCCGGTCAATTCTGCCTGTGGGATCCTGGTATTGCCGGTCATGATTCCTCCTCCGGTCGGAATGTTCTCGGCATAGAGACACCGGCCACGAGCCGAATGTGACATCCGAACCGGATTCTTTTCGCCGGCCGCCCTCAGCCCGGTGCGAGTGCGAGGTCGGCGAGCGCCGCGACAACGGGAGTGAGCGCCTGCGCGTGTTCGAGGGTCAGGTGGTTGTCGTCACGGAACACGAGGTCGTTGCCGACGACCACCGGACAGCGGTCGGTGGTACAGAACAGCGAGGTGAGGTCGGCGTACCGCCCGCCCCCGGCGGTGGTGGCGGCCGCCTCGGCCGCGACGCCAACGCCGTCGATCGCCACCTGCCGCGGCGGCGAGCAGGCGGTCGCGTCGTCCAGATGATCGGACAAGCAGGTCGGAACGGTCGACTTCGGATCCGGAATCGGCCCGAGCACGAGAACGGCTGCGCCCGTGGCCCGGATCTCCGTGACCAGGCGGGTCAGACTGTCGAGCCAGGCCTGACCGTAGACGGTGAAACCGAAATCGGCGCCGTACCGCCGGGACATGCTCAGCACGACCAACCGCGGCCGCTCCGTCTGCAGGCGGTCGACGATCTCGCCCCGCCATTGCTCGCATTCCGTGTACTCCCGGCCGAGATACGGGCTGGTGAGAGGCAGGTCGAGAAGCGGGCAGGTGACCTTGCCCATGGTCTCCAGCCGCCAGTGACGCTGCTCGGCGGCCTGCTCGAACGCCGGCGCCCACATCGCGGCGTGTGAATCGCCGACCAGGGCCACCGTCGTCGGTGAGGTCACGTCCCCGGACGCGCACTCGTCCTGCCCGACCTCGCGCCACGAGCGGACGCAGCCGTTGACGAACACCGCCGGCTTGTCCGCCGGAGCGTCGGCGAGCGGTGGCGACAGATTCGACGGGACAGCCTGGAGCCCGGCCGATTCCGCGACCGCGGCCTGCACCTGTGCGGTCACCGCCTGCACCGCGGCCTCCTGCGGATCGACGACCGCCGCCGGGACGGGTGGCGCGGCGACGGTCAGCGCCGCGGCCTCGGCGCCGTGCCCGACGGGTACCGGCCGCAGCACGAGCAGCACCAGCGCTGCGCAGACGGCAAGCGCGGTAACGGTGCCGCCGACCGCGAGACTGCGCGCGGTCGAGTGCCGCAGCGGGGTCGCGAAGCGGACGGGGTTCTCGATCAGGTGCAGAGTCAGGAGGGCGAGTCCGGCGGACACCAGAAGGATCGCCAGGCGGTCGGTCACGACGAGTGAGCGGCCGAGGACGATCGGGGCGAGCAGCAGCACGGGCCAGTGCCACAGGTACCACGAATACGACATCCGGCCGACGGCCCGCATGGGCGGCAGCGACAGGCTCCGCCCGACGCCCAGTCGTGGTGCAGCGCAACCGGCCCCGATCACCAGCACCGTGCCGGCGACGGGCAGCAGGGCGGCCGTCCCGGGATAGGGTGTCGTCTCGCCCAGCCGAGTGCAGGCGACGACGATCAGGGCGAGGCCTGCCCACCCGGCCGCCGCGGCGACCACCGCCGGCAGGCGCCGCCAGTGCCGGATCGACAGCGCCACCAGCCCGCCGGCCGCCAACTCCCATGCCCGCGAGGGGAGCGAGAAGAACGCCCACGGCGGGAGGTTTCGGGTCCAGTCGAGCGAGACCGCGAACGATGCTGCCGCGACCGCGGCGAGGAGCAGCAGGTACGGCGTCGCCGACGGTGGGGCGTCGGACTCGGTGCGCCGGGTCCGGCGCCGAACGAGCCAGGCGACTGCGATGATCAGCGCCGGCCACAGCAGGTAGAACTGCTCTTCCACGCCCAGCGACCAGTAGTGCTGGAACGGCGACGGGGGCGTGTCGGCGGCCAGGTAGTCGGTGCCGTGCAGCGCGAAACGGTAATTGCCGACGTAGAGCGCGCTGGCGATGCCGTCGCCGAGAACCTGACGCGCCTGCAACGGCGGCAACAGGACGGCGGCGCCGATTGCGGTGGCCACGAGCACGACACACCCGGCAGGAAGGAGCCGACGTGCCCGCGCACCGTAGAACTGGGTGAGCCGGACGCGGCCGGTGGACGCCACGTCCCGCCACAGCAGCCCGGTGATGAGAAACCCCGAGACGACGAAGAAGATGTCGACGCCGGCGAACCCCCCGGCCACTCCCGGGACGCCCACGTGGAACAGGACCACGGCCAGCACCGCGACCGCCCGCAGGCCTTCGATGTCCGGGCGGAAGCCGATGCCTGCCTGCGGCACGCCGTTCGGGTGCCGCCCCGCGGACAGCGTCCCCCGTTCCGGACTTGCGACGGCATTCATTCGACCAACGACCTGTCCATGCGACGAGCTCCTTCGGCTGCAGCCCTGGCCTCATGATGACAGCGGAGCCGTCGTTTTCCGGAAGCCACGCCGTACCGGAACGCCCCGGTTGTGAGCGTTCTCAGACGTGTACGACCACCGATCCGTCGTGGATCGATGCGGCGTAGGTGCGCACGGACCCTACACTTTCGGACGGGCAGGCGCCGGTGTCGAAGGCGAACGCGTACTGGTGGAGGGGGCACATCACGCCGCCGGCATCGATCTGCCCGTCGGCGAGGGGGCCGCCCCGGTGGGGACACACCGCGTCCATCGCGCGCACGGTGCCGTCCGACAACAGGAACACGGCGACCTGACGGTTCTGCACCACGTACGTCCGTCCTTCGCCCGGGGTGAGGTCGCTGACCGGCCCCACTGCGACGCCGGAGGGACCGTCGATCAGGGCGGTCATCGGACCGGCACCCGGGGGAGCGGCAGCAGGGGGAGTGAGGGGGCGAACTGCGCCGGCGACTTCGGTGCGGTGCGTTCCTTCCACGGGTCGCGGTAGCCGTCCACGGCCGTCTGGATCCGTTCGTCCAATCCCGTCACGATGTCCTCCTCGTCTCGGACCAGCAGCGCCTGAAGGTGTTCGAGCCCCACCCGCGGCACGAAGTCGTAGGTGCGCTCGAGCCATTTCGCGTTCTCGCGGTAGTACTGGATGAATCGCCCGCCGAGTTCCAGTACCGCTTCCGGTGATTCGACCGTGGCAAGCAGGTCGCCCTTGCGGATGTGTGCTCCGGCGGCGCCGCCGACGTAGATCTCCCAGCGGCCGTCACCGACCGCGACCACGCCGAAGTCCTTGCACAGGGCCTCGGAACAGTTGCGGGGACATCCGGCGACGGCGAGTTTGAGCTTCGCGGGTGTCTCCAGACCCTGGAACCGCTCCTCGAGTGCGATGCCGAGGCTCGTCGAGTCGCCGAGGCCGTAGCGGCAGAAGTCTGTTCCGACACAGGTTTTCACCGTGCGCATGCTCTTGCCGTACGCGAATCCGGACGGCATGTCGAGGTCGCCCCACACCCGGGGCAGATCCTCCTTCTTGATGCCGAGGAGATCGATGCGCTGCCCGCCGGTCACCTTGACGAGCGGGACGGCGTACTTGTCGGCGACGTCGGCGATCTTCCGGAGCTGATCCGGCGTGGTGACGCCGCCCTTCATCTGAGGGACCACCGAGAACGTGCCGTCGCGTTGGATGTTGGCGTGCACGCGGTCGTTGATGAACAGCGCGCCGCGCTCGTCGACCCAGTCCGGACCCCAGATGGTGCGGAGCAGCGACGCCAGCGGCATCTTCGCGGACGCGTCCTCCTCGCCGCCGGTCGCGAGTTCGGTGAACACCTGCGACACGGCGCGGAGGTCGCGTTCCCGGATGGTCGCGACGAGTTCGGGCTTGCTCAGGGGGATGCACGGCACGTACCAGTCTGCGGACGGATCGGCCTCGAGTTCGCCGCCCGCGGCGCAGGCGACGATGTCGGCGACGAGGCCCTTGCACGAGCCGCAGCCCTTGCCCGCCCGGGTCTGCGCGCAGACGTCGGTGAGGGTCTTGGCGCCGGAATGGACGCAGGCCACCAGATCGCCCTTGCTCACGCCGTTGCAATTGCACACCTGCAGATCGTCGGGAAGGTCGGCGGCACTCGCCGCGGTAATCGGGGCCCCGACGTCGAAGAGCATGCTGATCCGCTCCTCCGGCAGCGGAACCTTGCCGTCGAACGCCTGGGTGAGGAAGCCCGCCTTGCTGATGTCGCCCATCAGGGTGGCGCCGATCAGCTTGCCGTCCCGGACGACGAGGCTCTTGTAGGTGCCGCTGCGGGGTTCGTAGTACTGGACGAACTCGTCGTCCGCCGTCTCCGGGCCCTTGACACCCATCGCAGCGACGTCGACGCCCGCGACCTTCAGCTTGGTGGTGGTGCGCGAACCCACGTAGGCCGCTTCCGGATCGGAGCCGGTGAGGACGTCGGCGAGGATGACAGACTGTTCCCACACCGGTGCGACGAGGCCGTACGTTTCCCCACGGTGCTGGGCGCACTCGCCGACGGCGTACACGGAACCCTCGTCCTCGCAGCGCATCTGGTCGTCGACGACGACCCCGCGCTCGACCACCAGTCCCGCGGCGCGCGCCAGTTCCGTGTTGGGCCGGATTCCCGCGGTGACGACGACCATGTCGGCGTCCAGGGTGGATCCGTCGACGAACGACACCCCGGTCACCAGGCCGGCGTCATTCCGCAGCACGGCGGTGGTCCGCATCGACGTGTGGACGCCGACGCCCAGCTTCTCGATCTCGGCGCGCAGGACGCTGCCTCCGCGCTCGTCGAGCTGCTGGTTCATCAAGTGCCCGGGGGAGTGCACCACGTTGACCGTGAGCCCTTGCGTGCGCAGCCCGTACGCGGCCTCGAGTCCGAGCAGTCCGCCACCGATCACCACCGCCGACACGTCGTCGCGGGCCTGCGCCATCTGCAGCATGCCGTTGGTGTCGGCGATGTTCCGGAATCCGAACACACCGCGGGCCAGGCGTCCGTCGTGCTCCCGCAGTCCGTCCATGTTCGGGAAGAACGTGTTGCTTCCCGTGGCGATGATCAGCACGTCGTAGTCGACGACGCGGCCGCTCTCGCACGTGACGGACTTCGCGAACCGGTCGAGCGCGATCGCGCGGTCACCGGCGTGCAGCTTGACGCCGTTCGCGGTATACCAGCCCATGGGATTGAGGATCAGGTCCTCGTCGTCGATGGCCGCCTCCCCGGACAGCACGTGCGAGAGCATGATCCGGTTGTAGTTGCCGTACGGCTCGTCGCCGATCATGGTGATCTCGAAACGCTCGCCTCCACCGCGATTCAGGATCTCCTCGACGGTGCGCGCGCCGGCCATACCGTTGCCGACGACCAGCAGCTTGCTCGAACTCGGTGTGTGGGCCATGCACCGAGGCTCCGCCTCCGGAGTGTCGTAACGGCTGCGTGCGCGTTACGTGGGAATCAGGAACACCTCACAGCCCTCCCGGACCTCGTGTCAGGCAGGTGAGCGGTCGCGGGGCATCAGCAGTGGGGCCAGCACGGCGAGGAGCGCGGCGGGCAGAAGGAAACCGGCCGCGGGCGACACCGCGTACACCGGGGTGAGGGTGATCGGGGCGAGCGCGTTGCCCATGAACCGCAACGCCTGCACGACGGAGACCGCGCCGCCCCGGTTCGGGCCCGGCGATCCGAGCACCGCGGCATTGACCCCGACCAGGATGAACTGACCGGCGGTTCCGGCCGCGAACCACGCCACCGCCACCACTGCGAGGAGCGACACGGTGCCGGCGGCCGCGACGAGAATCGCCCCCGCGAATGCGCCGATCAGCACGGCGGCCCGGGCGCCGATCCTGTCGATGACCCCGCCGACGAGCCGTGCGGTGAGGATGCCCGCCACCCCGAATCCAGTGAGCAGTAGCCCGCGCTGCGTGGGGCTCAGCCCGAACACGTCCTCGGCACGGAACGCGACCAGGAAACTCAGCCCACCCAGCGCGCCCCAGCCCAGGAGTGCGACCATTCCGATTCGCAGAACCGACGGGGTGAGAGCGTCGCGCAACCGCGGGCTGGCGGCACCGGTTTCGGCGGGAGCGCTGTCGGGCACACCGACCGCCCCCAGCACCGCGGCGACCAGCGCGATGACGAGGAAGGCGAGCCGCCAATCGACCTCGGCCGCGAGTCCGCCGACGAGAGGCGCGCTCGACTGCCCCGCGGCCTGGAAGGCGCCGAAGATCCCCAGCGCGCGGCCGAGATGCTTCTGCGGCGTCGACGCTGCGAGCGCGGCCAGCAGCAGTGGCGTCGTGAACGAGTTGGAACACCCTTGCAGCACGCGGGCGCCGAGAAAGAGCGGGAGCGTCGGCGCGAGGAAACACGCCAGCGACGACAGGAGGTAGACCCCGTAGGCGATGCGCACCGTCCGTGTCTGCCCCCACCGGGCGCCGAGCGTCCCCGACACCAGCATCAGCAATGCGAACGGCAGCAGGTAGGCCGTCAGCGAACTTGCGGCGGCGGACGCGCTGACGCCGAGGTCGTTCCCGATCTCGGGGAGGATGGAGGCGACGACCCCGCCGCCGAACGGACCGAGGAAACCGCCGGCGTAGAGCGCCGTGCGCTGGAGCGAGGAACGAAGCGACCCGGATGAGTTCTTCGTCACAGCCCGAAGCTGCCGGGCCCGCGCCTGCGGAGGTACCGCTCGAACTCGGCCGCGAGCGCGTCTCCGTCGATCTTCGAGATGGCCTCGGAGATGTCGGTCTCGGCATCGCCGCGCTCTTCGAGGGAGCGGACGTACTCGCCGATCTCTTCGTCGTCCGCGGTCATCTCCGTGACGGCTTCCTGCCAGTCGTCGGCCTGGGACGGCAGCTCGCCGAGGGGGACCTCCATGTCCAGGACGTCCTCGACGCGCTGCAACAGCGCGACCGTCGCCTTGGGGTTCGGCGGCTGGGACACGTAGTGGGGTACGGCCGCCCAGAACGACACGGCAGGCACACCGGCCCGGACGCACGCGTCCTGCAGCACACCGGTGATCCCGGTCGGCCCCTCGTACCGGGTCTGCTCGAGGTTGAACCGCTCGGCGGCCTCGCTGCTGTAGGCGCTGCCCGTCACCGGGACCGGCCGCGTGTGCGGGGTGTCCGCGAGCAGCGCTCCGAGGATCACCACCGTGTTGATCCGCAGTTGGTCGATCAGCTCGAGGAGGTCCTCGCAGAAGCTGCGCCAGCGCATGTTCGGTTCGATCCCGCGCAGCAGCACCACGTCGCGGGCGCTGCCGGGAGGCGAGCACACCGACAGCCGGGTGGCGGGCCACACGATCTCCCGGGTGACGCCGTCGACCTGACGCACCGTGGGACGATTGACCTGGTAGTCGTAGTATTCCTCGGAGTCGAGCTCGGCGAGCGGCTGGGCGTCCCAGGTCAGCTCGAGATGCTCGACGGCGCCGCTCGCGGCGTCACCGGCGTCGTTCCAACCCTCGAAGGCGGCGACCAGGACAGGGTCACGAAGTACGGGCACGCCGTTGTCCGCCGCACCGGCATCCACGGTGTCGGGGGCGTCGTCGTCGCGGCCCGCAGGCGTGACAGGGAACTCACTGGAACTCACCCACCCAGCCTACGGCCAGCGTTGGTTCGCGCGCCCACTAGTCTGGACGGCATGTCTGCGCCATTTCACTCTGCCCTGCTCGATGCGTTGAACCAGCGCGTTGTCATCGGCGACGGAGCCATGGGCACCATGTTGCAGGCCGCGGATCTCACCCTCGACGACTTCCTCGGGCTCGAAGGCTGCAACGAGATCCTCAACGACACCCGCCCTGACGTGCTGAAAGACATCCATCGCGCGTACTTCGAGGCCGGGGCCGACGCCGTCGAGACCAACACGTTCGGCTGCAACCTCCCCAACCTCGCCGATTACGACATTTCGGACCGTATCCGGGAACTGGCCGAGAAGGGAACGCGGCTGGCGCGTGAGGTGGCCGACGAGATGGGTCCGGGGCGCGACGGCATGGGCCGTTTCGTCCTCGGCTCGATGGGGCCCGGAACCAAGCTCCCGACGCTCGGCCACGCACCGTTCGCGACTCTTCGCGACGCCTACGCCGAGGCCGCGATGGGCATGATCGACGGGGGCGCCGACGCGATCCTCGTCGAGACCTGCCAGGACCTGCTCCAGGTGAAGGCCGCCATCCTGGGCAGCCAACGGGCGATGGAGACGCTGGGGTCGCGGCTGCCGATCATCACCCACGTCACGGTGGAGACCACCGGCACGATGCTCCTCGGCAGCGAGATCGGTGCCGCGCTGACCGCGCTGGAGCCGCTCGGCATCGACATGATCGGCCTCAACTGCGCGACCGGCCCCGCCGAGATGAGCGAGCACCTCCGGCACCTGTCGAAGTACAGCTCGCTCCCGGTGTCGGTGATGCCCAACGCCGGACTGCCGCAGCTCGGACCGAACGGCGCCGAGTACCCGCTCACCGCGGAGGAGCTCGCGGAGGCGCTCAGCGGCTTCGTCACCGAGTTCGGTCTCGGTCTGGTCGGCGGCTGCTGCGGCACCACCCCGGAGCACATCCGGCAGGTGGCCGAGGCGGTCCGCCTCGTGGAGAAGGCCGAGCGCACCCCGGTGCACGAGTCGGGGACGTCCTCGCTCTACACGGCGGTGCCGTTCGAGCAGGACGCCAGCATCCTGATGATCGGTGAACGCACGAACTCGAACGGCTCCAAGGCTTTTCGTGAGGCGATGATCGCCGAGGACTACCAGAAGTGCCTCGACATCGCGAAGGACCAGACCCGCGACGGCGCGCACATGCTCGACCTCAACGTCGACTACGTCGGCCGTGACGGCGCCGCCGACATGGCCGCGCTCGCGAGCCGGTTCGCGACGGCCTCGACGTTGCCGGTCATGCTCGACTCCACCGAGCCCGCGGTCCTGCAGGCCGGCCTCGAACACCTCGGCGGCCGGTGCGCCGTCAACTCGGTGAACTACGAGGACGGCGACGGTCCGGATTCGCGGTTCCAGAAGATCATGCGGCTCGTCAAGGAGCACGGCGCTGCCGTCGTCGCGCTGACCATCGACGAGGAGGGGCAGGCGCGTACGGCGGAGCACAAGGTCCGCATCGCCGAGCGCCTGCTCGAGGACATCACGGTGAACTGGGGCCTCGACGAGTCCGACGTCATCATCGACGCCCTGACGTTCCCGATCTCCACCGGTCAGGAAGAGGTCCGCCGCGACGGCATCGAGACGATCGAGGCGATCCGCGAGCTGAAGAAGCGGCATCCGCGGGTGCACTTCACCCTCGGTGTGTCCAACATCTCGTTCGGCCTGAACCCGGCGGCCCGGCAGGTCCTGAACTCGGTGTTCCTGCACGAGTGCACCGAAGCCGGGCTGGACACGGCCATCGTGCACGCGTCGAAGATCCTGCCGATGGCCCGGATCCCCGACGAACAGCGGGAAACGGCCCTCGACCTGGTCTACGACCGTCGCCGGGAGGGCTACGACCCCCTGCAGAAGCTCATGGAACTGTTCGAGGGCGTCTCCGCGGCGTCGGCGCGCGAATCCCGCGCCCAGGAGCTGGCGGCGCTCCCACTGTTCGAGCGGCTGGAACGTCGCATCGTCGACGGCGAACGCAACGGCCTCGACGAGGACCTCACCGCCGCGATGGAGGAGAAGCCGCCGCTCGCGATCATCAACGAGACCCTGCTGTCCGGCATGAAGACCGTCGGCGAGCTCTTCGGGTCCGGGCAGATGCAGCTGCCGTTCGTGCTGCAGTCGGCCGAGGTGATGAAGGCGGCCGTCGCGTACCTCGAACCGCACATGGAGGTCACCGACGAGGACGGCAAGGGCCGCATCGTCATCGCCACCGTCAAGGGCGACGTCCACGACATCGGGAAGAACCTCGTCGACATCATCCTCAGCAACAACGGCTACGACGTCGTCAACCTGGGCATCAAGCAGCCGATCGCCACGATCCTCGACGCCGCGATCGAGCAGAAGGCCGACGTCATCGGCATGTCCGGGCTGCTCGTGAAGTCGACCGTGGTGATGAAGGACAACCTGCAGGAACTCAACGCCAAGGGTGTCGCGGAGAAGTTCCCCGTCCTCCTCGGTGGTGCCGCCCTGACCCGTTCGTACGTGGAGAACGACCTGGCCGAGGTGTACGAGGGCGACGTCAGCTATGCGCGCGACGCGTTCGAGGGCCTGCACCGGATGGACGAGATCATGGCCGTCAAGCGGGGCGGCGCACCCGACCCGGACAGCCCGGAAGCGATTGCGGCCCGCGAGAAGGCGGCCGAACGCAAGGCCCGCCACGAGCGGTCCAAGCGGATCGCGGAGAAGCGCAAGGCCGCCGAGGTCCCCGTCGAGCTGCCGGAGCGGTCCGACGTGGCCACCGACATCGTGGTCCCGAGCCCGCCGTTCTGGGGCAACCGGATCGTGAAGGGCGTGTCGCTGTCGGACTACTCGGGTCTGCTCGACGAGCGTGCCCTGTTCCTCGGCCAGTGGGGTCTGCGCGGGCAGCGTTCCGGCGACGGTCCCACGTACGAGGAACTGGTGGAGACCGAGGGCCGGCCCAGGCTGCGGTACTGGCTCGACCGGCTCAGCACCGAGGGGATCCTGGCGCACGCCGCGGTGGTGTACGGGTATTTCCCCGCCGTCTCCGAGGGCGACGACGTGGTCGTGCTCGCCGACCCGACGCCCGACGCGGAGGAACGGTTCCGGTTCACGTTCCCACGCCAGCACCGGGACCGTTTCCTGTGCGTCGCCGACTTCGTCCGGTCCCGCACGGAGGCGAAGGAGGCCGGTCAGGTCGACGTGTTCCCGATGCAGCTGGTCACGATGGGGCAGCCGATCGCCGACTTCGCGAACGAGTTGTTCGCCGCCAACGCATACCGCGACTACCTCGAGGTGCACGGCATCGGTGTGCAGCTGACGGAATCGCTGGCCGAGTACTGGCATCAACGGGTCCGTGAGGAACTCGTGCTGCCCGGCGGTCACAACGTGGCCGAGCAGGACCCGTCCGAGGTGTCCGGATTCTTCGACCTCGCGTACCGCGGCGCCCGCTACTCCTTCGGGTACGGCGCCTGCCCCAACCTGGAGGACCGCGCGAAGATGGTAGCGCTGCTCGAACCCGAACGGATCGGCGTGAAACTGTCGGAGGAATTGCAGTTGCATCCCGAGCAGTCCACCGACGCCTTCGTGCTGCACCACCCGGAAGCGAAGTACTTCAATGTCTGACGCGCAGACGGGTCTCGCAGGCGTTCTGTGGGACATGGACGGAACGCTGCTCGATTCCGAGAAGATGTGGGACGTCGCGGTCCGGGAGTTGTCGGTGCACCTCGGCGGTCCCATGACCGAGGAGACACGGCTGAAGACGATCGGCGCGTCCAGCGCGAACGCGCTCGGCGTCATCTTCGACGCTCTCGGGCTCGACCGGGACCCGGCGGCGCTCGCCGAGGCCAAGGAGTGGATGTTCATCCGCGTCGAGGAATTGTTCGGCGACGGGATCCCTTGGCGGCCGGGCGCCCACGACGCCCTGCGGACCGCGCGGGCGCACGGCCTGCGGTCGGCGCTGGTGACCAACACCGAACGCCGGCTCACCGAGCGCGCCCTCGAGACGCTCGGCCGGCATCACTTCGACCACTCGGTGTGCGGCGACGAGGTTCCGGCGGGCAAACCGCACCCGGACCCGTATCTGCGGGGCGCGGAACTGCTCGGGCTCGATCCGTCGCAGTGCCTCGCCATCGAGGATTCGCCCACCGGCGCCGCGTCCGCGCAGGCCGCGGGTTGCGTCGTGCTCGTCGTCCCGTGCGAGATCACGGTGGACGACGGCCCGGGGCGGGTGTTCCGGGACAGCCTCGAGGGGCTCACCGGTTCCGACCTGGTCGACGCGTGGGCGCAGCGGAGCGGTGTGCGTCTCTAGGTATCCTGGTTTCCCGTGGCTGTCCCGAAAATCGTGCTGTTCTACGTGTTCACTCCGCTCGCCGACCCGGAGGCGATACGTTTGTGGCAGTACACGCTCGCCGCGGCACACAACCTCACCGGGCGGATCCTCGTCTCCGAGCACGGCATCAACGCGACCGTCGGCGGCGACATCCACGACGTCAAGCGATACGTGAAGGGGACGCGCAGCTACACGCCGTTCAAGAACGCCGACATCAAGTGGTCCGACGGGCTCGGTGACGACTTCCCGCGCCTGAGCGTGAAGGTCCGGTCGGAGATCGTGACGTTCGGTGCGCCGGGCGAGCTGAAGGTGGACGCCGGCGGCGTCGTCGGCGGTGGCACCCACCTGGCGCCGGACGAGGTGCACCGACTGGTCGAGGGCCGCGGCGACGACGTCGTCTTCTTCGACGGCCGCAACAGTTTCGAAGCGGAGATCGGTCGGTTCCGGGACGCCGTCGTGCCCGACGTGTCGACCACCCGCGAGTTCGTGACCGAACTCGACAGCGGCAAGTACGACCACCTCAAGGACAAGGCGGTGGTCACCTACTGCACCGGCGGAGTCCGCTGCGAGGTCCTGTCGTCGCTGATGCGTGCGCGCGGGTTCGGGGAGGTCTACCAGATGGACGGCGGCATCGTCCGCTACGGGGAGACGTTCGGCGACACCGGTCTGTGGGAGGGCTCGCTCTACGTCTTCGACAAGCGGATGTCCGTCGAGTTCAGCGATCGGGCGAAGACCCTGGGACGCTGCACGGAATGCGGCGGACCGACGTCGCGGTACGAGAATCTGCCCGACGACCGGGGCCGCGAACTCGTCCTCGTCTGCGATGGCTGCGCCGAGAACCGGACCGCCTGAGATGGCCGGGGCGCCCCTGCCGGTCCGCAACGGGCTGGGTCCCGATCGCCTGCGGATGCCGGCCGGACGCGACACGAAGACGGTCGCCGACTTCCTGATCCAGACGTACCCGCACGAGCGCGCGCACTGGCTGTCCCTGATCGACGGCGGCGGAGTCGTCGACGAACACGGACGGGTGGTCGACCGCGGCACCCGGTATTCCCCGACCCGGTTCGTGTACTTCTACCGCGACCCGGCGCCGGAGATCCCCGTTCCGTTCGAGATCGACATTCTCCACCGCGACGACCACCTCGTGGTGATCGACAAGCCCCATTTCCTCGCCACGATTCCGCGCGGCGTGCACATCACCGAGACGGCGGTCGTGCGGCTGCGGAGGGCGCTCGACCTGCCCGACCTCACGCCGGCGCACCGCCTCGACCGGATGACGGCCGGGGTGCTGGTGTTCCTGGTGCGACGAGAGGATCGCAGGCCGTATCAGGAACTGTTCGTGTCCCAGCAGGTCACCAAGGAATACGAGGCCGTCGCCGCACACGACCCGGAGATCGCGTTCCCGCGGACCGTCCGAAGCCGCATCATGAAGGAACACGGGATCATGACGGCGACGGAGGAACCGGGTGAACCGAACAGTGAAACCGTCGTCGACCTGATCGAGACCCGTGACGGACGCGGACGGTACCGGCTGCTGCCGAAGACCGGCCGGACGCACCAACTGCGCCTACACATGTCCTCGCTGGGGCTGCCGATCGAGGGCGACAACTACTACCCGGATTTCCGCCGATCCGAGCCCGGCGACTTCTCGACTCCGCTGCGCCTGCTGGCGCGGGCCATCGAGTTCACCGATCCCCGTTCCGGCGACGTCCGCCGCTTCGAGAGTCGCCGCACACTCGGGTGGTGACCGGTTCGGAGAGGTCCGCGGCGGCGTGAAACAATGGGTCCTCGTGAAGACCTTCGAATCCCTGTTCGCCGAGCTGACCGAGCGTGCCGCTACCCGCCCCGAGGGGTCCGGCACCGTTGCCGCCTTGGACGCCGGCGTCCATTCGCAGGGAAAGAAGATCCTCGAAGAGGCGGGTGAGGTGTGGATCGCCGCCGAGCACGAGAGCGATGAGGCGCTCGCCGAGGAGATCTCCCAACTGCTGTATTGGACGCAGGTGCTGATGGTGGGTAAGGGCCTGAAACTCGAGGACGTCTACCGACATCTGTGATCGGTGATCGAGACTCCTCCACCCGCTCCCGAAAGGAACCCTCCGCCATGCTGCGCGTCGCAGTCCCGAACAAGGGCTCGCTGTCCGAGTCCGCCGCCGAAATCCTCTCCGAGGCCGGTTACCGCCGTCGCACCGATTCCCGCGACCTGACCGTCCTGGATCAGTCCAACCAGGTCGAGTTCTTCTTCCTGCGCCCCAAGGACATCGCGATCTACGTCGGATCCGGTGAACTCGATCTCGGTATCACCGGCCGCGACCTCGCCCGTGATTCGGGCGCCCCGGTCGCCGAGCGGCTGTCGCTCGGCTTCGGCCGCTCCACGTTCCGGTACGCAGCCCCCGCGGGCAAGGACTGGAAGGTCGAGGACCTCGCCGGACTCCGCATCGCCACGTCCTACCCGAACCTGGTGCGCGACGACCTGTCCGCCCGTGGGATCGAGGCCTCGGTCATCCGCCTCGACGGCGCCGTGGAGATCTCGATCCAGCTCGGCGTCGCCGATGCGATCGCCGACGTCGTCGGATCCGGTCGCACGCTGCGTCAGCACAACCTGGTCGCGTTCGGCGACACCCTGTGCGACTCCGAGGGTGTGCTCATCGAGCGGGCCGGTTCGCCCGCCGACGATTCCGCGCGCAACCAGCTCGTCGAGCGCGTGCGCGGCATCGTGTTCGCGCAGCAGAACCTGATGCTGGACTACGACTGCCCCAAGACGATCCTCGACGCCGCGTTGAAGATCACCCCCGGCCTGGAATCGCCGACGTTGTCGCCGCTCGCCGACGAGAACTGGGTCGCGGTCCGCGCGATGGTGCCGATCAAGGGCCACAACGGGGTCATGGACGAACTCGCGGACCTCGGCGCCAAGGCGATCCTCGCGTCGAACATCCGGTCCTGCCGCGCGCTCTGAACCCGTTCCGCCGCACGATGATCCGCGCCCGTTCCGGTCAGGAGCGGGCGCGGACCTGTACGGTCTGGGCGATCCGGCCGACGGCTCCGGTCTCGTCGTAGAGGATCCCCGCGCACATCCCCACTCCGTCGGGGCCGATGGAGGTTTCGGAGCTGACTCCGACCCAGTCGCCCTCGGGTACCCGGAAGATGTGGACGGTGAGGTCGGTGTTGAGGAACGTCCAGTGCGCCGGGTCGAGCTTCGATCCGACTCCGTTGGCGATGTCCGCGATGGCGAACAGCCGCTCGAGTGGAGTCATGGTCTCACCGAGAACCAGTGCGGGCCGCGGCTTCGCCCACAGCTTGCCGGGGCCCTCGCATCCCATCTCGGCGATCCACCGCCAGTCGAGGGTGGTCAGGTAGCCGGCGTTCCAGCTGCCGCCGAACGCACCGTCCCGGCCCGCGGATCGCGGTTCGAGGGGCGGGTCGACGACATGGACGGCGTCGCTCGTGTCGACGGTCTCCATGCGCCAGGCCGAGCCTCGCGCCACGGCACGGGGACGGTCGCCGACGGTCCACAGTTCCGCAACCACCAGCTCCACCCGGCGTCCCGGACGCTGCACCCAGGATCGGACTTCGAGTTCGGCGATCGGGATGGGGCCCAGGATCTCGACCACCACCCGGGTGAGGCGTGCGTCGTCGCGCGCGGCGCACCGTTCGAGCGCCCGCACGAGCAGTGCGGACGGGGGAGCGCCGTGCTGCATCGTGTCTGCCCAGACGCTGATCGTCAGGTCTGTGCTGCCGAACCGCTCCACGGTGACCTTCTGGTCCGAGCCCGGTGTCGGCGCACCCACTGCTTCCGAACCGACTGGTACGTAGTAGGACTCGGAACTCATTCGACAATCTCCTCGAAACCCGGTGCGTCTTCGGCGGGCCCCTCCGGCCACCCGGGGTAGGGAGGCGGCGTTCCACCGAACGAGGGGCACCGGGACTTATGATCACACCAGTCGCAGAGGCGACTCGGCTTGGGTCGGAAATCGCCGGTGACGCCGGCGGCGAGAATGGCCTTCCAGATCGCCGACAGCGTGCGCTCGAACCGCAGCAGTTCGTCCTCGTCGGGTGCGTACGTGAGGACCGTCCCGGACGCGAGGTAGAGCAGACGCAGTTGCGCCGGGACGATGCCCCGGGTGCGCAGCAGGACCAGCGCATAGAACTTCATCTGGAACAGCGCCTTGGACTCGGACATCTCGCGGGGCGCACGACCCGTCTTGTAGTCGACCACCCGGACTTCGCCGGTGGGGGCGACGTCGATGCGGTCGACGAACCCGCGGAGCACCACTCCGTCGTCGAGTTCGGTCTCGACGTGCTGTTCGCACGACTCGGCCTCGAACCGAGTGGGGTCTTCCAGTTCGTAATAGGCGGTGACGAGGGACCGGGCCTCGTCGAGGAACGACTCGCGTTCGTCGCCCGGAACCAGATCGATCAGGTCGGGTGCCTCCGCGAGGAGGCGCTCCCACGACGGGAGGACGAGGTCGACGGCGCGCGCGGGCACCCGTTCGGCCGCGGGGAGCCCGAACAGTGTCTCCAGTGCGGCGTGTACCACCGTGCCCTTCACCTGCGCCCGGGACGGAGCCTCGGGGAGCCGGTCGACGGCGCGAAAGCGGTAGAGGAGCGGGCACTGTTTGAAGTCGCCGGCGCGGGACGGGGACAGGGCGGGCCGCCTGCGGGTCGCCGAGGTGTCGTCGCGCTGTGACGGGGAACCCGTTACGACGGGGGCTGGCGACTCTGAGATGCTCACACCTGGCAGGGTAGGCCCCCGCTCCGACAGTCCTGTCGGGGCTGCGGTGTGGGTGCCGGACGGTGCCCGGACGAACAGGCTGAGGAGTCGGTGACGATGGTGGGACGCGAAACGCGACCGAGCGGACCGTTTCGGGTGGGCGATCGCGTCCAGTTGACGGACGCGAAGGGCCGGCACTACACGGTCAACCTGGAGGCGGGCAAGGAGTTCCACACCCACCGCGGCGGCATCCTGCACGAGGACCTGATCGGCACCGACGAGGGCAGCGTGGTCAAGTCGACCAACGGCACCCCGTACCTGGCGTTGCGACCGCTACTCACCGACTACGTGCTGTCGATGCCGCGCGGCGCGCAGGTCATCTACCCGAAGGATGCGGCGCAGATCGTCCACGAGGGTGACGTCTTTCCCGGGGCCCGGGTGCTCGAGGCCGGCGCCGGGTCCGGAGCGTTGACGTGCTCGCTGCTCCGTGCGGTCGGGCCCGAAGGCCGGGTCATCTCGTACGAGGTGCGCGACGACCACGCCGAGCACGCCGTCCGGAACGTCGAGACGTTCTTCGGGGAACGCCCGGAGAACTGGGACCTGACGATCGCCGACGTCGCCGAATTCGACGCCGAGGCGGCGGGTGGCCGGGTCGACCGGGTGGTCCTCGACATGCTGGCCCCGTGGGACGCGCTGCCCGCGGTGTCCGAGGCGCTGGTGCCCGGCGGGGTCCTTATCGTCTACGTCGCGACCGTGACGCAGCTGTCGAAGGTGGTCGAGGCGATGCGCGAACAGGAATGCTGGACGGAGCCGCGGTCCTGGGAATCGATCGTCCGCGGATGGCACGTCGTCGGGCTGGCGGTGCGCCCGGAACACCGGATGCAGGGCCACACCGCGTTCCTGGTGAGCGCCCGGCGGCTCGCCGAGGGAACGGTCACTCCCAAGCCGCAGCGCCGGTCCGGCAAGGGCTGAGACGTGACTTCGGCGGCGCCCCGGGGACGCCGCCGAAGGTCGGGACGCTAGCTGCAGCCGGCGCGCGCCATGCCGAGCAGGGTGCAGGTGCTCGCGTCGGACACCTTCCATGTGCCGTCGACGTTCTCCCATGTCCACGCCGTCGGGGCGGCCGTGCCGTGCGGGCTGACGATCGCGACGTTCGCCGTCGCCGTATCGCCCTCCACCTGCACATCCGTGACCGTGAAGGACACCGGGTAGTTGGCCATCGCCGCGGTCATCGCCTCGAGATTCGGGCGGCGTTGTTCACCGTCGACCACCACGGCGGTCTTGTCGTCGACCGGGCGGGCGGGGTCCGCGAGGACCTGGAGCGTACCGAGCAGTTCGTCGGAAGTGGGGGCCGCGACAGCCTCGCCGGATGCGGGGGAGGCGGAGGACGCGGCAGCGGACGTCGTCCCCGTGGTGCCGGACGAGTCGTCCGACGAGCAGGCCGACATCCCGAGCGCGAGGACGACCGCGCCCACGGCGACCACGGACCTACCGATGGCGGATGTGCCGTTCAGGGGCTTGCGGATTATCACGACGAACCCTTTCGTTACACAGAACAGAGAGGAAACTGCTCGACAGGTAGGTAAGGCTAACATGAGGATTTCGGTGGTCCGGGGCGTCGTGTATGCCGATTCGCAATCGGCAGAATCCGTGTCACGGCGCAGAATTCGGGCAGTGCCGGTAGCGTTGATAGATCTCATTGGGAGGAGACGCACATGAGCTCGACAGAGAACCCCGATTCGGTTGCGGCCGCACGAGAGCTCGAGGCGTTGCGCGCAGAGGCGTCGGCACTGCGTAGGCAGCTCGCGGAGTCGCCGGAACAGCTTCGTGAGATGGAGTCGCGAGTGGACTCGCTGTCCATCCGGAACACCAAGCTGATGGACACCCTCAAGGAAGCCCGCCAGCAGCTCATTGCGCTTCGAGAAGAAGTCGACCGCCTCGGCCAGCCGCCGAGCGGCTACGGCGTGCTGCTCGGAGTGCACGACGATCAGACGGTGGACGTGTTCACCTCCGGTCGCAAGATGCGGTTGACCTGCTCCCCGAACGTCGACGCCGAGACCCTCAAGCTCGGCCAGACCGTGCGCCTCAACGAGGCTCTCACGATTGTGGAGGCGGGCAACTTCGAGCGCGTGGGTGAGATCAGCACGCTCCGTGAGGTCCTCGACGACGGTCAGCGCGCCCTCGTGGTGGGTCACGCCGACGAGGAACGAATCGTCTGGCTCGCCGAACCCCTCGCCACCGTGTTCGCGGAGAGCGAGAAGGAGACGATCGCGTACGACGCGGACTCGCCCACCCGGAAGCTGCGCCCCGGCGACTCCCTCCTCGTCGACACCAAGGCCGGCTACGCGTTCGAGCGGATCCCCAAGGCCGAGGTCGAGGATCTGGTCCTCGAAGAGGTTCCCGACGTCCACTACGACGACATCGGTGGCCTCGGCAGGCAGATCGAGCAGATCCGCGACGCGGTCGAGTTGCCGTTCCTCCACAAGGACCTGTTCCACGAATACGAGCTCCGCCCGCCCAAGGGTGTGCTCCTCTACGGCCCGCCCGGGTGCGGCAAGACGCTGATCGCCAAGGCGGTCGCCAACTCGCTCGCGAAGAAGATCGCGGAGGCCCGGGGGCAGGACAGCAAGGAAGCCAAGTCCTACTTCCTCAACATCAAGGGCCCCGAGCTGCTGAATAAGTTCGTCGGCGAGACCGAGCGGCACATCCGGCTCATCTTCCAGCGGGCCCGGGAGAAGGCCTCCGAGGGCACCCCGGTGATCGTGTTCTTCGACGAGATGGACTCGATCTTCCGTACCCGCGGGTCGGGTGTCTCCTCCGACGTCGAGACGACCGTCGTGCCGCAGCTGCTCAGTGAGATCGACGGTGTCGAGGGACTCGAGAACGTCATCGTGATCGGCGCATCCAACCGCGAGGACATGATCGACCCCGCGATCCTGCGTCCGGGTCGCCTCGACGTGAAGATCAAGATCGAACGCCCCGACGCGGAGTCGGCGCAGGACATCTTCTCGAAGTACCTCGTCGAGACGCTGCCGGTGCACAGCGACGACATCGCGGAGTTCGGCGGCGATCGCACCGCCTGCATCCGGGTGATGATCGAACGGGTCGTCGACCGCATGTACGCCGAGAGCGAGGAGAACCGCTTCCTCGAGGTCACGTACGCCAACGGCGACAAGGAGGTCCTCTACTTCAAGGACTTCAACTCGGGGGCGATGATCCAGAACATCGTCGACCGCGCCAAGAAGTACGCGATCAAGTCGGTGCTCGACACCGGTGCCCCGGGCCTGCGGGTCCAGCACCTGTTCGACTCGATCGTCGACGAGTTCTCCGAGAACGAGGACCTGCCGAACACCACCAATCCCGACGACTGGGCCCGGATCTCGGGCAAGAAGGGTGAGCGGATCGTCTACATCCGCACGTTGGTCACCGGTAAGAACGCGAGCGCGAGCCGCGCCATCGACACCGAGTCCAACACGGGCCAGTACCTGTAGGCCGCTCGGCACCACCTGCGCGGCGGGACTCGAATCGTGTTCCCGCCGTGCAGGTCAGCTGTCGTGCCGGTGGTCCAGTGCGACGAGGTAGTCCTCCAGGAGAGCCCGGGTGTCCGGGACGAACGGCCACTGCGGGTCGCGCAGGTGTGCGACCAGTTCGTGGGGCGTCCACCACCAGCCGGCCGCGATCTCGCTGGCCTGGTGGACCACCGGGCCGTCCCAGCGCGTCTCGTAGGCGTACAGGTGGCAGCGGAGCCGCAGTCCGTGCCAGTGCCCGTCCCACGCCACCTGTGCGACGGGGGTGAGCGCGACTCCTGCGATGCCGAGTTCCTCCGCCAGTTCGCGGGTCGCGGCGTCCTCCGCGCTCTCCCCGGGATCGACCACCCCGCCCGCGAGGCAGTCGTGCTGTCCGGCGAACACGGTCTTCGTGTCCGAGCGTCTGTGCACGTACAGCCGCCGGCCGTCACCGGATCGGACCAGGACCCCGGCGCTGGCGTGCCACAAACCCTCGGCGTAGACCCGGGAACGCTCGGCGGTACCGGCCGGTCGGCCCGCACTGTCGAACACCGCCACCACTTCGTCCGTGCCGGGCGGGGTGTTCGGGACGGAATCCATGCGTCGATCCTGCCAGTACCCCGTCGGGTGCCGGTACCGTCGTGGGTGGTTGCTCGTTCCGGTGCCGAAGGGGTGCGAGGTCATGGCGTTGCCGCGTTCGATCGCCCGGTTCAACCGGGTCGTCACCAATCAGGTGAGCCGACACGTCGCGACGATCCTGCCGGGCTTCGCCGTGGTCGAGCACCGGGGCCGGAAGTCGGGCACGGCGTATCGCACACCCGTCAACGTGTTCGTCGTGGACGGCCGCTACCGGTTCGCGCTCACGTACGGCGCCCGGAGCGACTGGGTGCGCAACGTGGTGGCGGCGGGCGGGTGCACCATCGAGACGCGCCGACGCACCGTCACCCTGACCGACCCGAGAATCGTCACCGACAGCACCCACGCCTGGGCTCCCGTCGGGGTGCGAACGGTGCTCGGGGCGATCGCCGCGAACCAGTACCTGGAGTGTTCGCCGGCCTGACCGTGCGACGCGGACGGCTCGCACGGCAGGAGTGTGCCGTCGGGCGGGGGGAGTGATCGCATAGGCTCGGCAGCATGCAGCGGATCATCGGTGTCGAAGTCGAGTACGGAATCTCCTCACCCAGCGAGCCTTCGGCCAATCCGATCTTGACGTCCACCCAGGCGGTGCTGGCCTACGCGGCCGCCGCGGGGGTGCCGCGTGCCAAGCGCACCCGATGGGACTACGAGGTGGAATCCCCGCTGCGCGATGCCCGTGGTTTCGATCTCGGCCGGCTGAGCGGCCCGGCGCCGGTGATCGACGCCGACGAGGTCGGCGCGGCCAACATGATCCTCACCAACGGCGCCCGTCTGTACGTCGACCACGCGCACCCCGAATACTCGGCCCCCGAGGTCACCGACCCCCTGGACGCCGTCATCTGGGACAAGGCCGGCGAACGCGTGATGGAGGCCGCCGCGCGGCACGCGTCCAGCGTTCCCGGTGCCCCGCGACTGCAGCTGTACAAGAACAACGTGGACGGCAAGGGCGCGTCGTACGGCACCCACGAGAACTACCTGATGTCGCGGGCGACGCCGTTCTCCGCGGTGATCAACGGCCTGACGCCGTTCTTCGCGTCCCGTCAGGTGATCTGCGGGTCCGGTCGCGTCGGAATCGGGCAGTCCGGCGACGAGGCCGGCTTCCAGCTGTCCCAGCGCGCCGACTACATCGAGGTCGAGGTCGGGCTCGAGACCACGCTCAAGCGCGGCATCATCAACACCCGCGACGAACCGCACGCCGACGCCGACAAGTACCGGCGCCTCCACGTCATCATCGGCGACGCGAACCTCGCCGAGATGTCGACGTATCTGAAGGTCGGGACCACGGCGCTGGTCCTCGATCTGATCGAGGCCGGTGTCGACCTCACCGACCTGCAACTGGCCCGTCCGGTGACGGCCGTGCACCACATCAGCCACGATCCGACGCTGCGCGCCACGGTCGCGCTGGCCGACGGCCGGGAGCTGACCGGGCTTGCGTTGCAGCGGATCTACCTCGATCGCGTCGACAAGTTCATGTCGGCCGAGGGCAACGACGACCCCCGCGTGGCCGACTTGCTGGAGAAGTGGGCGATGGTGCTCGACCTCCTCGAGCGCGATCCGATGGAATGCGCCCACCTGCTGGACTGGCCGGCCAAGCTGCGCCTGCTCGAGGGGTTCCGGAACCGGGAGGGGCTCAACTGGTCCGCGCCGCGACTGCATCTCGTCGACCTGCAGTACTCGGACGTCCGCCTCGACAAGGGGCTCTACAACCGGCTCGTCGCGCGCGGGTCGATGGAGCGCCTCGTCTCGGAGCAGCAGGTGCTCGACGCGGTCGACACCCCGCCCACCGACACCCGCGCCTACTTCCGCGGCGAGTGCCTGCGCAAGTTCGGCGCAGACATCGCGGCGGCGAGCTGGGATTCGGTGATCTTCGATCTCGGGGGCGACTCCCTGGTGCGCATTCCCACGCTCGAGCCGCTGCGCGGCAGCAAGGCGCACGTGGGGGAGCTGCTGGAGTCGGTGGAGACGGCGAAAGAACTCGTCGACGAGCTCACGAACTGACCGAGCGACCGCTTCCGGACGGATCTGTGCCGGAACTCGCCGTCGCGTCGGCACACGTGCGACGGCGACGCTCGGTAGGGTGAAGGTCCGAGCGGATGATGTAGTCAGACTGCTTGGCACGACAGGACGCTCGGAAGAAGAGCTCCCTTCACACAAGGAGGTCGGCGGCGATGGCGCAAGAGCAGACCAAACGAACTGGTGGCGGCGACGAGGACGACACCCCCGGTGGTGACGGTGCCGCTGGTCAGGAACGTCGCGAAAAGCTGGCCGAGGACACCGACGACCTGCTCGACGAGATCGACGACGTGCTCGAGGAGAACGCCGAGGACTTCGTCCGGGCCTATGTCCAGAAGGGCGGCCAGTGACGGCGGATCGACCGGCATTGCGGACGGGCGACGGTGACACGAGGCTCAGTTTCGGTTCGAATCTGAGCTCGTTCACCGAGTATCTGCGCGGTCACGCACCAGAATTGCTGCCGGAGAATCGGATCGGCCATCGTTCGCACTCGACACGGGGTGGTGACGGGATGGACAGCGGTGATCTCGCACCGCACGGAACGACGATCGTGGCGCTCACCTACAAGGGGGGCGTTCTGCTCGCCGGCGACCGGCGTGCGACCCAGGGCAACCTGATCGCGAGCCGGGACGTCGAGAAGGTGTACGTCACCGACGAGTATTCGGCGGCCGGCATCGCCGGCACCGCGGGCATCGCGATCGAACTGGTTCGCCTGTTCGCCGTCGAACTCGAGCACTACGAGAAGATCGAGGGCGTCCCCCTGACCTTCGACGGCAAGGCCAACCGGCTGGCGTCGATGGTGCGGGGCAACCTCGGCGCGGCGATGCAGGGTCTCGCGGTGGTTCCGTTGCTCGTCGGCTACGACCTCGACGCGGACGACGAGGCCCGCGCGGGGCGCATCGTCTCGTACGACGTCGTGGGCGGCCGATACGAGGAACGCGCCGGATACCACGCGGTCGGTTCGGGATCGCTGTTCGCGAAGTCGGCACTGAAGAAGATCTACTCGCCGGACAGCGACGAGGAGACCGCCCTGCGGGCGGCCATCGAATCGCTGTACGACGCGGCCGACGACGATTCGGCCACCGGTGGACCCGACCTCACCCGGGGCATCTACCCGACCGCGGTCACCATCACCCAGGCCGGCGCCGTAGTCGTGCCCGACGACACGACGTCCGAGTTGGCTCGGCGGATCGTCACCGAGCGCACCGAAGAAGGGGGGTCCGCGCGATGACCATGCCGTATTACGCCTCCGCCGAGCAGATCATGCGGGATCGCTCGGAGTTGGCGCGCAAGGGAATTGCCCGGGGACGCAGTGTCGTGGTGCTCACGTTCCGCGACGGCGTCCTGTTCGTCGCCGAGAATCCGTCCACCGCGCTGCACAAGGTGAGCGAACTGTACGACCGGCTCGGCTTCGCGGCCGTCGGTAAGTACAACGAGTTCGAGAACCTGCGCCGCGCCGGGATCGTCCACGCCGACATGCGCGGCTACTCCTACGATCGCCGGGACGTCACGGGCCGTTCCCTGGCCAACGCGTACGCGCAGACCCTCGGCACGATCTTCACCGAACAACCCAAGCCGTACGAGGTGGAGATCTGTGTCGCCGAGGTCGGGCGGGTGGGCAGCCCGAAGCCGCCCCAGCTGTACCGCATCACCTACGACGGGTCCATCGTCGACGAGCAGCATTTCGTCGTGATGGGCGGGACGACCGAGCCGATCGCGACCGCCATGCGCGAGTCGTACCGGGCCGACCTCGATCTCGAGTCGGCGGTCGGTGTCGCCGTCAACGCCCTGCATCAGGGGGGTGCCGGAGAAGGCGAGAAGCGGAACGTCGACGTGGCCAGCCTCGAGGTGGCCGTGCTCGATCAGTCCCGGCCTCGCCGGGCGTTCCGGCGAATCGCCGGCGCCGCGCTCGAGCAGTTGGTTCCCGCGGCCCCGGCGGCCGCCTCCGAGCCCGGTGCGGATTCGAAGACGGCGCCCGAGGCGAAGCCGGCCGACGGTACCGACGCTAAGCCGGCCACCGGTACCGAGGCGAAGCCGGCCGACCCTCAGGACTGAGGCCGGTACACCGCGATCGCCTCGGGAACCGTCCGGAAGTCGAAGCGGCGGGCGTCGGCCACGACTTCGCCGTCGGTGGCGAGGGCGACCGGGTCACCGTCCACCCGGACGGTGACCCGGGGGACCAGTGCGTGCACGTACACCCGGCTGCTGCCGAGTGTCCCGGTCGCGGCGGCGAACAGGAGTCGCGGCCGCGACGCCCTGCGGTCCGCCCGCACGTACCGGACGTCGAGCAGCCCGCCGGTGATGGCCGGACGCGACATCGGAACCTGATCGGACGGCGAATACCGACCGTTCCCCACGAACAACATCCAGACCTGCACGGGCCGCCCGTCGATGGTGACGGCGAGCGGGGTTGCCGCGGCGAGAATCCGGATCATCGCCGCGCTCGCTGCGGGCCACTTCCCGTACCGGGGTTGCCACTTCTCCCGCAGTCGCACCGCGTCGGGGTATCCGCCGAGACTCGCGGTGTTGAGGAACGGCGCGGATTCCGACACATCGGTGTGGACCACCGCCTGGTCGACGAGAACCGCGCGTCCGGTCTCGACAGCGGTTGCCGTGCCGGGGATGTCGGTGACGCCGACGTCCCGGGCGAAGTGGTTGAGCGTTCCGCCCGGGAACACTGCCAGCGGCAACCGGTGACGCGCGGCCGCCGCGGCGACGGCGACGACGGTCCCGTCTCCACCACACACCCCGAGGGCTCGCGGCTGCGTGTCGGCCACCCAGGCGTCGAGTTGCTCGGCGAAATCGCGATCCGTGTCCAGGGCACGCGTGTCGGCCTTGGGGAGAGCAGTCGCGATCTCCTCCCGGGGATCGGTGCCGTCCGGTCCCGATTCCGGGTTGACCACGACGAGCAGGTCCTCACCGCCCGGCAGTGCGGGCGCGTCGACTGACGGTCCCAGCTCCGCCGGATCCTCCGGGCGCACCGCCCACCACCTGCGAGTACCCGCCGCGACAGCCCCACCGAGCGCCAGTCCGGCGAGCACGTCCGACGGCCAGTGCACACCGTTGTGCACCCGGGAGTACGCGACCGCGGCGGCGAGGGGCGCCACGACGGCGGCGGTCACGGGCGACTCCAGGGCGACGCCGGTGGTGAACGCGGCCGCCGACGCCGAGTGCCCCGACGGGAAGGACGAGGACCGGGGGATCTCCACCCCGCGCAGCACGTTCGCCCAGACCCGCGGGGGTGGTCGCCGCCGCGGAAACACGGGTTTGAGGATGCCGTTGGCGAGACCGCTCGCCAGTCCCAGTGACAGCAGGCCCCGCACACCACCCCGTCGGGCGCGCCCGCCGACCAGTCCCAGCACGGCCGCCACACACCACCACAGGACGCCCTTGTCGGCGGCCCGGCTGAGGAAGCGCATGAACCGGTCGACGTGGGACGGGTTCAGATTCGCGCTGCGGTCGAACAGGATCTCGTCTGCCCGATGGATGCGGCGTAGATGTGGGTTCACCACCTCAGCGTATGCGCGGTGTGTTGCCGAACCGTTTTAACGCTCCGTCGGGTGATCCGCGTTGTACTCTCGAGGTGTGCAGCGACGAATCATGGGAATTGAGACAGAGTTCGGTGTGACTTGCACCTTCCATGGTCACAGGCGACTGAGCCCGGACGAGGTTGCGCGCTACCTGTTCCGGCGGGTGGTGTCGTGGGGCCGCAGCTCCAACGTCTTCCTCCGGAACGGTGCCCGCCTGTATCTGGACGTCGGCTCGCACCCCGAATACGCGACGGCCGAGTGCGACAACCTCATCCAGTTGGTCAACCACGACCGGGCGGGTGAGCGAGTTCTCGAGGAGCTGTTGATCGACGCCGAACAGCGGCTCGCCGAAGAAGGCATCGGCGGCGACATCTACCTGTTCAAGAACAACACGGACTCGGCAGGCAACTCGTACGGCTGCCACGAGAACTTCCTCGTGGCCCGGGCCGGCGAGTTCTCCCGGATCTCGGACGTGCTGCTCCCGTTCCTGGTCACGCGGCAGCTGATTTGTGGCGCCGGCAAGGTCCTGCAGACGCCGAAGGCCGCCACGTTCTGTCTGTCGCAGCGCGCCGAGCACATCTGGGAGGGTGTGTCCTCGGCGACCACGCGGTCGCGGCCCATCATCAACACCCGCGACGAACCGCACGCGGACGCGGAGAAGTACCGTCGCCTGCACGTCATCGTCGGCGATTCGAACATGTCCGAATCCACCACGATGCTGAAGGTGGGCACCGCTGCTCTCGTCCTCGAGATGATCGAGGCCGGGGTGTCGTTCCGCGATTTCGCGCTCGACAACCCGATCCGCGCCATCCGTGAGGTCAGCCACGACGTGACCGGACGTCGTCCGGTGCGGCTGGCCGGTGGCCGGCAGGCCAGCGCCCTCGACATCCAGCGTGAGTACCACGCCCGTGCGGTCGAACACCTGCAGAACCGTGACCCCGATCCGCAGGTCACGCAGGTGGTGGATCTGTGGGGCCGGATGCTCGACGCCGTCGAGACGCAGGACTTCGCGAAGGTCGACACCGAGATCGACTGGGTGATCAAGCGCAAGCTGTTCCAGCGCTATCAGGACCGGCACGGCTTCGAGCTGGCCGACCCGAAGATCGCGCAGCTGGATCTGGCCTATCACGACATCAAACGCGGTCGCGGTGTGTTCGACGTGCTGCAGCGCAAGGGTCTCGTGAAGCGGATCACCGAGGACGAGACGATCGAGGCGGCGGTCGACACCCCGCCGCAGACCACGCGGGCGAAGCTGCGCGGCGAGTTCATCACTGCCGCGCAGGAGGCCGGTCGCGACTTCACGGTCGACTGGGTGCATCTCAAGCTCAACGACCAGGCCCAGCGGACCGTCCTGTGCAAGGACCCGTTCCGGTCGGTCGACGAGCGGGTGGAGCGGCTGATTGCCTCGATGTAGCCGCGCTGAGGGAGTCCGGAACGGGCTCACCCACTAGGCTTCCGGGCGTGCCGACTTCCAAGATCGAGCGCTTGATGAACCTGGTGATCTGCTTGTTGTCCACCAGACAGTTCCTCACCGCCGAGAAGATTCGCGAGAGCGTTGCCGGGTACGCCGACTCCGCCAGCGACGAGGCGTTCAGCCGCATGTTCGAACGCGACAAGAACGAGCTACGGGATCTCGGTGTTCCGCTCGAGACGGGGCAGGCGTCGCGTTTCTCGACGGTGGAGGGCTACCGCATCAACCGCAATGCGTACGAGCTGCCCGACATCGACCTCAGCCAGGAGGAGTCGGCGGCGGTCGCGGTCGCGGTCCAGTTGTGGGAGTCGCCGGAGTTGACGTCCGCCGCCCAGGGGGCGCTGCTCAAGCTGAGGGCGGCCGGTGTGCAGGTGGATCCGGACTCGGCGGCCACTCCGATCACCGCCGTCCCCGCCCGCACCCGCGGCTCCGAACCGGCGCTCGGGAAGTTGCTGGCGGCCGTCGACGCCGGTCGCGCCGTGCACTTCCCGCACCGCGGTGCCCTCAACGAGCCGTACACCGAGCGCACCGTGGAACCGTGGGGTGTCGTCACCGCGCACGGCCGGTGGTATCTCGTCGGTCACGACGTCGACCGGGGCGCGGTCCGGACGTTCCGGCTGTCGCGGATCGGCGACGACGTGCGGGAGTTCGGACCGTCGGGGGCCGTGCACAAACCGGCCGGTGTGAACCTGCGGGAGATCGTCGACCGTGTCACCGGTTCGGGGGAGGTCACCGGGACCGCCACGGTGTGGGTGGCCGAGGGGCGCGCCCAGGAACTGCGCCGTCTGGGGACGGCGACGGGGGCGAAGCAGGTGAACGAGCGCAGCGGCACCGTGCTCGAGATCCCGGTGCACTCACGGGACTGGATCGCGCGGCTGGTCGCCGGTCACGGGGCGGACGCCCTGGTCCTCGATCCGCCCGAACTACGCCACGATGTGCTGACCAAACTGAAGGATGCCGCAGGGGACCGGGGGACGTCGTGAGCAACAGGCTGTCGTCGAGACTGTCGCGGCTCCTCAATCTGGTGCCCTACTTCATCGCGAACCCTGGGATGAGTGCGGCCGAGGCCGCCGCGGAACTGGGCGTCACCACCACACAGCTGATGTCCGATCTCAATCAGCTCTGGGTGTGTGGGCTGCCCGGATACGGTCCGGGCGACCTCATCGACCTCTCGTTCTCCGAGGAGAGCATCGAGGTGACGTTCTCGGCGGGCATCGACCGACCGCTGCGGTTGACGTCCACGGAGGCGACGGCCCTGCTGATTGCCCTGCGTTCGCTGGTGGAGTTACCGGGGATGGTCGATCCGTCGGCGGCGCACAGTGCGATCGCCAAGATCGAGGATGCCGCGGGCACCGCGGCGGCCCGCGCGACGGTGACTCCGACGTCGGAGCGGGATGCAGTGGACGACGTGGCGGAAGACCCGATCGCCGCCGCGGTGCGCTCCGCGCTCCACCGCCGCCGCGCGCTGCACCTCACGTACTACTCCGCGTCCCGGGACCGGGTCACCGAGCGGACCGTGGATCCGGTGCGGATCGTGCTCGTCGACAATCACAGTTATCTGCAGGCGTGGTGCAGGCAGGCCGAGGGGGTCCGGTTGTTCCGGCTCGACCGGATCGACGCGGCCACCGAACTGGACGAGCCGTCGACCCCGCCCGCCCAGGCCCTCGTGCGGGATTCCAATCTCGAACTGTTCAGCGGCGACGCGTCGCTGCCGCGGGCCCGGCTGCGCATCGGCGCCGACTGCGTGTGGGTGCTCGACTACTACCCGATGGATGTCCGCACGGTCGCCACCGACGGCTCGGTCGAGGCGAGCATGAGCTACGGGGCGCTCGAGTGGATGGCGCGACTGGTGCTCGGGTTCGGTTCCGGAATCGCGGTGCTCGGACCACCAGAACTGGTCGACGAGGTGCGGCGCCGGGCGGTGGAGGCGCTGTCGGCGTACGACGCCGTCGAGGCGTGAACGACGCCGTGCGGGCGCCGCGGGTCAGCGTGTTCGGCGCGGGCAGCATCGGATGCTATCTCGGGGGCCGGCTCGCGGCGGCCGGCGCCGAGGTCACGCTGATCGGCCGCGAGCGCATCGGGTCGGAGATCCGCGCTCACGGCTTGCGCCTAACGGACCTGCACGGCGCGGACATCCGGGTCCCCGCCTCCGACCTCGCCTTCGCCACCGGCCCCGAGTCGGCGGCCACCGCCGATCTCGTCCTCGTCGCGGTGAAATCGGCGGGCACACCGACGGCGGGTGCCGCTCTGGCGCCGGTGCTCGGTCCCGGCACGGTCGTGGTGAGCACGCAGAACGGGCTGGGCAACGCGGACACCCTCCGTGCGGCGTTGCCGGGGCACGTCGTTCTGGCGGCAACGGTGCTGTTCAACGTGGTGCATCGCGGCGACGGACATTTCCACCAGGGCTCCGAGGGCGACCTCGAGATCGAACAGCATCCGGCGGTCAGCGCGGTCGCGGCGATGTTCGGCGACGCCGGGCTTCCGCTGCACGCCCACGAGGACTTCCGTTCCGTGCAGTGGGCGAAATTGCTGCTCAACCTGAACAACGCGGTCAACGCCCTGTCCGGTCTGCCGCTCCGCGAGGAGTTGGCGCGGCGGCCGTTCCGGCGCGCTCTCGCGCTGGCGCAGCGAGAAGCGCTCGCGCTCCTGACTGCCCGCGGCATCGCTGTCGCCAAGCTCACACCGCTGCCGCCGCGATGGATTCCCCGGTTGCTGACCGTCCCGGACGGGGTGTTCCGGGTGGCGGGCCGCCGGATGCTGGCCATCGACCCGCACGCGCGGTCGTCGATGTGGGACGACCTCGAGGCCGGCAGGCGCACCGAGGTGGACTGGATCAGCGGGGAGGTCGTGCGGCTGGCGGCGGCGTCGGGCACGGTCGCCCCGGTGAATGCGCGGTTGGTCGAACTGATCCGCGAGGCGGAGGCGGGCGGGAATCGGCACTGGGCCGGGGACGCCCTTCTCGCGGACCTCCGCTCCCAGCGGGCGCCGAGGAAACCGACAGGCAAACGGCAGCGCAACTAGCCAGTTTCGACCGGGCTGGTGCCGTGTATGTCCGGTAGCATCGGGGTCACCTGATCTTTTGGAGGTTTCATCATGGGAGCCATGAGCCCCTGGCACTGGGCCATCGTTGCGCTGGTCGTCGTCATCCTGTTCGGTTCCAAGAAGCTGCCCGATGCGGCTCGTGGACTCGGCCGCTCGCTCCGCATCTTCAAGAGCGAAGTCAAGGAAATGCAGAACGACAACAGCAGCACCCCGGCGCCCACCGCGCAGCCGAGCGCGCCCGCCGAACTGCCCGTGGCAGATACCACGACCGCCCCGGTGACCCCGCCGGCGCCCGTGCAGCCGCAGCCGCAGCACACCGAGCCGAAGTCGGCGTAGCCCGAGCCGCCTGACAACCGGGGTGACACGTCACCCCGGTTGACTGCTGACCAAGACTAGGGCGAACAACAGTGCGAATTCCGTTCGATCCGCGCACCAGCAAGCGGAGGACCAATCCCGACGGCACGATGTCGTTGGTCGACCACCTCTACGAGTTGCGGACGCGATTGCTGCTGTCGGTGCTGGCCATCCTGGTCACCACCGCGGTCGGCTTCTACTGGTACTCCCACCAGATCTTCGGGGTCGAGAGTCTCGGTGCGCTCCTGCAGGGACCGTACTGCTCGCTGCCGTCGTCGAGTCGCGCCGACCTGACCAGCGACGGGTCGTGCCGCCTCCTCGCGACCGGACCGTTCGAGCAGTTCATGCTCCGGTTCAAGGTTGCGCTGACGGCGGGCATCGTCCTGGCGTGCCCCTTCTGGCTGTACCAGTTGTGGGCGTTCATCACGCCCGGTCTGTACGCGAAGGAGCGGCGTTACGCGATCGGTTTCGTCGTGTCCGGCGCGCTGCTGTTCATGACCGGCGCCGTCCTCGCCTACGTGGTGGTCGCGAAGGCCCTGCACTTCCTGCTGACGATCGGCGACAACGTCCAGATCACCGCGCTCGGCGGCGCCGAATACTTCGGGTTCATCATCAATCTGCTGATCATCTTCGGCGTCAGCTTCGAGATTCCGCTGCTCATCGTCGCCCTGAACTTCGTGGGTATCCTGCCCTACACGAGACTCAAGGCGTGGCGCCGCGGCCTGATCTTCGCTCTGTTCGTGTTCGCCGCGATTGCCACCCCCGGGCAGGACCCGTTCTCGATGCTCGCGCTCGCGTTCGCGTTGACCGTGCTGTTCGAGGTTGCCGTGCAGATCGCCCGTCTCAACGACCGGCGCAAGGCGCGTCGCACGGAGCAGGAGTGGGGTGCCCTCGACGACGACGAGGCGTCCACCATCGCGGCGCCGTCGGATCTGAACGAGGCGTTCGACGTGGCTGCCACTCCGGTCCCCGAGCCTGCCGGCCGGTTCCGGAGGTCCCGCAAGTCGGGTAGGACCGGTGGGTCGGGCAAGAACGACGACGCGAGCACGACCGGCAGCAACACACCGGGTCAGGACTTCTCCGACACCCTGTGACAATCTGACGGGGTGGCAGTGACAACAGGTGACACGACCGGCGGCGCCGAACTCGATGTGTTCTCGGCGCAGCTCGGTTTCGTGCTCGACCCCTTCCAGATCGACGCCTGCCGCGCGCTCGAGGGCGGCCACGGCGTCCTCGTCTGCGCCCCGACCGGTGCGGGCAAGACCGTCGTCGGCGAATTCGCCGTGCACCTGGCGCTCGCCGCCGGGCGAAAGTGCTTCTACACCACACCCATCAAGGCCCTGAGCAATCAGAAATACGCCGAGTTGGTGCGCCGGTACGGCAAGGACGCCGTCGGCCTGCTGACGGGCGATTCGAGCATCAACTCGGACGCCCCGGTGGTCGTGATGACCACCGAGGTGCTGCGGAACATGCTGTATGCCGATTCCCCGGCGCTGCGCGGTCTGTCCCACGTCGTCATGGACGAGGTGCACTTCCTCGCCGACCGGTTCCGTGGGGCGGTGTGGGAGGAGGTGATCCTGCACCTCTCCGAGGACGTCCGCCTCGTCAGTCTGTCGGCGACCGTGAGCAACGCCGAGGAGTTCGGCGCGTGGATGGAAACGGTGCGCGGCGACACCACGGTGGTGGTCGACGAGAACCGCCCGATCCCGCTGTGGCAGCACATCATGGTCGGGAAGCGGCTGTTCGATCTCTTCGATACGAGGGCGGTCACCGGGGACGCCCGCAGGGACCTGGTGGTCGACCAGGATCTGGTGCGCCACGTCAAACAACGTCAGGCGCTGGAGCGGGCCGACTCGTGGGAGTCGCGGGGCCGGGGCCGCGGGGGCGGCCGCGGGTATTCGAGCGATTTCCGGCCGTTGCCCCGACCCGAGGTGATCTCCCGCCTCGACGACGAGGGACTGCTCCCGGCGATCACGTTCATCTTCAGCCGGGCCGGGTGCGACGCCGCGCTCGCGCAGTGCCTGCGGTCCCGCCTCGATCTGACGACGCCGGAGCAGGTCGCCGAGATCCGGACCATCATCGACGCGCACACCGCGGAACTGCCGAAGGCCGACCTGGAGGTCCTCGGGTACTGGGAATGGCGCAAGGCGCTCGAACGGGGCCTCGCCGCGCACCACGCGGGGATGCTGCCCGCGTTCCGGCAGACGGTCGAGGAACTGTTCGTCAAGGGTCTGGTCCGGGCCGTGTTCGCCACGGAGACGTTGGCGCTCGGGATCAACATGCCCGCGCGCACCGTCGTTCTCGAACGCCTCGTGAAGTACAACGGTGAGGCCCACGCCGAACTCACGCCGGGGGAGTACACGCAGCTCACCGGTCGGGCCGGGCGTCGCGGCATCGACATCGAGGGCCATGCGGTGGTCCTGTGGCAGCCAGGGGTGGAGCCGGTGGATGTCGCCGGACTGGCCTCCACCCGCACGTTCCCGCTGCGCAGCTCGTTCCGTCCCGGCTACAACATGACCATCAACCTGGTCGATCGGATGGGTGCGGCCGAATCACGGGCCCTGCTCGAGCGGTCCTTCGCCCAGTTCCAGGCCGACCGGTCCGTGGTCGGACTGACCCGCGGCATCGAACGCAACGAGGCCGCGCTGACCACGCTCAGCGAACGACTCGGGGGCGAGGACGGGGAGTACTTCGAGTACGCGCGGCTGCGGGAGGAACTGAGCAGCCGGGAACGGTCGCTGGAGAGGGCCGGCCGCACCGAACGGCGGGACGCCGCCGTGGCCTCGCTCGTCGCGTTGCGGCGCGGCGACGTGATCGCGATCCCCGTGGGACGGCACTCCGGTCTGGCCGTGGTGCTGGAACCGGACCGGGATCCGACGGACCCGAAGCCGTTGATCCTCACGGAGGCGAAGTGGGCGGGCCGCGTGTCGGCCGGCGACTTCCCTGAGCCCGCACGATCTTTGGGATCGATGCGGTTGCCGCGTCGCTTCGATCACCACACCGCCCGGGTGCGCCGCGATCTGGCATCGGCGTTGCGCAGCACCGGAATCGTCGCGCCGGGGCGCCGCAAGCGGAAGAAGGCGGGCGGGGCAGGCGACGATGCCGAGATCGCACGGTTGCGGCGCGCCATCCGGCAGCATCCCTGCCACAGTTGGCCCGACCGTGAGCAACTGAGCCGGATCGGGGAGCGGTACAACCGGTTGGCCCGGGAGACCGAGACGATGCGGCAGAAGGTGGCGGCCACGACGAATTCGCTGGCGCGCACGTTCGACCGCATCCTGTCGCTGCTCGCGGAGCGCGACTACATCTCGGCGGGCGAGCATCCCGACGCCACCGAACACGGCACGCGGTTGAGCCGAATCTATTGCGAGAGCGACCTCTTGGTGGCCGAGTGCCTCCGGCAGGGGGTGTGGAAGGGGCTCGGGCCCGCTGAACTCGCCGCCGTCGTCTCCTCGGTCATCTTCGAATCGCGTCGCGAGGGGGACGCTGTCGAGAGCGGCGGCCCGGGAGCGCTGCGGCATGCTCTCGACGAGACCATTCGCGTGTGGCGGGAATTGCGGGCGGACGAGATCCGGCACAAGTTGCCGCCCACACGCGAGCCGGATCTCGGATTCGCCGCGGCGATCTACCACTGGGCGAGCGACAATTCGCTGGTCGAAGCGCTGATCGCGGCGGGGGATCAGGGGCGGGCCCTGTCCGCCGGCGACTTCGTCCGGTGGTGCAGGCAGGTGATCGACCTGCTCGAACAGGTCCGGTCGACGTCGCCCGATCCAGAGGTGGGCAAGGCCGCGGGTCGTGCCGTGGCGGCGATCCGGCGCGGTGTCGTCGCCGTGGATGCTGCGTGAGCCGACGCCGTGTGGTTGGATTCGCACGCCGTCCGAAGGCCCGAATCCGGTGGTCGGGCGTTACGGTAGGTACAAAACTTGACACGTGAGCGGGAGGCGACGATGAGCGGCCCTTACGGACCGAACGACCCGAACGGGCAATGGGCCCAGGGACAGCAACCGGGCCAGGGTAATCCTGACCAGACGGGCGGCCAGTACGGGGCGCCGCAGTACGGTCAGCAGCCGCCCGCCCAGCCGTGGGGGCAGGGTCAGCCTCAGCAACCGGGTCAGCCGCCGCACCCCGGTCAGCAACAGTGGGGTCAGCACCCCCAGCAGCCCGGACAACCTCAGTGGGGTCAGCAGCCGCAACCCGGTCAGCTCGGACAGCCGGGTCCCGGACAGTGGGGTCAGCAGCCCGGGCAGCCGCAGTGGGGCCAGCAGCCGGGTCAGCCGCAGCAGTGGGGGCCGACTCCCGGGCAGCAGCAGTGGGGGCAGCCGCCGTCGTCGGGGAAGTCGAAGCTGCCGTTGATCATCGGCGGTGTGGTGGCGTTGCTGGTGGTCGTGGGCATCGCTCTCGTCCTCGCGTTCACCGTGTTCGGCACGGACACGCTCGATCAGAAGGCCGCCGAGGACGGTGTCGAACGCATCGTCACCGATTCGTACGGCGCCGAGAACGTCTCCGGTGTGACGTGCCCGGCTGACCAGGAAGTGAAGAAGGGCAACAGCTTCACGTGCAGCCTCACCGTCGACGGTGAGAAGAAGCAGGTCACTCTCACCTTCACCGACGACAAGGGCACGTACGAAGTGAGCCGCCCGTCCTAGGCGGCGGCTCACCCGGCCGTCACGGAACCCGTGCGGCGGCCACCTTTTTCATCGCCGCCGTGAGACGGCCCACGGAATTCTCGACCCCGAGTTCCTCCGCCAGCCTGCCGAGCCGGTCCGCGTCGACCGGTTCGGCGGGCAGCGTGTCCGCGCGGGACAATTCGACGTCCGCGTCGCGGACCACCCGCACGACCGGAAGCGCTGCGTCGAGATAATCGGCGGCCGCGGCGAATTTCGCACGCGCACCCTTCGCCATGTCGGATTCGGGATCGACCGCGGCGGCCCGCAGAGCCGTCAGCGACCCGTACTGCATGATCAGGCTGGACGCGGTCTTTTCGCCGATTCCCTTCACACCCGGCAGCCCGTCGGACGAGTCGCCGCGCAGCAGCGCGAGTTCCGCGTAGGCGTCACCGGCCCGGTCGGCGGGCACCCCGTATTTGGCCGCCACCTCGTCGGGCCCGAGCAGTTCGGCCTTCGCGAGGCCGCGCACCACGTACAGCACCCGCACCGGCACCGGGTGGTCGGTGACGACCTGCAGGAGGTCGCGGTCACCGGTGACGACGATGGTGGGGTCCCGGGTCTCGGTGGCGGCGAGGGTGCCGAGAACGTCGTCGGCTTCGAGGCCCTCGGCGCCCGCGGTCGCGATTCCGGTGGCGGCCAGGACATCCAGGATCATCGGGACCTGCGGCGACAGCGTGTCGGGGACCTCTTCCTCCGCCCCGCCGGTGTCCTCGGCGACGCGGTGCGCCTTGTACGTGGGCACCGCCTCGACGCGGAACGCGGGTCGCCAGTCGAGGTCGAGGCACACCGCGAGCCGGGACGGCTGGTGCTTGGTGATCAGTGCGGCCACCATGTCAGTGAATCCGCGCACCGCGTTGACGGATCGACCGTCGGGTGAGGTGATCGAGTCGGGCAGCGCGTAGTACGCGCGAAACCACAGGCTGGCACCGTCGAGGAGAAGCAGAGGCCCTGTCATGACCCTCATCCTGCCAAACCGGTTTAGCCTGAAGCCATGAGTTCCCTCGGCGCATCGACTTCACGCTTCCCCACCGCCATCTATGCCGACCGGATTGCTCGCGCAGGCGCACTGGCCCGCGACGCCGGACTCGACGGCCTCCTCATCACTCCCGGACCGGACCTGCGGTATCTGCTGGGCTCGCGTGCGGAGTCGTTCGAGCGGCTCACCTGCCTGGTGATCCCCGCGAACGGCGACACCGCGTCCGTCGTGGTGCCGCGGCTCGAACTGGCCTCGCTCACCGAATCGGCGGCGGCCGAACTCGGGTTGACGATCCGCGACTGGGTGGACGGGGTCGACCCGTATGCGTTGGTGTCGGAGTTGCTGCCGTCGCCGGCCCGGACCGCCGTGACCGATGCAATGCCTGCGCTGCACCTGATCCCGCTGTCGGAGGCGCTCGGTGCGCTGCCGGTGCTGGCCACGGGGGTGCTTCGGGAGTTGCGGATGGTCAAGGACGACGCGGAGATCGACGCGCTGCGCCGGGCCGGTCAGGCCATCGACCGGGTGCACGCCCGGATGGCGGAGTTCCTGAAGGTCGGTCGCACCGAGGCCGAGGTGGCGGCCGACATCACCGCCGCGATCCTCGCGGAGGGTCACACCGAGGCGGCGTTCGTCATCGTCGGGTCGGGCCCGCACGGCGCCGACCCGCACCACGAGGTGTCGGAGCGGGTCGTCGAGTCCGGGGACGTGGTGGTCATCGACATCGGCGGACCCGTCGAACCCGGTTACAACTCCGACTCCACCCGCACGTACAGCATGGGCGAACCCGACCCGGGGGTGGCAGCCAAGTTCGCGGTCCTCGAGGAGGCGCAGGCGGCGGCCGTCGATCTGGTGCGTCCCGGCGTCACCGCCGAGGCGGTCGACGCGGCGGCCCGGGACGTGCTGGCCGCGCAGGGCCTGGCCGAGGTGTTCGTGCACCGGACCGGGCACGGAATCGGGCTGTCGGTGCACGAGGAGCCCTACATCGTGGCGGGAAACGGCATCGCACTGGCCGAGGGGATGGCGTTCAGTGTGGAGCCGGGGATCTACTTCCGCGGTGAGTGGGGCGCCCGGATCGAGGACATCGTGATCGTGACCGCCGACGGCTGTGAGCCGGTCAACACCCGGCCCCACGGATTGACCGTCCTTCCGGGCTGAGCACCGGGAGCGTGCGGGGGCGGTGGGGCGCGGGTAGTAACATCTCCCATTTGTTCACGACCGCACTCGCCGCTGCCCGTCCACGGCACGGCGGGGCCACAGATCACGCGAAGGTGTCATGGAGAGCGTCGCCCCGAAGGTAACCGTCGTTGTACCCACCTACAACGAACGCGACAACCTGCCCAAGATCGTCGAGCTTCTCGCGGCGTTGCAGATCCCGAACCTGCACGTGCTGGTCGTCGACGACAACTCGCCGGACGGTACCGGCGATGTCGCCGACACGCTCGCGCAGAGCGGCCCGATTCCGGTCGGAGTGCTGCACCGCACGGTGAAGGACGGCCTCGGGCGCGCCTACGTCGCCGGGATGACCCGGGCGCTGGCGGAGGGAGCCGACATCGTGATCCAGATGGACGCCGACCTGTCGCACCCCACCGAGGCCATCCCGCGGATGGTGGAGACGCTGGCGACGACCGACGCGGCCGTCGTGCTCGGTTCCCGTTACGTGGCGGGCGGGGCGGTCGCCAGCGACTGGCCCTGGCATCGCAAGGCGCTGTCTGCGTGGGCGAACTTCTACGTCAACGCCATCCTGCGGTTGCGGGTCAAGGACGCCACCGCCGGGTTCAAGGCATGGCATGCGGACACGCTGCGGGCCATCGACGTCGACGGCGTGCAGAGCAACGGGTACGCGTTCCAGGTGGAGATGAACTACCGGACGGTGCAGCGCGGCATGACCATCGCCGAGGTTCCGATCCGGTTCGAGGAGCGCACCGACGGCGTGTCCAAGATGAGCCTGGCCGTGCAGCTCGAGTCGGCGCTGGTTCCGTGGAAGCTGCGGTTCAGTCGTGACGCAGCGCAGCCGAGCCGAGTACGCGGCTGACAGCGATCTCCACGACCACTCGCGTCGGGTTCACCCGGGGCTGGCGATACCTGGCTGCGTAGCGGGCCACGGCGTCGGCGACCGACTCGGGGTCGGTCAGCACCCGGGCCGGGCCCTCGAGGGTCATCCAGCGTGGTCCGTCCACCTGGCTGACGGCGCCGTACCCGCCGCGTGCGGCGTTGAGGGCCTTCTGCGAGGAGCCGTTGGTGATGACCCGCGCGAGCCCGCGCTCCTGATCCCACGTGAAGCCGACGGCGACGACGTGCGGGGTGCCGTTCTTGCGGAGCGTGGTGAGCGTCCCGAGGTGGTATTCGCCGAGGAACGTGAGCGCCGCATCGGTCAGGTGGATCGGGGTGGAGGGGGTGCGGTCCATGCTCCGACGGTAATCCAGGACACTGGACGGGTGAGCGTGGGATCGAAGAAGCACAGCGGGAAGCCCGGCGACGACGGGGTGGTCCTCCTCCTCGGCGGACGCAGCGAGATCGGCCTCGAGATCGCCTCGCGGCTCGCGCCCGGGCGGACGATCGTTCTCGCGGCCCGCCGCAGCAGCGAACTCGCCGCCGAACGGCAGGCGCTGCTCGACGCGGGTGCGTCCGCGGTGGACTGCGTCGAATTCGACGCCGACGACCTCGAGAGCCACGAGAAGCTGCTGCGTTCCGTCGTCGACACCCACGGCCCGTTGGGGGTCGCCGTGCTGGCGTTCGGCATTCTCGGCGACCAGGCGCGCGCCGAGCGGGACGCACGGCACGCCGTCGCCGTGGTGCACACCGACTACGTGGCGCAGGTCGGTGTTCTCACGCATCTCGCCACCCTGCTCCGCGAACAGGGTTCAGGGCGGATCGTCGTGTTCTCCTCCGTCGCGGGTGTGCGCGTGCGCCGCGCCAACTACGTCTACGGGTCCGCGAAGGCCGGCCTGGACGGGTTCGCCTCGGGTCTCGGTGACGCCCTCCACGGCAGCGGTGTCTCGCTCCTGCTCGTCCGGTCGGGGTTCGTGATCGGCCGGATGACCGAAGGCATGTCCCCGGCACCGATGTCGAGCACACCGGCTCAGGTCGCGGACGCGGTCGTGCGCAGCCTGCACCGCGGTGCGAGCCGAGTCTGGGTGCCGGGACGGCTGCGCCCCGTGTTCTTCGTCATGCGGCTGCTGCCGCAGGCGGTCTGGCGCCGGATGCCGCGATGACCGACCCGATCGTCGTCGTCGGGATCGGCGCGGACGGGTGGGACGGTCTGGCGCCGTCTGCGCGACGCGAGATCGTGGGAGCCGACGTCGTGATGGGTTCCGCGCGGCAACTCGCCCTGCTTCCCGACCTGGCCGCGCAGTGGGTGACCTGGCCGTCGCCGCTGGTCCCCGCGCTGCCCGGCCTGTTCGAGCAGCACCACGGCCGGCGGGTGTGCGTCCTGGCCAGCGGCGATCCGATGTTCCACGGCATCGGCGTCACCCTCGTCGACCTGCTCGGCGCGGAACGGGTGCGGGTGATCCCTCATCCGTCCTCGGCCACCCTGGCCTGCGCCCGCCTGGGCTGGGCGGCGCACGACACGCCGGTGGTCAGTCTCGTGAACAGGCCCGTCGACACACTCCTGCCCGCACTCGGTGATCAGACGCGACTGCTGGTGCTGAGCCGGGACGAGCACACGCCCGCCGCCGTGGCCGATCTGCTGACCGAGCGCGGGTTCGGACCCTCGCGGCTCAGCGTGCTCGGCGAAGTGGGCGGACCGGGTGAGTCGAGGCTCGACGGCACCGCGTCGGGATGGTCGCACGATCCGGGGCCCCGGCTGAATGTGATCGCGATCGAGTGCCGGGCCGACGCCGAGGCCTCTCGGCTGACCAGGATGCCGGGACTGCCCGACGCCGCGTTCACGGGCGACGGGCAGATGACCAAACACGAGATCCGCGCCCTCACACTGTGCGCGCTCGCCCCCGCGGCAGGGGAGTTGCTGTGGGATGTGGGAGGCGGGTCCGGCACCGTCGCGATCGAATGGATGCGCACCCACCCGCGTTGCCGGGCAGTGACTTTCGAACGCAACGCAGCACGGGTCGATCAGATCGAGACGAACGCGACAGCGCTCGGGGTGCCGTCCCTCGCCGTGTTCGGCGACGCGCCGGCCGCGTTCGGCGACGTTCCATCCGCATCGTCCACGCCGGACGCGATCTTCGTCGGCGGCGGTGTCACGCAGGACGGTCTACTCGACGAGTGCTGGTCCCGGCTCCGCGTCGGCGGCCGGCTGGTGGTCAATGCGGTGACGGCGGAGTCGGAAGCGCTTCTGCTGCGGTGGTTCTCCCGGTGCGGTGGGCAGCTCCGCAAATTTCAGGTGTACCGCGGCGAGCCACTCGGCGGGTTCACCGCGTGGCGCCCGCAACTGCCGGTGGCGCAGTGGTCGGTGACGAAGCAGTCGAAAGGTGATGCGACATGACGGTGTACTTCATCGGAGCAGGCCCCGGCGCGGCCGACCTGGTCACGGTCCGCGCGCAGCGGATCATCGCGGCGAGCCCCGTCTGCCTGTACGCGGGCAGCCTCGTACCGCAGGAACTCCTTCAGGAATGCCCCGACGGGGCGCGGGTGATCGACACGGCGCGGCTGAGCCTCGACGAGATCGTCGCCCTGCTGATCGAGGCCGACGCGGCCGGTCAGGATGTCGCCCGACTGCATTCGGGTGACCCGTCGATCTTCAGTGCCGTCGCCGAGCAGGTCCGCCGGCTCGAGGCCGCCGGGGTCCCGTACACGGTGGTGCCCGGGGTGCCCGCGTTCACCGCCGCCGCGGCGTCGCTGGGCCGGGAACTGACCGTTCCCGGTGTCTCGCAGTCGATCGTGCTGACCCGGGTGTCCACGCTGTCCACCGCGATGCCGGCGGGTGAGGACCTGCGGTCGCTCGGCCGCAGCGGCGCCACGATGGTGGTGCACCTGGGTGCGCACCGGATCGATCAGATCGCCGGGGAACTCACCGAGAACTACGGCCGCGACTGTCCCGCCGCTGTCGTCGCGTTCGCATCGCGTCCCGACGAGATCGTGCTGCGCGGCACCCTGGCCACCATCGTCGATCAGGTGAAGGCGGCGGGCGTCACGAAGACCGCCGTCGTGATCGTCGGGAAAGTACTTGCCGCCGAAGGATTTCCGGACAGCTACCTGTACTCCGCTGCCCGCGAGCGCACCACCCACTGAGCGTGGCACGGATTCTGATCCTCGGCGGCACCGGAGAGGCCCGAGCGCTCGCTGGGGCACTCGCCGACATGCCGGGTGTCGAGGCCGTGTCCTCCCTCGCCGGCCGGGTCCGTGCTCCGCGCCTGCCCGTCGGTGACGTGCGGGTCGGCGGGTTCGGGGGAGCGGACGGCCTCGCGGAGTGGTTGCGCGGGCATCGCGTCGACGCGATCGTGGACGCGACGCACCCGTTCGCGGCACGGATCACGACCAACGCCGCCGACGCCGCCGACCGCTGCGGGATACCGCTCGTCGTGCTGCGGCGTCCCGCATGGTCCTCCCGGCCCGGCGACAACTGGGTCGACGCCGCGAACCTCGCCGCCGCGGCCGGGCAGCTGCCCGACCTGGGGACGCGAGTGTTCCTCACCATCGGCAGGCAGGAAGTGGACGCATTCGCCGGCCTGTACGCACAGTGGTTTCTCGTGCGCGCGATCGACCCGCCCGACGTGGCGATGCCGCCGCAGTCGACGCTGCTCCTCGCCCGCGGACCGTTCGCTGTGGCCGACGAAATCGCGCTGATGCGCGAGCACCGCATCGACGTTCTGGTCACCAAGAACAGTGGCGGAACGCAGACCGACGCGAAACTCGACGCCGCACGCGAACTCGGCGTCCCGGTGCTGATGGTCCGCCGTCCTCCGTTGCCGTCGGCGGCGGCAACGGTCGAGGACATCGCCGGAGCGGTCGAGTGGATCGGCGCGGTGACCCGATGAGGAACCCGCCCCGTGACGATCAGCAGGCCGGTGCGGGCGCGTCCTCGGACAGCGGCTTGCCCTCCGGCTCGGTGTAGAACGCGAGCAGGACCAGTGGTTCCGACCCCAGATTCGAGCCCTCGTGGACGTGATCGCTGCCGTGGTCCTCGGTGATCGCCTGGCCGGCGGTCGTCACCGCTGTCGTGCAGTCCTGCAAGGTGCGCGACAGCACGCCGGATTCCACGAACGCGTACACCGGCCCGTCGTGGTAATGCCATCCCGTGGTGCCGCCGGGGGCGATTTCGATGCGTCGCAGCGTGAGATGCGTGGCCCCGGAGCTGCCGGCGACCGCCGGAACCGTGGTCTCGAACAGAATCTGCGCGGTCACGCCCGAAGACGGCGTGGCCTGGGCCGGGGACGCGGACAGCACCGCGGCTACGGCACAGGACAAGACGACCACACTCGATCTGAGGAGCATCGTGACGACCTCTCGGCGCGCTGGCCCTACGCACCGCACGCAGGTATCCAGGGGGAGTGCATTTCGGCGTGTTCAGGGTAGGGCTTCGCGGGGAGGGGCCGCGGGGATATCCGCGAAACCCGATCGTCGTGCGGACTACTCCAGCGTCGGTGACACTGGAGGTTGTGCACGGGGTCGGAGCCGGCGGCGGAGCGGGGTGAGAAGGAAGAGCATGACGATCGAGCAGTTGCTGACCACACACTTTCCGGACGATCCCGTGTCGGACGCCGCTCTTGCGACGGCGCTTCTCCGTCGCACCGCGCGAGAGCCGAATACCCCTGCACTGGTCCGCATCTACAGTCCCGCACCGACGTTGTCGTTCGGCCGGCTCGACGCTGTCCGTCCGCAGTTTCCGGTCGCTGCCGAGGCGGCACGGCAACACGGATTCACCCCCGTCGTCCGAGGCGCAGGCGGTCGCGCGGCGGCGTACCACGAACAGACCCTCGTCGTGGAGCTCTTCTCCCGGGACACGGAGGGCATGCTCGGTGCCCGCCCGCGTTTTCAACGCATCACCCCGCGGCTCGTCGCCGTGCTGCGGAAACTCGGGGTCGACGCCCGGATCGGACCGGTCCCCGGTGAGTATTGCCCCGGTGAGTGGACGGTGAACGGCGCCGGTCGCGTCAAGCTGGCGGGAACCGCGCAGCGAATAGTTGCCGGGGCGTGGCTCTTCGGCTTCGAACTCGTCGTCTCCGACTCGGCTCCGGTGCGCGCGGTGCTCACCGATGTCAACACCGCCCTCGACCTGGAATTCGACCCCGGCACGGCGGCGTCCCTCACGGACCTGAACCCGGCCGTCACACTCGAACAGGTCCGGTCCGCGATCCTTACCGAGATCGGCGCAGTCCACGAGCGGACGGCAGACCGCGACCTGCTCGAGGAGGCCGCGACCCTGCGCGATACGCACGTGTCGTGACCGGTTCCGCAGCGCGGCTACTCGCCCGCGGAATGTCGCCAGAAGACCTCGACGAGGCGGTCGACGATCTTCTGCATCTCGTGGAGACCGTCGGGAATTCGTTCGCGGCCGAACCGGTATCGGGGCCCGTTGAGGGACACGATCGCCACCAGGTTCCCGGCCGGATCGCGAACGGGGCAGGAGAGGGAGACCAGTTCTTCTTCGAGTTCGTTGTCGATGAGCCCGAAGCCGTTCTCCCGAACCCGGTCGAGTTCGGCGAGGAGGACTGTGCGGTCGGTGATCGTCTGGGCGGTGTACCCGTCGAGGTGTTCGGGTAGCCGGTCGACGACCTTCGACGTCGGCCAGTCGGCAAGGAGGACTTTGCCGCTGGAGCTGGCGTGAAGCGGATACTGGGTGCCGATCATGTGACCCGACATCCGGGAGTTGATGCCCACGACGTGGGAACCGGCGGCCTCGGCGATGAGGTCGAGCCCGTCCTGGAGATTCGGCACCGCCAGGGAGACGGTCTCGTTGAATGTGTCGGCCAGCTCTTGAAGCAAGGGCTGCGCACGGGCCACCAGGCCTGCGTAGGGGTCGGCGTGGCGACCGAGTCGGGCCATCTCCCAGCCGAGGGTGTAGTTGTTGTCGACCCGGTCCACGAGACCGGTCCGTTCGAGGCTGTACAGCAAGCGGAATGCGGTGGGGCGTGAAATTCCGACCGCTTTGGCGAGGGTGCTCACCGTCGTGCCCGACTTGGGCCGCGCTGCGAGCTCGCGCAGCAGGCGAACAGCTTTGGTCACCGACTTGTTGGCGATCTCGGCCGGCTCGCCCGCCTCTGCCGTCATCGGTTCGACCACCGTGGGCTCGCTCATGGCACCCTCTTCCTTCTTCGGCGCGGCCACCGTCGGCGGTGTGAATGCGCCTCGACTCACTTCGTGATCTCCGTGGAACAACCACGCGCCGAGCCGCTTTCGACGTGGAGTCGTGACTGTGAGTTTCAGGCGGCGGTGAGTTCCCGGATGCTGCGGAGTCGGCCCTTGTGGAAGACGAGGGGTTCGCCGTGGCCGGTGTCCATCTGCAGGACCCGGGCGATGACGATGACGTGGTCGCCGCCGTCGAGTTCGTGGGTGATGTCGCAGTCGATGAACGCGTGCGCCCCGGTGATCCGGGGGGAGCCGGCCTCGGACAGGGACCAGTCGAGGTCGGCGAACTTGTTGGGCTGCTTGCCGGAGAGGGTGCGGCACACCGGTTCCTGGCCGGCGGCGAGCACGCTCGCGCACAACCGGCCGGCGGCGCGGACCTTCGGCCAGGAGGTGGAGGTGTGCGCAACACTGAAGCTGACCAGCGGCGGGTCCAGGGACAGGGATTGGAAGGTGCCGACCACCAGCCCGCACGGATACTCCGCCCCGGCGGTGATGCCGGACAGGGCGACCACCCCGGTCGGCAGATGGCCCATCACGCTGCGGTAGTGCGCCTGATCGATGGTGGAAGTGAGCATGGGAGGGCTCCTTGTCGGATCGTGTGCCGGACGCGGCAGCGTGCCCGGACTAGGAGTGTTGAGATGTTCAAAAAATGAACGCGTCGTTCAGAACTATTTCAGTATTGCGGCCTGGGTCACACTCTGTCAAGGCGGAAATGATCGGTGCTGGCGCAATATCCAGGCTTTCAGCGACCGGATCGACGGGGCTGTGACTCCGATCGCCCTTGACGAGGATTGAGGGCTCTGCCACAATTTCAATCGCAACGTTCAAAAAGTGAACGTTCAAACGATATGACAGCCTTCCGTCCCGTGGCGACGGTCGACCGAAGCTCCTCCTCGACGACCGGTCCCACCCGCGACAACCCCTCGTGCGAGCGCCGACACATGACTGGTCGACGCCGCGCCCGCCGTCTGTGCCTTCCCGCACCTCGGCGGATCCACCTGCCAAAAGGAGTCACCTGGTGACGATTACCAACAACGACAACGAATCGGTCGGAAAGCATGAGAGCGATCGTCTCGTCACGCTGACCGAGCGCGGTCCGGTCGACAAGCGACGTTTCGTCGTCAAACTGACCGGAGTGATCGCCGGCGGCATGTTCATCGACGGTTACATTCTCGGCATCGTCGGGACGGTCATCGGCGCCATCACGGTGGATCTGAACATGTCGCTGTTCTGGGAGGGGCTGATCGGTGCATCGGCGCTCATCGGCATCTTCGTCGGCGGCCCGCTGGGAGGGTGGCTCGCAGACAGGCTCGGTCGCAAACCGTTGTTCGCGATCGACCTGGCGATCTTCATCGCCGGATCGGTCTTGCAGTTCTTCGTCGACTCGGCCTGGCAACTGTTTGCCGTACGACTGTTGATGGGCATCGCGATCGGCGCCGACTATTCCGTCGGCTGGCCGCTGCTCGCAGAATTCTCACCACGGCGGCTGCGCGGGAAGTTGCTGGCCTTCTGCGAGGTTGCCTGGTACGTCGGCTTCATGTTCGCGTTCGTGATCGGTTACGTGATGACCACGGCGTTCTCCTTGGATTGGCGCATCGTTCTCGGCACCAGCACCATCCCGGCGGTGGTCCTGTTCCTGGCCCGGCTTGGCATGCCCGAATCCCCGCGCTGGCTGATGAACAAGGGACGCACGCAGGAGGCGCGGGAGATTGCGCACGCATACCTGGAAGACCCGTCGGACGTCGTCGACATCACCAATGAGCAGCACCGTTCGGGCACCTTCGGGATGTTGTTCTCGCCCGCCTACCGCCGCGCCACGATCTTCATCTCGGTATTCTGGTTCTGCGCTGTGGCACCGTATTTCGCGATCGCCACGTTCGCTGCGAGTGTGCTGTCGGGGTACGGTCTCGGTGACGGCCTGGTCGGTGCCATCGGCGTCAACGGACTCGCGCTCGTCGGTGTCGTGGTGTCGGTGCTGCTCATCGAGCGGATCGGCCGCCGAAAGTTGACCATCCCGCAGCAGTGGGTGTGCGCGGTGGTGCTGCTGATCATTGGGTTGTGGTCGTCGGCGCCGGCTGCGGTGGTGTTGATCTGCTTCCTGGTCTTCGCGTTCGCCAATGCCATGTCGACCGCCCTGACGGGTGTGTACCCGGGAGAGATCTTCCCGACCGAGATCCGCGGCCTGGGTACCGGTTTCGCGACCGCGTTCAGTCGCATCGGGGCGGCGTCGGGGACGTTCCTGCTGCCGTGGTCGATGCACAACCTCGGCGGCGGGGTGACGATGGTGATCGCCGCGGGTATCTGCGTGGTCGGTGCGGTGGTCTCTCAGATCCTCGCCCCCGAGACCATGGGGCGCAACCTCAGCGAAACCTCGGCTCCGCGAGCGTAGCTGTATCCAGCCACCACGGTGGTCGAGGTCGCCGACTGCAGGTCCGTTGGCTCGAGGACACCGGCATGGGAAATCTGCCTTTCCACGGTTGCGTAGAACCGGATCTGGCTCGAAATCGTTTCCCCCGCTTGGCGAGGAGAGGGCCGGTGTCTTCGGATGACCGCCGTTCTGTACGGTCCGCGTGCTCAGGTGGTGGATTCTGCGCGGTCGTTCGTCTTCGCGGATGCGCGGCGTCCGTTGATCCAGGTCCTGCGGATGTGGATCGTGTGGATGTCGTGTGCAGGAACAGTGAGCGGGTTCGCGTCGAGGACGACGAAATCGGCGAACTTGCCCGGTTCGATCGAACCGATTTCGTGATCCGAGTGCAATTGCCATGTGGGGTAGATGGTTTGCGCTCGGATGGCCTCGCGCACTCCGATTGCGACGTCAGGACCGAGCACCGCCCCGGCAGGAGTCCAATTCTCGGCGTGCGTGCCGATGAAGTCGCGGAGAACTTCGCCGTAGTAGTAGAGGTGCGCGACGAAGAACGAGATGGTGACCCCGAGTTCGTGCGCGCGGCGTACCTGGTCGGCGGTGATGCTGCCGCAGTGTTCCATTCGGAGCCGGAGGTCCGTGCGACCGGTTTCCTGCTGGACGCCGTCGAAGGTGTCGAGCACGGTGTCGACGGCGATGTCGCCGGGAACGTGACAGGCAATCTGCCAGCCCTGGGACACATACTTGCGACACAGCTCCAGCAACTGCTCCGGGGTGTAGTTGCTGCATCCCCGGTGGCCTGGGTGAACGCCGATGGCGCGAGTGTGCGGGCTGTCCTGGTACCCGAAGCTGGTCTCGATGTTGCCGATCCACGGTGATCCGTCACTCCAGATCTTCACGCCGACGGGGCGGAGGGTCGGATCGGCGTCGAGCGGACGGGGGATGTGGTCGCGGGCGCCGGAGATCTCGTAGGTAAGCAGTCGGACCGGGTTGTCATGGGTACGGAACTACTCCGCTACCGGCTCGTAGGAGTGTGGGTCGAACGCCAGGTCTCCGGTGGCGGTGACACCGGCCGCGGCGAAACGGTGCAGTGCGTGGTCGAGGTTTTGCAAGCGCATCCGCCCGCGGTGAATCGGACACGGTCATGGTCTTCGCACTTTCCGGCAAGAGTGTGCAGCGCCACTCACGGCGAGGGCGGTGATCCGGAACGTTAATTCACGGCGTGGAATAAGTAATCCCGGTGCGGCCGGAAGTGGTGGGGCGATGTCAGGGCAGCACAGCCGCCGGATGGGAGATCACGGTGTCGCGCCCGGCGAGGAGCATGCCGGCCAGGTTCGTCGTGTCGTCGTAGTTGGAGAATTCCACCTGCGCCGACGACAAGGAGGGCAGCGCCGATGCGGCGTCGAGGTAGCGTCGGAACTCCGGCTCGATGTAGGGAATCAGCTGTCCCAGGTATCCGTCGACGAAGGTCGCCGTCGGATTCACGATCGACGCGACTGCATCGACAGTGATGCCCGGCCAGTGGCCGGCCCGGGCAGTGCAGAGTGGGCGCGTTCGTCGCCGGTCGAAGCCAGGTCGCGGATAGCGGTCAAGAGGTCTGCCGAGTCGGTGAACAATTGGTCGAACGGCGGCTCGGGGTGCCCGGTCGCGGCGGCGTAGAGGGCAAGCAGCCCGATCCTCGTCTCGACGCATCCACGCCGCCCGCACCAGCACGGACGCCCTCCGGGATCGATGATCATGTGTCCGATTTCGCCGGCGAGGCCGAGCGCTCCGTGGTTGATCAGATGGTGGTCGTAGATACCCCCGCTGATCGCTTGCGTTCCGCCGATGTACACCACCGGAAGGTCCGCCGCCGCATCCGTGGCTGCCACTCGCGCCAGGAGCGCGAAGTTCGTCTCTCGATCGACGCCGATGGCATCGTGCCGCAATCCGGCGGCAGTCAGGACCGAATGCGCTTCACTGCGGAGGTCGACGGACCCCCACTCGTTGAGCACGGATCGAATCACTCGACCCGCATGATGGTCGACGGCACCTGGCACGCTGAACTGTGCGGACACCGGCCGGCGAGCGAGGGCATGTGCGGCCTCGACGGTGGTCGCGGCCGCGGCCGCGGCGGCGAATTGCAGGCGATAGTTCTCCCACCCCGCGGGGCCTCGACGAGGTGGCGGCGACGGTGCAGAATTTCGCCGCTCGAGCTACCGATTGCCGCGTCGATATGCGTTCGGCTGCAGTCGAAGGCGAGGACGCACAGGGACCACGAGGGCAGCGCGACGGGATACGTGGGACGGCCCCGCGACGCCGGGATCGCCTTTCGGAAGCTCCGCTACCAGGTCGCGGTTGCGGAGGTCGGTGATCAGGTTCGTCAGGGCGGTGACCTGCAGTCCGCACTGTGCTGCCACGTCTGCCCGGGACATCGGTCCGAATCGGGCGAGGACGCGAAGGATCTGCGACAGGGTGTGTTCTCGAAGGTTGGTGATGGAGCCGCCGCGATCGGACAGGGTACGGGCCCGGGCGGAGCTGTTGATGGTTGCATTCTGGCAGGGACAAGAGGCTGGTCGCACCTCGCACCCTCGCTGAGGTGATGCAACAAGCCCCGGGAAGTTTGTGCGAGACGGTTCGAAGATTTCCTGCTCCGTGGGCATCATCCGTCAACTCGAATCCGACGCACTGCCGTGGGTTATCGCGGTGGGATGTCGAACTGTTTCCATTCGTATGCCAAGTGCCGCGAACGGTTTCGGTGGATCAGTGTGCGGGCGAGTGCGGTGGGGAGGAGGACGGCACCGGCGGCGAGGGCCCAGATACCGATGGCGGCGGCCGCGGCCACGACCGTGTTCTCCCCGCTGCTGGGAAGCGGGCCGACGGGGTTGCCGTCGGCGCCGATGCTGATGGTGACCGTGTGACCGGCCTTCGCGGGGGTCTCGGTGGGCACTACTTCGGTGCGCTGCCCCTGGGGTGTCGACCACTGCGCTCGGGCGGTGTTCTGGTTGCCGGCGGCGCGGAGTTCGCCCCCGCTGGTGTCGGGTGTGGGGTGGGTGTCCTCGAGGAGTACGGCCGGGACCTGCTGCACGCTCGCGCGCAGCACCTGGGTCTGCTGTTCGAGTCGGGTGTGGGTTGCGGTTCCGATTGCGGCGGCGAGGGGGATCAGCAGCAGCACCAGGGTCGCGGCGGCCAGTACGAGGAGCGCTTCGTAGCGGTCGGTTCGCCGCATCAGGTGGTTGCGGTTCCACGGTCTCAGTCGCCACCACCGCATGGGTGTGGGTGTGGGTACCGGTGCCGAGTAGTCCGGTCGCATGGGTGCACCCCCTGAAGGTCTTCGCGTCTTTCCCTTCGATTGTGCGTCGGAATCCTGAGTGGTGTCGCCGCGCGCCCTCCCCCCTGTTCGGGTCGACGGGGTGAATCGCCTCTAGGGCGAGGCGTCCTCGAATTGATCGCCCCAAGTCACGACAGGCCGGTGTGAAACATTGCGTTGCCCCTCGTCATCGAGGGGCTGTCGTGCTTGGCTGGAGACAGGGGACCCCAATGAGGAGCCGACATCATGGCCACACCGTTCAGAGGCGTCGTCAATCTCGATATTCGTGACTCGATCCCGGACTGGGGACCGTACGAACAGCCCAAGGCGCCGCCCGGCTCGCCGAATGTGCTGTACATCGTGCTCGACGACGTGGGCTTCGGAGCCCTGGGCTGCTACGGCGGCCCGATCGACACACCCAACATTGACAAGATCGCCGCAAACGGCCTGCGTTACGGCCAGTGGCATACGACCGCGCTGTGCTCACCGACCCGGTCCTGCCTGCTCACCGGCCGCAACCACACGACCAACGGCATGGCCTGCATCAGCGAGGCCGCGATTGGCTTCCCCGGCGCAAACGGGCACATCCCACCCGAATGCGCCACCCTCGCCGAGATACTGGTCGACCACGGCTTCAGCACTGCCATGGTCGGCAAGTGGCACCTGTGCGCCGAGGACGAGATGAACATGGCGTCCAGCAAACGGAACTGGCCGGTCGGCCGAGGTTTCGAACGCTTCTACGGCTTCCTCGGGGCGGAAACCAACCAGTGGTACCCGAACCTGGTGCACGACAACCACCCCGTCGAACAACCGGCCACGCCCGAGCAGGGCTATCACTTCAGCGTCGACATCACCGACAAGGCCCTCGAATACATCGACGACGTCAAGGCCATCGCCCCCGACCGGCCGGTGTTCCTGTACTACGCGCCGGGCTGCGCGCACGCCCCGCACCAGGTGCCCAGGGAATGGGTCGAGCGGTATCGCGGAAAGTTCGACGCCGGGTACGAGGCGATGCGCGAACAGACCCTGGCCCGGCAGAAGGACATGGGTCTGGTCCCGGAGAACACCGAGTTGCCGACGCTCAACCCGATCGGCACCCCCGAGTCACGGACGGGGCCCGACGGGCAGCCGTTCCCGCCGCTCGACTACACCCGCCCCTGGGGCAGCCTCTCCGCCGACGAGCAGCGGCTCTTCGCCCACATGGCGGAGGTCTACGCCGGGTTCCTCTCACACTGCGACGATCAGATCGGCCGCCTGCTCACCTACCTCGAGGACACCGAGCAGCTCGACAACACCATCATCGTGCTGGTCTCCGACAACGGGGCCAGCGGCGAGGGCGGCCCGAACGGCTCGGTCAACGAGAACAAGATCGGCAACGGCGTGGCGGACGACCTGGCCGAGAACCTGGCGAGGCTCGACGATCTCGGCGGGACGAGAACCTACAACCACTACCCGAACGGGTGGGCGATGGCATTCAACACCCCGTTCAAGATGTGGAAACGGTACTCGTTCAACGGCGGCACCTGCGATCCGTGCATCATCTCGTGGCCCGCGACCATCGCCGCCCGCGGCGAGACCCGCGACCAGTACCACCATGCCATCGACCTGGTCCCGACCGTGCTCGACTGCCTCGGCATCACACTGCCCGACACGGTCAAGGGCTACACCCAGCACCCGCTGCAGGGGGTGAGCATGCGCTACAGCTTCGACGCCGCCACGATCCCCACCGCCAAGCACACCCAGTTCTTCTCGATGCTCGGCACGAGGGGCATCTGGCACGACGGCTGGAAGGCCGTCACCACCCACCCCGCGATCAGCGGGTGGAGCCACTTCGCCGACGACACCTGGGAGCTGTACCACACCCAGGTGGACCGCGCCGAACTGCGCGATCTGAGCGCCGAGGAGCCCGGCCGGCTCGCCGAACTCGTCGGTCTCTGGTTCCACGAGGCCGGCGCCAACCAGGCGTACCCGCTCGACGACCGCTCCGCCGTCGAGATCCTCACCACCCCACGCCCCCAGCTCGCGCCGCCACGAAACCGGTACGTGTACCGCGCCGGCGGCGCCGAGGTGCCCGAGTCGGTGGCGGTCAACATCCGCAACCGCTCCTACTCGATCGGCGCACTGGTCGACATCCCCACCGACGGCACGACCGCGGCTGGGGTGTTGTTCTCGCACGGTAGCCGGTTCGGCGGGCACGCCCTCTACGTCAAGGACGACCGGCTGCACTATGTGTACAACTTCCTCGGCAGCGAGCAGCAAGTGATCAGCGCGACCGAGGACCTGCCGACAGGTCAGAACCTGATCCTGGCGGCCTCGTTCGACAAGGACGGGGAGGACCCACCCGGCACCGCCCACGGGGTGCTGCGCCTGTACTACGGGGACCGTCAGGTCGGTGAGGGCCGGATCCGGACCCAGCCCGGAAAGTTCGGCATCGCCGGCGAGGGCCTTACGGTAGGCCGAAGCACCGGGGAAACCGTCACCGACGACTACCCTGGCAGCGCGCCGTGGGCGTTCACCGGCGGGACGCTGAACCGGGTCGCCGTCGACGTCAGCGGCGAACCGTTCGTCGACCTCGAACGCGAAGCGGCCGCGATGCTTTCCCGCGAATGACAGCAACGGCGCCATGACGGGCCACGACACAAGCCATCCTCGGCTTCGTCCGATCCGTGACGACCGGGGGTGGACCCGCCGCCGGGCACGGACATAGACCCGGAGCACCTGTTTCCCAACCGCTCCTGAGATCTGATATCGCGGGTGTTCCGTTTCGTCCGCCCCAGCACGGCGACGGCACGATCCGCCGTCGTGATGTCGGCTGAAGAAATGCCGGGATCTGAGTCATGACCCGATCTGTACCGGAACTCCCGCACGAAATGTGATGCAGCGAAACATATTCAGTGTCAGCTCGAGGGCAGTAGCAGTGCCCAACCCACGCCGAAGGCCGTCACCAGCGACATCAGCGTGAGTGGGATACCGAACCGGAGGAAGGTTGCCGTTGAGTATCCGCCTGGACGCATCACCATCAGGTTCGACTGATGGCTGTACGGGTTGAGGAACGTGAACGAGATACACGTGCCGATCAACGTGAGCAGCAGCACCGGGTTCAGCGCGGTGGTCGCGGCGATCTCCAGCGCGACCGGGGTCAGGATGGCCGCGGCCGCGGCGTTGGTGACCACGTTGGTGAGCACGGTGGTACCGAGGGCGATCACCAATACCACCAGGGCGGTGTTGTCGCTCGACAGTGTGAGGATGGCGTCGGAGATGTAACCTCCGAGACCACTGTGCACGACGATGGTCCCGAGACCTATCGACCCGGCGATGATCGCCAGAATATTCCAATTGAGGGCGCGCACCGCGGACCTCGGCGTCAGCACGCCGGTGAGCACCATCAGTGCTGCACCAGCCACGGCGCTGAGTTCGACCGGGGCAAGGCCGAAGGAGCCGGCGACGATGACGGCAGCGAGGATCGTCAGGGCGATCCACGTCTTCCTCGTCCGGGGTGAGGTGCCGGGCAGTTCCTGCCACAGGGCGACGAGCGGGTGGTCGGCGAGCGCATCCGCCGAGCTGGCCGTGACCAGGCACAATTCACCCGGTTCGGCGGGGGCGTCCCTGAGCAACCGGGTGGTCTGGGCGGCGACCACCGCGATGTCCTCGTCCTCCTCCAGATCGCGCACCGTCCTCTGCTCGTTCGTGGCGATCGCGACGAGGTAGAGATGTTGCGGGGCCAGCCCGAACCGGGGGCTGGCCCACAGCATCCGAACGCCGGCCTCGGTGGCTCGGTAGACCAGGACGTCGCCGATCTCCAGGGCCGTGTCCGGGTCGACGCGTGTGCCCCAGCGCCGGATTTCCCGTAGCTCGAACTCCACCGTCGTGTGGATGCCGAGTTCGGAAGCGGTACGGCCGACGGCATTGGTCTGCGCCGAGATCGGAATCTCCGCCTGCCAGGACAGGTCGCGTGCGGCGACTTCGGGCCGGCCGCGCAGCATGAGGGGCGCGGTGACGAGCAGTACCACCCAGCCCACAATGGCCACCGGAACGGCGATCGGGACGAACGAGAACATCGTGACCCGCACACCGGCAGGCTCCGCGAGACCGGCGATGAGCAGGTTGGAGCTCGTGCCGATCAGCGTTGCCGACCCCGCCAGCGTGGTGGCATGGGCGATCGGCAGCAGAACGCCACGCGCCGGAATTCCGGACTGTTGCTGTAGCTCTTTGGCGGCAGGTATCAGCATCGCCACGACCGGCGTGGTGTTGATCAGCGCGGACATGAGGCCCACCGGGGGAATGAGGCGGCCCAGCGCGCGGCCCGGAGTCCGGGCCCCGGACAGCAGTCGATGGGTCACCCGGGAAACGACGCCGGTGCGGAGCACCCCCTTGGCGATCACCAGCATCGCTGCGACAGTGATGACTCCGCCATTGCTGAGCCCTGCGAAAAGCTCGGTCGGGGTTGCGATCCCGACCAGTCCCGCTACCACCAGCGCACAGGTCAGAGCCAGGACGGCCGGCAGCCTTCCGGTGGTCATCACAGCCAGAGTGACAATGACGATCACTGCCGCGGTAAGTGCCATGAAAGAGATGGTGTCAGCAAATCAACGGTATGCGGCCGAACAACCCCAAAGTCGCCATGGGTCTGCTGAACGGGCCGAGGACAACTGAGATGACTCGCCCGCTGGGCGGCTGGACGATGTCTGACCGTCGGCGCGAAGCTTGCCGGTCCTAGAGTGGGGTCGACGAGACCCTGTCGTGGGAGGACGATCGTGTTCTCGCGCTCGCCGACGTCGCTCCGCGGGCGAAGTTGCGCCGAGTCAGTACTTTCCGACATCAGCCGACCACCCCTGCACCCTGAAGATTCGGCTCTCGGTTGTCCACGCTGCAATCACTGTCGGCGTGGCCGCTTCCCCCGGACGGGTGACGCGAGATCCCGGGGCGGCGCCGTCCGCCGCAGCGAGCACGTGGAGTGGGTGTGTGGCGCCGTCAGCGTGCACGGTGCCCGCGGTGGGGTCGGTGATGACGGTGCGGTGGTCGCCCTCGTCGGGCCGCAAAGACCGTGCTCTTCCACCTCTGAGCCCGCAGCGCGGACTCCGTGTTCACGTGCCTAGCCGAGCGGATCGGGCTGCGAGCCGTCGACGTCGGTGAAGCCGTATTCGCGACCGAGCAGGGCTGCGACGACGATCTGACCGTTCCAGCGCGCGATATTTGGATCGCTGCCGAGCGCGGCCACGGCGCGCCCGACGAACTCGGGGCTCTCGGAATTGGAGAGATCGAAGACGCCGGCGGCGAGCACACCTTCGGTTCGTACGAGGCCCGGGTATAGCGACACGGCGGTGACGCCGTGGGGGCCGAGCTCATGTCCCATATCCGCCGCGAGCCTGTCGGTCGCCGACTTCGCGACGCCGTAGATCGTGTTGCCGGAATAGGACCGTCCGGCGAAGGACGAGATGTGCACGATGAGACCATGTCCCGCGGCGATCATCATCTGTGCGGCGTGCTGGCTCGTGACGAAGGCCGCGCGTACGCCTGCGGTCATCATCGCGTCCCATCGCCACATCGGCTGTAGCCAGAACGGGTCGGCCCACGTGAAGCGATCGCCTTCGACCATGCGTTCGTAGCCACCCCACGCGACATTCACGCAGATGTCGAGCTGTCCGGTCTCGTCCGCGATGCGCCCGAACACGTCGGCGACGGCATCGTCATCGCGGTGGTCGCACCTGATTGTGGTGACGCCATCGACGGCGTCGGCTTCGGCTTCGGTCACGCTCCGTCCAGTTGCATACACGTGCGCACCCGCAAGTGCGAGGCCGAGTGCGACGCCGCGCCCCACGCCTCGGCTCGCGCCGGTGACCAAGGCAACCTGCCCGTCAAGGTCCGCCATCACGCCGACCTTACAGGGGCGATGGCTGATGCGACGTTGCCTTGCGGTGCGCCTCGGTGAGCGACGTGGAATTTCGGACACCGGGCCAGTCGGACATCTGGCGCCACGAACGCCACGAACTTCCCGGCGCTAGGGCATCTCAGCGTAGGAACAGGGTGTCGACCAGGACATACGTGGCGACGGCAAATACGAGGTAGGCGAACCAGCGTTGGAGTCGGTGGGTGTCGACTCGGGTGCCGACGTGGCCGGCCAGCAGGGACGCGGCGATGGCGGCGCCGGCGAAGGCGGCGGTGATCGTCCAGTCGATGCTCGCGCCGCCCAGGTGTGAGAGCAGTCCGGCCGCAGAGTTCGCGACGATGATGACCAACGAGGTGCCCACAGCGGTCTGCATCTCCACGCCGAGCATCAGCACCAGGGCGGGGATGATGAGGAACCCGCCGCCGACCCCGAACAGTCCGGTGAGGAAGCCGACGGTGATGCCGGCGGGGATGGAGCGGGTCGCGCAACGTCGCCAGTTGATTCCCGAGTCCCCGGTCTTGCAGGCGGTGCCGGTGTCGTCGGGGTCGAGGAGCATGCGGGCGGCGGCGGCGATCATGACGGCAGCGAAACCTATCAGGACCACGGATTGGGGGAGCAGGCGGCCGACGGCGCTGCCGGCGAAGGTTGCGGGGATGCCGGCGGCGGCGAAGATTCCGGCCAGTCGCCATTCGATCTGGTGCGCGCGGACCTTGGGGAGTGCGCCGACGATGGAGGCGACGCCGATCACCAACAGAGAGATCGGGATGGCCTGCTCGATGTCGAGCCCGAGACCATAGACGAGGGCGGGGACCGCGAGGATCGATCCGCCGCCGCCGAGCAGTCCGAGCAGAATGCCGATGACCGCGCCGAGGCCGAGGGACACCGCCAGTGTCATGATCCTCCTGTCCTGCTACGTTGTTCGAGCTGTCTGACGTGTCAGGCTGTCGATGTGGTGAGTGAGTTGTTCGCGGCCTGGAGTGCGGCGGTGGCCTCGTCGGCGACGTCCTGGAGTCCGGGTGCGGCCGTCATCTCCAGCATCAGGGCGGGGTTCATTGCGTCGACAATGACGATGCCCGCCGCGGACGGGTCGGTGCGCACGACGCCGGGCGCACCGTGCTGGGGAGCCGGGGTGGTCGGCGCCGAGCACGGTGAGCGACGGCCGCTACGACGTGAAGGTGGCGGTCGGCGCGACGCCGGCGAGCCGGACCGGGTGGCCTCGTTGGTCGACGCGGTAGGCGTAATCAGGCGAGGGCGAGGAACAGTTTTTCCAGCTCCGCCTCGGTCATCGGCTCGGTGCCCTCGGAGTTCTCTCCGGTGAGGCATTCACGTAGGCCGGTGGCGACGATCTTGAACCCCGCTCGATCCAGGGCTCGCGAGACCGCGGCGAGTTGGGTGACGACATCCTTGCAGTCGCGACCTTGCTCGATCATGGCGATCACACCGGCGAGCTGTCCTTGGGCGCGGCGCAACCTGTTGAGTACCAATGCGATGCTGTCGTCGTCGCCGACCATGACGTTTCCTTCCGTTGGATGCTCTCATGATACCCCAGGGGGTATATGGGCGGAACAATTGTGGGATGACCCACCGACAAGTCTCCGTCAGTGCGAAAATTTGATGCTCGGCAGGATCCGGCGCAACCAGGCCGGGCACCACCAGGCGGCGTGCCCGGTCAGTCGCAGCAGCACCGGAAGCAGCACCAGCCGGATCAGGACCGCGTCGAGGAGCACGGCGACTCCGAGGATGATGCCCATCTCTTTCGGGGGTAGCGGGTCGGCGAGGGCGAAGGTGAAGAACACCGCGACCATCACCGCGGCGGCGGCGAAGATCACCCGCCCCGAATGGGCGAGACCGTCGACGTGCGCGACCTGGGGATCCCCCGAGCGTTCGTAGTGTTCCTTCGCGGTGGCGAGCAGGAAGACGGTGTAGTCCATGGCGATCGCGAAGATCATGGCAAAGAAGAACACCGGCCCCCACCCATCGAGGAACCCCTGCGGAGTGAAGCCGAGCACACCGGCGCCGTGCCCGTCCTGGAAGATCAGCTTCGCGACCCCGAACGCGGCGGCGGTCGAGAGCAGGCTGACCACGGTGCCGAGGATCGCGATCACCGGCGCCTGCAGGGCGATCAGCAGCAGCGCGAACCCGAGTACGAGGATGATGCCGACGATCAGCGGGAGATAGTCGTTCAGCGCCTGCTGCAGGTCCAGGTTCTCCGCCGGTGCACCGCCGACCAGCGCGCCGTCGGGTACGTCCGACCGCAAGGTGTTCAGGATTGAGCTCATCTGTGGGTCGGACGGATCCACGGCCGGGATGGCTTGCAACATCACGTAATCGCTGCCGTCGGGTGCGGGTTGCGGCGGGGTGACCATCGCGACACCATCGACGGCTGCTGCTGCTGCAGCAGCGGTATCAGCACCATCGGCGGTAGGAGAGATGATCTGCAGCATCCCCGGTACGCCCTCGCCCATCTGGGCCTGGACGAGTTCGTAGCCTTGCCGGACGGGCGCATCGGTGGGCACGACCTCGATCGACGGCATCGCCACCTTCAGCCCCAGAACAGGGATGGACAGTGCTATCAGCACCAGCAATGAGGCGACCGCGAACGGCCACGGATGCTTGTGCAGCAGATGCCCCCAGGCGGCGAAACGCGGCGAGCGGTGCTCCTGCCGCTTGGCGTAGGGCAGTGACCCGGCGTTCACCTTCGTGCCCAACTTTCCGAGTGCGGCGGGCAGCAGCGTGAGGGTGGCCAGCAGTACGAAGAACACCGCGAGCATGATCCCGACCGCCATGGTGCGCACGGCAGGCGCGGGAACGAGCAGAACCGCGGACAGGCTGACCAGCACCGTCAGTCCGGACAGCATGACGGCCTTGCCGGCGGTGTCCATGGTTTCGGCGACCGCGGTGCGGGCATCGCCACGGGCCCGGACGGCGTCGCGGAACCGGGAGACGAGGAACAGTGCGTAGTCGATACCGAGGGCGAGGGCGAACATCATCGCGAAGTTCATTGCCCACACCGAGATCGGGGTGATCTCGTTGAGCAGCACCAGCCCACCGGCCGAGGCGACGAGGCCGGCCAGGGTGAGCAGCAGCGGCAACCCGGCGGCGACCAGGGACCCGAACGCGAGCACCATGATCGCCAAGGTCACCGGCCACGAGAACAGTTCGGCCTGGATCATCGCGTCGTGGTTGGCCTTGTTGAAATCACTCCACAGGGCCGACGCCCCGGTCGGGTACACCTCGATTCCGTCCCCGGACAGGGCGGTCAGCTGGTCTTTGTGGTCGTCGACGGCCTTGACCATCTCGTCGGCGCTTGCGTTCGCGCCGGCGATGAGGATGCCCGTGTGCCCGTCCTCGCTGATGGACATCCCCTGCTGCGGCGCAACGATCTCCCCGAAACGGGAGTCTCGGGCGAAGACATCTGCGATCTCGCCTAAGACCTGCTGGACCTGAGGGCTGTCGACGGTGCGATCGCCGGAGTGAACCACGACCTGCACCGCGGCAGACGAGTTACCGCCGAAGTGTTGCTGGGCCAGTTCGCGGACCTGCACCGATTCGGACCCGTTGGCCTGCCAGCCGGCGCCGGCGAGGGAGCTGAACACCGACGGTGCGGCGGTGCCGAGGCCGACCAGCACGATCAACCAGATGCCGAATACCCATCGGGCATGGACGGCCATCGCGGCGCCCATGCGGCCGAGTACGCCGGCGTCCGTGATCGGCGTGGTCGGCGGCGCGTGGTCGCCGACAGTGTCATTGCGGATCATTCAGGTTCCCCTCGAGGTTTGATGACTTGGAATCGCTGGATGTGGGACTAAAGTGCGCAGGGCGCAGGAGAGTCACCCGAGGCCGACGGCACAGCCTGCAGGTCAGGTCGCGCATGTTGCGGCTCTGGTCGCTGTTCAGTGAGGACACCCGAAACATGATTCCCACCAGTGCAATTCGAATCAGTTCGCGCGGCGTCCGGGTTGACGGCGTGTGTGCCACCGTGTTCAATTTCGCTGATAGCCTGCGCGGTGTCGTGGGGGTGGACCGGCTGTCGAAGGCCGATTCCCGCGCGTAAGACCAGGCCAGTGGTGGCGGACGATCCGGCTCCGGACGCGTGCAAACGGGCCCGTGATTGTGGGCGGGGTGCGGTGGGTGTGTCGATCGGGTGAGCGCACTGCACGAATACGCAAACGGGGACGGCTCGTCGCCCGAAGGAGTCCTGCTGTGTGAAGCGGTCCCTGCGCGTTGTCGCCTCGCGCGCTTCCTGTGCTGGCGTTCGGGTCTCTCCCGTGGAAGCAGAACCCGGCTATCGGCGGGACCTCACCTGGGGCTCCGCACTCAGCGCCGAAACAGGGTGCGGAAGATCCCAGCTCTTGGCTGCGGGACGGAATCCTCCGCGCAGGTACACCGGTCGGAGGCGGGAACGGACCGCATCACAGTGTCGGCGTGCTGACCGCAGCCGCCCCAGGTGGTCTTTGCGCAGCTCGTGCACTTCGTGGGATAGCACATGTCCACTCTTTCTTCATCGGGATAGGTTGTTACGTTGCGTTTCAGCGCTATTCGGCACCGGCAGTTGCCAGGTGGTCGGGCGGGCAGTGCTGCGCCGCCCATGCGGTGTAACCGCCAACCAGGTCGCTGACCTGCTCGACACCGTGGGCGCGCAGCAGTGAGGCGGCGACACTCGAGCGCCAGCCGCCCGCGCAGTGCACCACGATCGGGAGAGCGGACGGGATCTCGCCGAGGCGGGAACGCAGTTGCGCCAGTGGAATCGGTACCGCCTCCGGGATGACACCCATCTCCCGTTCACCGGGATTGCGAATGTCGATCACCGTAATGGCCCCGGCGGTGCGCAGCCGATCGAGCTCCAGGACGGTCGTCCGCGGCGCCGTCCGGACGAGGTCGGTCAAGTCGGCCGGGAAGGCGCCGTCCCCGTCGACGTTGAGGAACCCGGCAGCCCCGTCGGAGCCGATGCGCGCCAACCGCATAGCGGCATCCTGTTCCTGACCGGGGTAGGTGATCAGCAGGATTCTCTCGCCGAGGTCGGCGACCATGCCGCCGGTCTCGGCGAAACGGCCCTCGAACCCGACGTTGACCGAACCCGCCAGATGCCCCGCCGCGAAGTCGTCGGGGGAGCGGGCATCGAGCACGTGTGTTCCGGCGCCGAGTTCGTTCCGCAGTTGGGTGGCCGTGACCTCGGGGATACGGCGCTGGCGGTCCAGCAGTGGGCGGTTGGTCTTGTTCAACGCGACGTCGGCGGCGAAGTACGACGGCACCGCCGGTTGCCCAGCGGTGATGAGGGCCACGAACGCGTCCTCGGTCATCGGCTGCACGGTCGGGTTGGTGCGGCGTTGTTCCCCGATCGTCGAAGTCAGCTCCGCCGACAGGTTCTTGCCGCAGGACGAACCGGCGCCGTGCGCGGGCAGCACCGTCACCGGATCGGGCAGGGGCAGCAGTGTCTCGTGAATAGTGCGGTACATCGCCCGGGCCAGGTCGGCGGTGGTGCCCGCGCCGAGGTTGGCCAGGTCCGGGCGGCCGACATCGCCGATGAACAGCGCGTCACCGGTCAGTACAGCGGTCGGGGTGTCCAGCGGGCGCTCGCGCACCAGCAGGCTGATCGACTCCCATGTGTGCCCGGGTGTGGACAGCACCTCCAGGTCCACTTCACCGAGGCTGACGTGTTCGCCGTGTCGAAGTCGCCGGATCGGGTAGTCGGTGTCGGCGGCCTCCCCGAAGCCGATCCATGCCCCTGCCGCGTCCGCCAATTCCAGATGTCCGGAGACGAAATCGGCATGGAAATGTGTGTTGATCACGCCTTCGAGAGTCAATCCCAAGCGACGGGCGTCGGCCAGGTACTCGGTGACGTCCCGGCGTGGATCGACTACCACCGCGCGACCCGTACTTTCGTCGCCAATCAGGTATGACGCATGTGACAGGCACTCGATGTAGTACTGCTCGAGGATCATCAGGTCTACCTCCGAGGGGCTGGATTCGATGTCCAACCCACAATGACATATACCCCCGGGGGTAATCAAGTACCCCTAGGGGTATGTGATCGATGACGCGTTCAGACCGATTGACGGGCCGCGAACTGTCGAGCTGAGACTCTTCGGGGCTCACGGCCTCGGAGGAGTGCTGTCCTCGTCCGGCGCGCATCCCGGTGTCGGACGTCGAAGGGTGGGAAACGTCGAATTCGAGCTTTCCGGCGGCCCGTGGGTTGCAATGTTCCCCGGCCGCCGATGCCTTCCCCGCCCGGCCGGATGGCGGTGGCTTCGTTGAGCCCCGCGGTCGCCACAATGATTCCGTTGGGGTGATTCGATGTCGATGTCGTGCCTTCGGTTGGACATTGTCAATCGTCAATGCCACCGGATAGTGTCCGGGGGCAATCCGCCATCGCGTGCGTTCGTTCTCGATCCGATCCGCCAGACGCGGCAGCGACAGCGTGGTGGCGACCCGGGCCCGTCCTCCAATCGACGCGTCGCGGCCGGGATATCGCCGCGAAGGGTTTGATTCGGGAGCCGGTTCCGTATGTGACAAGCATGAAATCGACGCCCCCGCCCTCGGATCCGAGTTCCGAGCACTGGTCGAGAAGACGCACGGCTTCGGCATGGCGACCTTGCTGGTATAGCAACTCGCTGTGCATCGCCCCAGCGATACCGTCCTCATCTGCGATCGTGCGATCCAGGCGAAACCTCGGCAATCGACGAGTTCGGCCGCTCGGTCCGGATCTCCAGCAGCGAGCGACTCACGGAGGGCTGCATCGCCGCCCTGCAAGTGGCCACTCTGTCTCTGCGCGGACGCGACGATCCGGCAGAACTCATTGCCCATCTCTCCGGCCGTCACCGATCACGATGACGGATTCCCGTTCGATGCGCGGTTTCGAGTACTCCTGCCAGCTCGACCCCGATTCGAACACGCGAGGATCTTCGTATATCCGTCCATCCTGCGCCGCCACGATCCCGCTGCCCGCTCATCACACGCTGCGGTAGGCGACGGACTCCGAGCTGGTCGGGTTCCGACTCTCCTGTCGATGAGCCTGCGCGGCGGATGGACCAGGTGGAACGAAGTTCGAACCGTAGGACCGTGGAAACAGATCGGTTCACGTGAAGGCCGTACTCGCGCGATCGCCGCTGCGGTCCCGGATGGAATTCGGCAGTCGGATATGGTCCGGACGGTGCGTGTTTGGAGTGCGGGTGCCTGACACCGACACAGTGGAGGTCAGGCACCCGCGTCGTTCGCCCAGTAGTGCAGAGGCGCTCTGTTTCCTGAGCGAACGAGGATCGGGTCCGCGGAGTCTGGCAACTCGGCGGAATGGTGATGCCCGGAGGGGCTGGTCGGATCAGTTCGTCTGGTGCGAAACGTCGAATTCGATACTGCCCCAGCCTTCGAATTCTCCGACCCACTGACCGGCCTGGTTCATGGGGACGGCCTGCAGGCAGCTGCCGGGGAGGATGACCTGACCGGGCAGGAACTCGACGTCGTAGGCGGCGAGGCGGTTGACCAGCCAAGCGACTGCGGCGAGCGGGTTGCCGAGGATGTTGCGGGTGTTCCCGGTGATGACCTCGCGACCGTTGAAGCGGAGGGTGCCGCGCATGTCCCGCAGGGTCAGGTCGGTGATGCGGCGGGGGGTGCCGCCGAGGAGGACCGCACCGGTGGATCCGTTGTCGGCGAGGGTGTCGGGAAGGTCGATGGCCCAGTTCTGGACGCGGGAGTCGATGATCTCGATGGCGGGCAGTGCGTAGTCGATCGCGTTGATGACGTCGGCGACAGTGACATTGGGTCCGCGCAGGCTGCTCTTCAGCACGAATGCGGGTTCGAGTTCGACGAACGGCTCGATGTAGTCGTTGCGTTCGAGGGTGGTGCCCTCGTAGGCGAAGATGCTCGCGAGCAGGAACCCGTAGTCGGGTTGTCCGAGTCCGAAGGCCTCCTGCATGACCTTCGCGATGTTGCCCAGCTTGTACCCGACCAAGCGGTCACCGTTGTCGACGGCGTGTTCGACGTTGATCCGCTGAACGGCGAAGGCGGAGTCCGCGTCGAGGGCGGGCCAGGTCTTGGTCGGAGGGGTGACCGGCACACCGTTCACGCGTGCGGTGCGCAGTGTGGTGGCGACGTCGTGGAGTTCGGTGGTCTGCATGAAGTTCCTCTTCGGGGTCGCTCCCACCGTCTGTTTCCGCCGGGATGGGCTAGGAGGCAGTGGAAGTCAGGTATGAGTGGTGTGTGTGATCAGACGGCGGCGCGGCTGCCGAATCGGAGTCCGGGGTGGTCGTCGCGGAGTCGGACGGCGCCGGGGCCGTAGAGTTTTTCGCGGAGGGTGGAGCCGTCGTATTCGGTCCACA
>NZ_JBHURF010000032.1:0-98608 GCF_042674125.1 Rhodococcus sp. NPDC056960 | reverse complement strand
GAGGCCCTGCAGGAGGCCATCCACGGTCTCGCCGGACACATGATCAACTTCTGACCCGAACACCGACGAGGGCCCGCACAGTTACTGTGCGGGCCTTCCGGGTTTGACTGTCCTTGGGGTATTCCGTCGTGCACGTCAGGCTGTAGAATACCAAGCAATCGCTTGGTTAGCTGCGGTTGCGGCGACACCGTCGGTCTTCCGGAAGGGTGTACGCAGCGCACGAGACGAACAGGACGACCCATGCCCGCCCCAATTCCGATGGAACTTCCCCCGCCCCTTACCGACGCCTGGGACTGGCAACTGCGCGCACGGTGCCGAAGCGACGACGCCGCATTGTTCTTTCACCCTGACAATGAACGCGGTCGCGAGCGCTCTGCGCGGGCACGGGCGGCGAAGCAGATCTGCGAACGGTGCCCTGTCCGCGACCAATGCCGTTCGTACGCAGAGAAAGCCGGCGAACGATACGGAACTTGGGGTGGACTGTCGGAAGACGATCGGAAAGCGTACCGACGTCGTTCCGTGTGGGCGATGGAAAACGGTGCCAGGCCGCGAGTCGCGGGCTGACACCGTTCCGCCTCTCAGTCGAACGGTGCTGCACGGCGCGCAGCGCGGATCCAATTCGCGAGCGTGTCGGTCGACGGATCACCACAATCCGCGACCGCCTCCGACCGTGCCAGCGCCGGCTGCAGGGCCAGCGCCTGCGCCTTCCCCAGCTCGACACCCCACTGATCGAACGAGTTGATGTCCCAGACCGCCCCCTCTACGAAAACCTGATGTTCGTAGAGGGCGATGAGTTGCCCCAGCACCGACGGTGTCAGCCGTGGAGCGAGGATCGTCGTACTGGGGCGGTTTCCCGGCATCACCTTGTGTGCCAAGAGCTCCGGAGCGGTGCCCTCGGATTCGATCTCACCGCTCTCCCGTCCAAATGCCAGGACCTGGGCCTGCGCCAGCAGATTGCTGAGAAGGATCTCGTGCATGGTCTCCGACGCCGCGGAGAGGTCCGCCGCCGACGTTGCGAATCCGATGAAATCAGCAGGAACGAGGCGTGTACCTTGGTGCAGCAGTTGATGAAAAGCGTGTTGCCCGTTCGTTCCCGGCTCGCCCCACAGGACCGCGCCGGTCTGGGAGCGCACCGGTGTGCCGTCCCGACGAACGGACTTTCCGTTCGATTCCATCGCCAGCTGCTGAAGATACGCCGGAAACCTCGCCAAATCATGCGCATAAGGCAGGATTGCCCGGGAGTGCGCATCCAGGAAACTCGCGTACCAGACATTCAGCAGCCCGAGTACTATCGGTGCATTCTGCTCGAGCGGTGCGGTACGGAAGTGCTCGTCGATCGTGTGGAAACCCGCTAGGAACTCCGCGAAGCGTTCCCTGCCGATAGCGGCCATGACGGCCAGACCGATCGATGAGCCGACCGAGTAGCGGCCGCCGACCCACTCCCAGAATCCGAACATGTTTGCCGGGTCTATGCCGAATGCGGCGACCGCCTCTGTGTTCGTGGAGACGGCAACGAAATGCCGTGAGACTGCGCTCTCACCGAGAGAATCCACCAACCATGAGCGTGCGAGGCCGGCGTTGGACAAGGTTTCCAGGGTGGTGAACGTCTTCGAGGCGACGATGAAGAGTGTGCGGGCCGGATCGAGATCTTCTAACGCAGCGGACATGTCGGCCGGGTCGACGTTCGAGACGAACCGGGCCTCGATGCCGGCACCGACATAGGGTCGAAGCGCCCGGTATACCATCGCGGGCCCGAGATCGGAGCCTCCGATGCCGATGTTGACCACCGTGGAGATCCGCTCACCGGACGCTCCTCGCCAGTCCCCCGAACGCAGGCGGTCGGTGAAGTCCCCCATCCGGTCGAGCACGTCACGGACCTCGGCTGCGATATCGCGACCGCCGAGCGAGAACGATGTCCCGGGTGACATCCTCAGCGCAGTGTGCAGCACCGCCCGGTCCTCGCTGGTGTTGATCCGCCCACCGGCGAACATGAGGTCTCGGTGTTCCTCGACGGCCGCAGCCCGAGCGAGAGAGATGAGCTTGTCGAGAGTCTCGCGGGTCAGCAAATTCTTGCTGTAGTCGATGTACAGGTCGCCCGCCGTGATGGTCAGTTCGTGACCGCGCGCCGGATCTTCGGCGAACAGGGTCCGGAGATGGTGGGCGCGGACCGTCACACTCTCGGCCTCGAGGTCGCTCCACGCTGCCGCAAACATCTCCCTGCCGAGATTTCGCCCGGGACGCGCCGACGCCGGGATCCGGGACTGTGCGGCGGTCACAGGGCGACCTTCTGCATTGCGTGCCCACCGAACTGGTTCCGAAGGGCGGAAACCGCTTTCATCGCCGGCGAGTCCGGCTGTTGCGAGGCGAAGCGAGCAAACAGCGCCGCCGAGATCACCGGGATCGGCACCGAGTGCGCGATTGCCTCCTCAACTGTCCAACGGCCCTCACCCGAATCGGCGACATAGCCGGATATGTCTGTCAGACCGGGATCGGCTGCGAGCGCCTCGACCAGCAGATCCAGCAGCCATGACCGCACGACCGTTCCTGCTGTCCACGCTTCCAGGACACCGCGCACGTCCGTGACGAGGTCCTGGGCGTTCAGAAGTTCGTACCCCTCGGCGTATGCCTGCATGAGGCCGTACTCCACACCGTTGTGCACCATTTTCGCGAAGTGACCCGCTCCGACCGGTCCTGCGTGGACGAAGCACTTTGCAAGTTCCCCCTCTGGCAGCAACGCCTCGAAGAGCGGCATCGCTCGTTGTACGACGGTGGTGTCACCGCCGACCATCAGCGCGTATCCGATTTCCCGGCCCCAGACACCACCCGAGACGCCGCAGTCGAGGTAGTCGATGCCGCGCGCCGCCAATTGCTCCGCGTGCAGTTGGTCGTCGGTGAAGCGGGAGTTTCCGCCCTCGATGACGAGGTCACCGGGATCGAGGAGCCCCGCGAGCTCCTCGACTGTGCGCCGGGTGGGCTGTCCGTGCGGAACCATGACCCAGACGGTTCGGGGTACGTCGAGTCCGGACACCAGCTGCGCCAAGGTGTCGACGTCGGCGGAGGCCACGTGCGGATCGAATCCGACGACGTCGTGGCCGTGAGCACGTAGCCGCTCCCGCATGTTGTGTCCCATTTTCCCGAGACCTATCAATCCCATTTTCAAAGTTCGGCGTCCTTTTCAAAGTCGATGAAGCCAAGAGATTTCGCGAACGTGTGAGGCCGCGGTGAGACTTGACGGGTGCGAACGTCGCCCGATGGGTCCGAAAGCGGGAGCAGCCGACATGAAGCAGCGCCGTCGGCAATTGGTCCGCGCCCGTGTATGCGTCACCGCAACACGAAGACAGGGACCGCTCCGAAGCCTTCCACTTGTTCGAACCGAACCTCGACCGGTGCGTCGATCACCACCGCGTCGAGCACATCCTTCCCGTGGATTGCGCTGAAGATTCTGAGGTTTCTCTGTTCCGGCAGCGCGATCCAACCGACCGCGTATGGTGTGGCGTCCTGGTAGCTCGGCACGAAACTCCGGTGCACCACCGTAAACGTTTCGATTCGCCCCGTGCCGTCAACTGGATCGAAGATGAGATCCGCACTCCCGCACCGGACGCACTCGGGCTCCGGATGATGGATGAAGGTTCCGCACTGGCGGCACCGCTGAATCAAGAGCTTCCCGACGTTGCACCCCTCCCAGAACGGACGAGCGATCTCGCTCGGTTCGGGTGCCACACGAATTCGCATGGCAGTATTGTTTCAAGCAAGCGCTTGGTTTACAAGGGGAGCAAATGGCACAGCAAGCATTCACCGGAGCAGCAGCCGTCACCGGCATCGGCCTCACCGACATTTCGCGGGACTCCGGCGTCAGCCCACTCCAACTCGCATTGACAGCAAGCCGCGCCGCAATCGCCGACGCCGGTCTCACCGCCTCCGACATCGACGGTGTCCTGTGCTACCACATGAACGACTCCGCGCCCGTCACGGAAGTCGCTGAGCGACTCCACCTGCCCCCCGCAATATGGACAAACGAAATATACGGCGGAGGAACGCAATCCGCCTCGATCCTTGGCGATGCCTCCATGCTCATCCATTCGGGCACCGCATCGAACGTCCTGATCTATCGCGCCCTCAACGGGCGCTCGGGCAAACGGATGAGCCAAGCCCCACTGCGATTGGCCGGCGGCGAAGCGCAGTTCACCCGGCCGTATGGCATGGCCGGACCGGTCAATTTGTTCGCCTTGTCCTCGGCACGCTGGATGCACGACACCGCGGCAACCGAGGACGACCTCGCCGCCGTAGTCTGCCAGTCCCGCCACCTCGCTGCTTCGAACCCCCGCGCCCTACTCACCAGAGGGATGACAACCGGCGACTATTTTGCGAGCCCCTGGATATCGACGCCCTTGCGCCGCGCGGACTGCTGCCAAGAAACCGACGCCGGCGCCGCGTTGATCGTGAGCAGAACAGACATCGCAGACGCAGCCAGGCCGGGCAGTCCCCGAATCACCACAGTGGTTCGCGGTGGCGGGCCGGGAGCGTCGAGCATGGACAAGGCCGGGGACGTCTCCTCGCTGTTCTCGCGCTACCTCGCAGGAAAGCTGTGGGACATGTCAGGCCTGACACCGGATGATGTCGACCTCGCACTGCTCTACGACGCGTACTCCCCCGTCGTCCTCCAGCAGCTCGAGGATTTCGGCTTCTGCAACCGCGGCGAAAGCGGACATTTCGTACGTTCGGGTAACACCCTCCCCTCCGGGACGCTGCCGGTCAATCCGCACGGCGGGTTACTGTCGGAGGGTTACGTGCACGGACTCAACAACATCCTCGAAGCCGTCCGGCAGCTGCGTGGCACTGCAACGTCCCACCAAGTCGCATCGCCACACGTCGCATTGTGCACCGGGTTCGGTGGAAGTTACGGCAGTGCAGCGATTCTCGAGCGGCCCTGACATCTCGCCGACCGCGTATCGATCGGCGAGACTTCCGACCTCAGTCGCAGTGCAGGTAACTCACTTTCCCACCGGTGAGAACACCGATCCCGTCGACCGAGGCGGTGTACGCGATACGCTCCATGCCCTCCACGGGCGACCTCTCCATGGCGATATCGAGCTTGCTGCCCGGATACACAGGTGCGGCAAATCGCGCTTCGATTGCCGAGAGCTCCCATGGTTGCCTGCCCAACGGTTCGGCCAACGCTTTCGCAACGGTCCCGAGAGTGCAGAGTCCATGGAGGATCGGCCTGGCGAATCCCGCCGCCCGAGCGGCCGATGGGTCGACGTGAATGAGGTGGCGATCGCCGGTGAGCCTGTACAGGACGGCTCGTTCCGACGGCAGTTCGACACAGAGCGTGTCTTCCAACTCCGCGGCACACTGCCGGCTGACCGTGTTCGACGTCCCGGCCACCGGCGTCGAGAACCCGCCGCGACCGGGAAGGATGATCGAGTACGTGGCGGAAAAGTAGTCGCTCTCGGCAACGATGTCGAGGATTGCGGATTTACCCGTATCCCGAACGGCCTCGACGTGCCCGGTCACCTCGAATGCGGTCGCGCGGGGCAGGGGGCCGTACATGGTCAGCGATTGCGCGCCGTGGAGAGCGTGCGCCGGCACGAATGCTCCGGCCTCGGATGCCGCGTCGGCGACCCACAAACCTAGTGTAAGCGCATATGTCGGCAGAACTTTCAGTTCACGTTCGAAGACGAGTGGTAGCTCATCGGCGCGCGCACCGACCGCAAGGGCGTACAAGATCGCGTCCTCTTCTCGATACCGAACCAACCGCGTTCCCAGCTTGTATCCGACCCAATCCGATATCTCCATGGCGTCAGCGTATAGCATTTGAGCAAGCGCTTGGGTTACGCTCTTTTCAGAGCCGCACACAGGGGCAACCTCAAGCAATCGCTTGGTACAACCGACAGGAGTTTCAGCATGGCAAAGCTGCGGGCAGGCCTCGGATATGAACTCGAGGTACGCGGACGCACCAAAGAGGTCGAGCAGCAGGCGTTCGAGAACCTCATCGAACAGGTCACCTTGGCCGACGGACTCGGCTACACCACCGCCTGGATGGTCGAGCACCACTTCACACGCGGCTTCTCCCACTCGTCGGCACCGGACATCGTTCTGAGCGCACTGGCACGGGTGACCAAGCAGATCCGACTCGGACTCGGGGTCGTCCTGCTGCCGTTCTCCCACCCCATCCGCACCGCGGAGCGCGTGGCCACCATGGACATCGTCTCGGGTGGCCGCATCGAGTTCGGCACAGGTCGCGGCGCCTCCCCACTCGAATACCAGGCGTTCCAGCGTCCCTTCGAACAGTCCCGCACCCTGTGGGAAGACAACCTGGACACGGTCCTCGGCATCTGGGAAGCAGACGGCGAGCCCTACAGCGCCGAGCACGAATACTGGAGCGTCCCCGACGTCGGCGTCTACCCGCGCCCGGTCCAGGAACCACACCCTCCCGTCTGGGTGGCATCGACCAGCCTCGACGGCTACCTGCAGGCCGCCCGTCGCGGTTACAACCTCCTCGGCATGACGATGCTCAAAGGCATCGACGACGTTGCCGAAGACATCGCGAAGTACAAAGAAGAACTCGCCCGCCACGGTTTCGATCCGGAGACTCGCAAGATCGCCCTGATGATTCCCTGGCACGTCGCCCCGACCACGGACGAGGCACACGCCAACGCCGCCGACGCCGTGATGTGGTACATCCGCCGCCAGGTCAACCTGGTGGCTCCCCCCGACTACTACGACGCGCGTCACGCCAGCCACCGCGTTCTCGGCGCCCTGGCCGCGGGGCAGTCCCAGGAAGAGGCGATCGAGACACTCCGCGAGAACCTCATGATCGTCATCGACGACGTCGAAGGATCTCGTAAGGCAGTGCAGCGACTCGAGGAAGCCGGCGTCACCGACCTCATCGGACAGTTCCAGGTCGGTGGCCTCGACAACGAGCATGTCCTCAGCTCGATCAAACTGTTCGCCTCCGATGTCGTGGAGATCCGATGACACATACCGAATCCGTGGAGACACGTCCGGAACCGCTCTGCCGCAACACGGCCCCCGGCATCGCCGCCGCCAAGGCGACCGGACTCCTGCATGTCGATCCGACGGCGTCGACCGCCTTCCCCCTCGCCGCCGACGACCGGTCCGCGGCGCTCTCACTGACGGCCGAGACCCTGACTGCCGCGGGGATCAAGACCACCGACCGCGTCGTCGTGGCTCTCAACAACGACGGAGACCTCGGCGGGGTCCTGGTCGCCGAGGCGGCATCCGAAATTGCCGCCGCCGCGGCCACCGTCGGCCCACGCGGACGAATGAGGCTTCTGCGCACGCTCGAGAACATCCGCGCAAACGTGTTGGTGGGAACCCCCACCGGGGTCGCCGACTTCCTCGCTCGCCTACACCTCGAATTCCTCGTCGACCCCCTCGACCTCGAACTTCGCATGATCCTGCTCACCGGTGAGATCGCCGACCCGAAGAAGATCGAGCACCTGGGACGCGAATTCGGTGCACAGACCGTCGAACTGTTCAGCGACCCGATCAGCGGTATTCCGATCGCGCACAAGGCACCGAAGGCTACCGCGTTGATCCCGACGCGCGACAGCCTGATCGCACTCGTACCGTCGGCGACCCCCGTCGCCGACGGGCACCTCGCCGAGATCGTGGTCCGGTACCCGTGGCACTCGACCCTCAGCGAAGCGAGCATCAGAACCGGATACCTCAGCACCCCCGACGGCGACTCGATCACCGCGCCCACCCATACCTACGGCGATTTGATCCTCATCCGCGGCAGGTGGGTCTCCTTCACCGCACTGACCCGCGCCCTGCGAGGTATCGACGGCATCGCGCACTGGGAACTGCGCATTGCACGGCAGGGCACCCTCGACTCCGCGACGGTGTTCGTGTCGTTCAACCGCGAAAGTCTGGTCGCGAACGGAATGTGGCACGGCCGCATCGCCCAAGCCATCACCGCAATCACACCAATCTCCATCGACGTCGAGATCGACCCGCACGTACGTGAGGATTCGGCGCCGCCGTCGATTCACGACGACCGCGGGCACCACCTGTAACCGACAACCCTTCGGAGGCCGAAATGAGCACGACGTCAACACCGGAACACCTCGCGAATCTCCCCGAGGTCGATGCCTCAACCATGCGATCCGTACTGGGACACTTCGCAACCGGAGTCATCGCAATCACCGCCTTCGATCCGACCACCGGACAGGGAGCAGGGCTGGCAGCGAACTCCTTCACCTCGGTGTCACTCGATCCGCCACTGGTGGCGTTTTGCGTCGCCCACACCAGCAGCTCGTGGCCCGCGATCAAACGCGCAGAAACCTTCGTCATCAACATTCTCGCCGAGGATCAGGAACATGTCGGCCGGAAGCTCGCGGTCAAGGGTGGCGACAAGTTCGCGGGACTGGCGTGGAATCCGTCCCCCTCCGGAGCGCCGATCGTCGAAGACGCAGTTGCCTGGATCGAAGCTCGCATCGAAGCCGAACACATCGCCGGCGACCACGTCATCGTCGTATCGAGAGTGCTGCACCTGTACGCCGACGACCGGACACCGCTTCTCTTCCACAAGGGAAAGTACGGTCGTCTGCACCTCGCAGCAGACTGATCATCCCCGCTCAGCGGCGCGACGACTCGCCGCCCACCACTCGGATTGAACCTGCGTCCGATCCGAGTGGGCTCAACTCACGATCGAGAATCATCCGATTTCCTGCCCCGTGGGAGGCATCATGAGAACTCACCGTTTTCCATCTGTCGAACAGATCGACCCCGTTCGTCACGACGAGTTCGACACCGTCACCGAAGCTCTCGATGCCATCGCACGCGGCGAGATCATCGTCGTCGTCGATGACGAGAACCGTGAGAACGAGGGAGACCTCGTCATGGCTGCCGAGCACGTCACCACCGAAAAGATGGCGTTCATCGTTCGTCACACCTCCGGCTTCGTTTGCGTCGCCATGCCGGAAGAACGAGCTGCGGCACTCGGATTGCCCCTGATGGTGCCGGCGACCGCCAACGGTGAAGGCCTCGGAACCGCGTTCGGAGTATCGGTCGACTCCAGAGACGATGTCACGACAGGTATTTCCGCGGCCGATCGTGCAGTGACTGCACGCAAGCTCGCCAGCTCGCGCACCCGTGCGGACGACCTCACCCGGCCCGGGCACGTCATGCCACTTCTGGCTCAGGCGGGCGGAGTACTCGAGCGGGCTGGGCACACCGAGGCGACGGTCGACGTGTGCCGCATCGCAGGAGTCGAGTCTGTCGGAGTGCTGTGCGAATTGGTCGACGACGACGGTGAGATGTCGCGCCGGACGTCGTTGTTCCGATTCGCGCGGCAGCACCACCTGCCGATCATCAGCGTGCGGGACCTCGTCGAGTACCGTAGGCGGAACGAGCGCATGGTCAGCCGCGTTTCCGACGCCCGTATTCCGACAGACTTCGGAGAGTTCGCCGCCTACGCGTTTCGCGCCCACGACGGCATTGAACACCTCGCACTCGTGGCCGGGGCACCCCATCTTGCCGATTCCGCCGCCACCGCCACTGCTCCCCTCGTTCGCGTGCACAGTGAATGCCTGACGGGCGATATTCTGGGCTCCCTCAGGTGTGACTGCGGTCCACAGCTGAGGGATTCGCTCGAAACCATCGCAGCGGAGGGCTCTGGAGTGCTCGTCTACGTGCGAGGCCATGAAGGGAGAGGAATCGGTCTCGGCGCGAAGCTCGCCGCATACGGGCTGCAGGATGCGGGGTACGACACCGTCGACGCAAACATCGAGCTGGGCCTGCCTGTCGACTCACGGAATTACGCGGTCGCCGCTGCCGTTCTGAGGGATCTCGGGATCACGCGGGCCCGACTGATCACGAACAACCCCGAGAAGGTTAAAGCCTTGTCGGAGTACGGAGTCACGGTGACCGAACGCGTTGCCCGGCCACCATACGTCAATCCGCACAACATTGATTATCTCCGCACGAAGGACAGCAGACTGGGCCATTCGATCCTGCAGGTCTCGAACGTCGCCGAGTCTGCGGTCTAACGGCCCGTGAGTGGGTGACGGGTCTCTGGACTCCTCACCCACTCACGGGCGGCGAAGCCGCCCATCGTCGTGGCGCATGATGCTGTCGAACTGCCCGCGAAGCATCTTGCGCGCGGGTTCTGATTCCAGGAACACCGGAATGTTCTCGGTGTGCTCGTACTGCGGCCCGCACAGTGACAGTCCTCCGTCGACCGCGAGGTTCTGGCCCGTGACGTACTGAGCCAGATCTGACAGCAAGAACATCGCCGCGCAGGCGACGTCTGCGACCAGCCCACGTCTGCCCAGCGGAATGACGTCACGTTCCCGGTTTCTCTCGGATGTGCGCGCGGGATGCATTCTCGGTGAATTGATCAGCCCCCACGACACGGTGTTTGCTCGAACTTCGAAGGGTCCGAGTTCGACGGCCATGGTGCGAGTCAGGGAATCGAGGGCCGATCGTGTCGCGCCATAGTACGAAAACCAGGGCATTGCTCGCTCGGCGTCCGCGACGGACAGGTTGACGATCGAACCACGGCGCTCGTCGACCATGTGGCGCGCGACCGTCTGGCTGGTTCGCAGCGCGTAGGTCACGTTCGTCGCGAGAGCACGACCCCATTGGTCTGAATCCAGGTGAAGGAAGTGTCCGATCTCGTCACCGGTCACGCCGCCGACGACATTGACGAGGTGCCGGACCGGGCGGCCGGGTCGGTCGAGGACAGATTCGAGGTCACGGATCCCACCTTCGGTGGTGATATCTGTCAGCACTGAGCGCAGCGATTCGGTGTGGCCGACGGCTGCGGCGAGTTCTTCTGAACGCTTTTCGTCACGGTCCACGACGATCACAGCCGAGCCGGCGCGAAGAAGCAGCCGGACCAATGCCGAGCCGACACCACCACTCGCCCCACCGACGACAACCGCGCAGCTGTCCGCGAACCCGGGAAATGCGAAGTCGGGAACTGGTGGAAGCTGGAAGGTCACAGCGGCATCGCCAATCCGCCGTTGACTCGCAAGATCTGCCCGGTGATGTACGACGCGGCATCCGAGGCCAGGAACGTGACAGCGGCGGCGACCTCGCTCGCTCGACCGGGTCGACCGAGAGGAATTTCGGCACTGTGTTCACCGTCGATTGTGTTCTGTTGCTCTTGGTTCACTGTGCCGTCCGGGTTCCGATAGTGAGCTGCGGTCATCGATGTCGAGATGTATCCGGGAGACACGGTGTTCACCCGGACGCGATCGCCGCCTAGTTCCATGGCGAGGGTTCGGGTGAGCTGTAGAACACCCGCCTTCGGGATGCTGTATGCCCCGAGGTCGGGCGCGCGGCCGTCAACCGTTCCGGACGAGATGTTGACGATGCTTCCACCGCCGCCACTGATCATCGCGTTGCCGACGGCTCGACATCCGTATACGAGACTTTTCAGGTTGAGAGTGAGCCCGTGGTCGAACTCGTCGTCGCGCATGGATAACAGGGGCCCGCGGGCAGTGATCGCGCCGGCGACGTTCGCCAGAACATCGATCCGGCCCGTCCGGAGGAACAGATTCGACGCAACGGACTCGAAGCCGGCCTGTGAGCGCACGTCCAAGGTGTAGGAAAATGCGGTGCCACCCTTCGCCGTGATCTCGTCTGCACAGCTTCGGCACGACTCGTCGTCGATATCCGCACAGCCCACTACGGCTCCCGCGGCGGCGAGTTCAATCGCCGTCGCACGGCCGATACCATTTCCGGCGCCGGTGACCAGTGCGGTGCGACCGTCCAATCCGAAGATGTTGTTGGACATTCGGTCTCCCCACACTTGTATGGCCCGCTGAATCGACCTGATATGCCGCCCCTCACGCCTTCAACGGCGCGTACAGCACTAGTGCGTTGCCCCAGGGGTCCAGCACAACTGCACGTGTCTCGTGCGGCCCGTCCTCCGGATCGCGGACGATCGTCGCGCCGGCGGCGACAGCGGCATCCACCGCAGACGCGACATCGGACACCTTGAAGGACGCTGCGACGCGACCGTCGGTGACGTCCTCTTCGGGACCGGCGATGGCGACGGTGACCTTGCGACCGTCGAGCGCAGCGAATCGAGTGCCGTCCTGAAATTTCGTCGGAAGGGTCAACACCGATTCGTAGAACTTCACCGCGGAGTCGACATCGTCGACGGGATACAACACGTTCCCGACGGAAACCTGCTGGGTCATGATCGGATTCTCCAATTCTCTCGCGTGAACTTGCGGACGCCGGCGCTCACAACCGATTCGACTTCGTGTCTTCGTAGCGTTTGCGGGCGCGGGCATTCGCCGCTCCGAGCGCTACCTGAAAGTCACCCTCGGAGTTGTGGAAGGTGTTCCAGTTCTCGATTCGACGACGATTCGAATCCTGGAAGTGCGGCACGACCTCCCTCGCAAACAACTCGTACGAGTTCAGCGTGTCCTGCGGTGATGCCCAATCGAGCACTCGGATCAGGTGGGTGCCGTAGCCGCCGGACATTTCTTGCATGCGCTCGATGTGCTCGATCGCATCTTGCGGCGTTCCGACCACACCGAGATTGGACGCGCGGAACACGTCGAGGACCGAAGCCCCCTCATCCAGACCCGACGAATCGTAGATGGCCTTCAGAAAGCTCGCATCCCGGAACAGGTAACGGCCGGCGTCTTCTATGGCGTACGAGACCTGACGCTCAGCTTCTTCCCGTGTGGGAGCCACGTGAATGACACTCACCAGCCGCCAGTCTCGGCGGTCGCCCGGTCCGTGTCCGTGCAGCGCGCGCTGCTCCGAGTAGATGTCCCAGTGTTCGGCGAGCACGCGGCTGCCGGCGTCGGTGGCGGCTGCGAGAGCGAGCATCGGCAATCCGAATCGCCCGGCCAACATAGCGCCCGCAGGTGAGATGACGGCCGTGACAGCCACCTCCGGGTGGGGGCGCGTATAGGGCAGCATCTGCAGCTGGGCCTGTCGCAGTTCGAACCACTCGGTTTTGCGGTCGATACATTCGTCGGCGGTGAACAATGCGAGAATCGCTTCGAGGGATTCTTCCATTCGTTCACGGAGCGATGAGTACTCGAGCCCCATCATCGCCGCGTCGGACGGCAGTGCACCCGGCCCGACGCCCATGATGAGCCGACCGCGGGTGAGATGGTCCAGCAGTGTCATCCGTTCGGCCACCATCAACGGATGGTGGTAGGGAAGCGAGACCACTCCGGTGCCCAGTTTGATGTTTCGGGTGCGTTGAGCGGCTGCCGCGATGAAGAGTTCCGGACTGGAGATGATTTCCCAGCCACTCGAGTGATGCTCACCGACGAAGGCTTCCTCGAACCCGAGCTTGTCGAGGTGTTCGATGAACTGGAGGTCGCGCTCGAGGTCCCAGGTGGGATTGTTCGACGGCTTGTGCTCGGGCCCGAGGAAGACACCGAACTTCATCCGTGTGCGGTCAGGGCTGGTCACGATCGATCACTTCCTTTGGTTACGCGGGTTGTCCATTCGACGGCTGGTGATCTATTCATGGGTGGCAGCCCTTCGTGCATCGGTCGCCGCGTGGTCGATCTCGCCGTCCGAGGTGATGATCACGCCGTAGGCACTGCGTGCGCCCTCAACTGTGATCCGTGCGGCCGCGACGTCGTCGACGACGCTTTCCACGGGCCGTTCGAATGGATTTCCGATTCCGCCGCCGCCACTCGTCTCGACGATGAACTTCTCACCCGCGAGAAAGAGTTCGTTGTTGACTTTCGAGTTGAGAACGACAGTGTCTCCGGCGAGTGTGCGTTTCCTGAAGGCGCCGGTGACCCCGGGGCTCCCTCCGTCACGCCCGCGGGGGCCGGTTTCGAGCCGATCGCCGCGAGTGGTGACGTAGGCGTCGGCGAGAAGCCGGAACACCGTGCGGGTTCCGAGGCCGCCGCGCCAGCGTCCTGGCCCGCCGGAGTTCGCGATGTACTCGACCTCCTCGACGATGAGCGGGCAGCGCACTTCTACCGGCTCGACCTGAGGAACCGAGTTCCGCCCGAGGCCGAAGTGAATCCCGGTGGCATCCGGCCCGTCCTTTCCGAAACGGGCTCCCACTCCTCCGAATTCGTAGGCGAGATGGACCCAGTACGGTGCCGTCGTCGCGGCGATCGAGAAGGGTTGCAGGATCCCTGATGCCGCGATGGCTCGTTCAGGGACGGCATCGGACAGCGCCTGGAGGACGGCCTCCATCGCCGCGTATGCCGGGAGGAAGCGTCCACCACAGGGGTACGGCGACTGGGCATTCAGCAGTGTGCCCTCGGGGAGATTCACCTGCAGGACGCGCAGGCACCCGTCGTTCATCGGGATCGTCGGGTCGACGAAGCACCTGAACGCGAACACCGCTGCGGCGAGCGACTGGGAGATACTCGAATTGACGGCAGCAGCGACTTGCTTGTCGGTGCCCTCGAAGTCCAACGAGATCTCGCGGTCGCCGATGGTCACCGCCACCTGCACACGATGGTGGTGCAGGCCGGTTACACCGTCGTCGTCGATTGTGTAGTCCGAACAGTAGATTCCGGCAGGCAACTCCGCGATCGCCGCTCGGGTGAGTACTTCGGTGTAGTCCAGGTAGTCGTTGACGCCGTCCGCGAATCCCTGCACTCCGTATTCTTCGATGAGTTCTTCGACGCGTTTGGCCGCGGTCGACGCGCCCGCAATGAGTGCGCGGACATCGCCTTGCACCTTGTCCGGTGTCCGGCTGTTCAGTGCAAGGATCCGCATGATCGGGTCCTCCAGCCCGTCCGCACTGGCGACGCGGACCGGCGGCAGTTGCAGTCCCTCGGCGAAGATCTCGGTGGCCAAGGACGCCATTCCACCGGCTGAGGCCCCGCCGATGTCCGACACATGGATCAAGGTCGCGGTGAAGTACTCCACCGTGCCCGCGACGAAGATCGGCTTGAAGATGAGGATGTCGTTGGTGTGTACCCCGCCTTTGTACGCATCGTTGGTGGCGAACACATCTCCGGGACGCATCGTGTCGATCGGGATGTCGGCGAGCAGGAAGGGCACCGCCACCGACAGCGCCATGCTGTTCATCAGGGTCGTGGCCATCGAGTGAGCGATGAGGCGGCCGTCCTTGTCCAGAATGGCCGCCGACGCGTCGGAACCCTCCACGACGAAGGTCGAGAAGGCGGACCGCACGACGACGATGCTCGCCTCTTCCGCTGCGACGACGAGTGCGTTGCGGAGCACCTCGGACGTCAGTTGCGCTGCGCTCTGTCCGCTGGCGTCGAGAGTCGGGGCCGATCCGCCGGCTAGAACGTGCGTCATTACTTCTCCTCCGAAGCGCGCGAGAGAATTACGTTGAACTCGCCGTCGACCAGGGCATTCCATGCCGGTGGGACCACAATGGTCGATTCACCGTCCGCGATGACGAGGGGGCCCGGCACCGGCTCGGCGCCGATTCCTTCGCGTTCGTAGACAGGGGTTTCCCGGTATTCACCGAACTCCCGGAACCATACGCGTCGCTTCCGTGATGGCCCCTGGCCCCGTGCATCGGAAGTCGCGCGGCGCCCGAGAGGTACTTTGGGGACGACATGGGTGACCCGGACTCGGTAACTCACCAGTTCGATCGGGCCGGAACCGTCGATTCCGTATGCCTCCTTGTACTTCGTGGCGAAGCGCGCACGCAATTCCGGAAGCGACGTGTCATCCCAGTGCCTGCCGCTGCCGCCGTCGCTGATCCGGATGGTCAATTCGTGTGCCTGGCCGGCCAAGCGCACGTCGACTGATCGCTCGACTCGGGTGGTCGGTGCGGCGAGTTCCACACCGAGATCCGTGGCCGCGGCCTCGGAGAGCTGAACGAAGGTGTCGTCGACCGACCTACCGTCGATCTCGTTCTCGTGGCACAGGCGGGTGAGGACACGATCGGTGCTCAAGTCGGTGCCCAAGAGCCCGACCGCGGAGCCGACACCGCAGGACGGGGGAATGATGACGGTGCCGATGTCGAACTCCTCGGCCACTCGCGCCGCATGCATCGGGCCCGCGCCGCCGAATGCGACGACGGAAAAATTCCGAGGATCCAGGCCACGCTGGACAGTAACCACCCGCACCGCGGCAGCCATTGTCGCGTTTGCGATCTCGTGAATCGCGTTTGCCGCGGCTTCGAGACCGACACCGAGCGGCTCCGCCACACGCTCGCGGATCGCGCGGTCTGAATTCTCGGGTTCCAGGCCCATCGTTCCTCCCGCGAAACCAATCGGATCGAGGTAGCCCAGGACGAGGTTCGCGTCGGTGACAGTTGGGTCCAGCCCGCCGCGGGCGTAGCACGCCGGGCCCGGCTCCGAACCGGCCGAATGAGGTCCGACACGCAACGACCGACCCTGGTCGACCCAGGCGATGCTGCCGCCGCCGGCTCCGACCTCGGCAAGGTCGATCGCCGGCGTCTTGATCGGTACTCCGGTACCGGCGCGGCGCCCTCCGAAGCTCCCCTTGCCGCCGACGTGGAACTCGGTGGTGATAGCCGGGGCGCCGTTGCGGACCACCGAGGCCTTCGCGGTCGTTCCACCCATGTCGAACGAAATCACATCCGGTTTACCCGCCGACAGACCTGCCGCACGGGCGGCGAGCACTCCGGCGGCGGGACCTGACTCGATGGTCGCGACCGCGCGCCGCCCGGCGAGGTCCGCAGACATGACACCCCCGCCGGACTCCATGACCTGCACGCGCGCGTCGATTCCGGCGTCGCGAAGCCGCTGCTCGAGCTTGCGCAGATACGAGACCATCACCGGGCCGACGTAGGCGGACATCAAGGTGGTGGTGGTGCGTTCGTATTCACGCAACTCTGGCCACACCTCGGCCGACGTCACGACTGTCGCCCCTGCGGGGAGCACGTCGCGCACAATCTCTGCGGTGCGCAACTCGTGAGCAGGATTCACGTATGAGTGCAGCAAAGCGATTGACACCGATCGGATACCGCGGTCCCGGATCTGCTCGGCGACTGTGCGCACGGACGACTCGTCCAGGGCAATGATGACCTCACCAGCGCTGTCGAGGCGCTCGTGCACGTCGAAACAATCGGCCGCCGGGATCGGCGACAACGGCGGATCGAAGAATGTGTCGAATCGGTCTTCCTCCACCCGCGCGTAGCGGCCGAGGGGAAGCAGGTTACGAAACCCACGCGTACCTATGTGCGCGACTCGGACACCCTTCTGCTCCAGAATCGCGTTGGTGGCAAGTGTGGTCGCATGGACCACCCGATTCACTGCGGTCGGCTCCACGCCCGCGGTGGCGAGGGCCGCCTGAACGCCCTTGACGATTCCTTCGGTGGGGTCGCCGTGAGTACTGAGCGTCTTGGCAACCGATTCCTGGCCGGCCGGACCGGCGAGGACGACGTCGGTGAAAGTGCCCCCGACGTCGATGCCGAGGGCGTACCCGTTCGGCGAGTGGTTCGGATCTGCTGACATGGAGTCACCCTAACTACTTGAGCAAGCGCTTGTCTATGAGATGATGGTGCGCAGTTGAGACCGCGATTCGGCGACGAGGACGGACAGCCACGGCACCAACTCTCGGCCGTCCTCCCCCGCCCTACTCCACGGGGTCCAGCAGACGTCCTCATGTTCCCAGTTGAGCCGGACCCGCTGATGGCGTGTGGTCGCCACGAAGACGTGCACCGTCCAATTCCCGTCATCGCCGGGCAGGCACAACACCGGACCCTCGACGAGATCGGCCAGGTCCAGGCGGGACAGCCCTGTCTCCTCGACCAATTCGACCAACACGTGCTCCGTGGGATCGGCACCGGAGTCGAGATAGCCCGTGACACAGTGCCACCTTCCCGGATCGCTGGCAACCAACGAACTCCTCCGCAGCAGGCACAGGTCGCCGTCGTTCTGCAGGAGTAACGCGACGACACTGCGATCGCCACGCCCGAGGCGCTGGCCAGTAGAAGCCATCTTCACCCCTTTCGGTGTCGTGGGTCACTATACACTTACCCAAGCGCTTGCTCAGTAGTGTATCTTCGGGAGCCATGCAGACCGATCTCGCAGGCAAGGTAGCGCTGGTAACCGGTGGCGGCGCCGGCATTGGCGCTGAACTATCCCGCCGCCTCTCCCAGCGCGGCGCAACAGTTCTCGTGCTCGATCGCGACCTCAGCGCGGCCAAATCCGTAGCGAACGCGATCGACCGGGGAACCGCCGTCCAAATGGACCTCGCGGACTCCGCATCCATCGCCCTCGCTCTCGCAGACAACGCAGCTCTGCGCGAGGTCGACATCCTCGTGAACAACGCAGGCCTGACCCGGGTCGAACGGTTCGTCGACAGTGATCCCTCGGCGTGGGACACGCTGTGGCAGGTCAATCTTCGCGCGCCCATGCAACTCTGCCGCGCAATCATCCCAGAGATGACGAAACGGGGATGGGGCCGCGTCGTCTTCGTCGCCACCGACAGCGCGCGAGCGGGTGGCGGCGGAGAGGGCATCTACTCCGCGACGAAAGCCGGCCTTCTCGGGTTCTCGAAAACTCTGGCACGAGAGACGGCTCGCGACGGCATCACGAGCAATGTCGTCTGTCCAGGGCTGATCGACACGGCCATGCTGCAATCTGTTGCGGAGAACAACGCTGCATTGATGAACAAGCTGATCGGCGCCATCCCAATGCGCCGCATGGGCTCCGCAGACGAAGTAGCGGCGGCAATTGAGTTCCTCTGCTCCGCCGACTCCGGGTATGTCACCGGCCAAACCTTCAGCGTGAACGGCGGTATCACCATGATGTGATGCGGACGCTCGGCCCGCATGACTCGATGAGGATCGATCTCTTCGGCACGACGGTGCTCGTCACTGTCGTGCCGGGAGGAACTTCGGGTAACTCCCGCCTAGAGAACCACCACCGGATTGATCGGACTCGCAGTGCCTCCCACAATGGGCAATGGCGCGGCAACGAAGAGAAACTCCGCCCTCTCTGTTCGCGAAAGCTCCTCCAGCCACAGCATTTCGATGAGCGATACACCATGCTCCCACAGGGTCAGCATGTGAATGTCCTCATCGACGGACCCATGGAACACGCCCCCGGGATCGAGTGCACCCACCGCGATGTTGTCGCTGCCGATAGCCACAACGTCACGTTCGACCAGCCACCGGCCCCCGCTGTGGCACAGACCTGGCTGCTCGTCGTTGTATTTTGCCGGGTCCTGCGCGAAAACGGTGGCCCATCCGGTCCGGACAAGTACCACATCGCCGCTGCGAATTTCTACACCGGCAGACTGCGCCGTATCCGCGAGCAACTGATCGTCGATTCGCACCGACGCCGACAGGTGCGGTACGCCGAGATGACTGGCAACGTCGAGCATCACACCGCGGGTGATGAGCGGGCCGAGTTTGTCGATCCCACACCGTGTCGCGCCGTAACTGCGCACCCGATTTGCCGAATGACCGTTGAACAACGAATCACCGCGCCACATGTGCGACAGCGCATCGATGTGAGTAGTCGTGCCGTGCGGCGAGAGCATCAATGCATCATCTGCCACCGACATCTCGCCCTTGATCCGACCTGTCCCGGCGGCATAGTCCCCGCCGTCCATCGACATGAAATGCTGCGGCAGTGGCCGCCCGGCGAGATGGGGGATGCGGGATGCGGCCGGCCCGGAGGTCGCCCCCCGGATGGGCAGGGCCAGCGAGATGACCGTCCCGTCCCGGACGGAGTCGACCGCGTTTCGCACAACTTCCGCGGTCAAGAGGTTCGCGGCGCCGCGTTCGTCATCTGCTCCCCACCGACCCCAGTTCCCGAAGTGCTCGTCCCTGTCGTGTTCAGTCGGTTCCGCCATGTCGTCCATCCTTTCGGCGCAGCATCTGACCTTCAGCGTATGATACCAAGCAATCGCTTGCTTAAATACTTTCCTATGAAGAAGGATGCGCCGATGCCCCAGAATTCGAGCCCCGTCCTCCATCCGTCCGAGCCCGCCGACGGCGCAGCACCGGAGCCACACAGCTCGGCGGCACCGGCTCACGAGCAAGTTCCGGAGCACCGAGTCAAGGCGATGCTCACGCAGTACGGAATCGACGTGCCCGCCGGCGCGACCTTCAGTTGCGCCGGTGAAGCAGCCGAGGCCGTGAGCGGATTGCGTGGTCCACTTGTCCTGAAGGCCTTCGGCCCCGGCCTCCTCCACAAGAGTGATGTCGGCGCCGTCGTCCTCGGCCTCGACGCCGACGACGTTCCGGCAGCGGCCGCCAAGATGGAAACCTCACTGGCCGGCAGGGATCTCGTCCCGACCGGGTACCTGGTCGAGCAACAGCACCCGGGCGGGCTCGAGCTGATCGTCGGCGTCGTCCGCGATTCCACCTTCGGTCCCGTCGTTCTCCTCGGGCTCGGTGGTATCGCCACGGAAATGCTCGACCTGTCTGCGCTGCGCGTCGCACCGCTCACCCGTGAGGATGCCGAGGCACTCGTGGACGGCTTCCCGGGCGCCCCACTACTGGAAGGAGCCCGGGGTCGCACGCCGGCCGATCGTGGCGCACTCGTCGACTTCCTGCTGGCAATCGCCGGCGAACAGGGCCTGATCCACGATCTCGGCGACCGGTTGGAGGAATTCGAGTGCAACCCGATCGTCGTGACGTCGACTGGCGTGCAGGCGCTCGATGCACGTCTCATCCTCACCTCTACCACGCACGCCCAAGCTGAACCTGCACCCGCCACCGACTTCTCACGCCTGTTCGCGCCACGCGCGATCGCCGTCGCCGGCGCATCCACCAGTCGCTCCACCTTCGGCAACCGTTTCCTCGCCGCCTATCGAGCGGCCGGATGGAGCGAACGTCTCTACGCGCTTCACCCGCAGGCCACAGAGGTCGACGGCGTACCCGCCTTCCCCTCGATCGAGGCGATGCCGTCCGCCGTCGACTACGTCGTGGTGGCCGTACCCGCAAACGCGGCACCGAAGGTCGTGGCGGATGCGGCCACCGCCGGAGTCGGCTTCGTCCACGTCGTCACCGGCGGCTTCGCCGAGATGGGCGAGGCCGGTGCCGCCCTACAGAACGAACTGACGCGCGGCGCAGACGGCACGACGACGCGCATTCTCGGGCCGAACTGCCTCGGAGTATTCGCGCCCGGAGGAAGGCAGACATTCACCCTCGGCGCACCGATCGAGGCCGGATTCGTTTCCGTGGTGTCGCAGAGCGGCGGTCTGTCCGGTGACATGATCACTGTCGGGTCGCGCAGGGGTATCCGCTTCTCCAAGCTGGTCAGCATCGGCAATGCCATTGACGTAACCCAAGGCGAACTCGTCGACTGGCTCGTTGACGACCCCGAGACGCGAGTGATCGGCATCTACCTGGAGGGCACCCGGGACGGTTCGACTCTCCTGCATGCATTGCGTCGCGCGAAGGGCACCAAACCGGTGGTGGTGTTGCGCGGAGGTTCGAGCGCCCAAGGCTCGGTGGCGGTCAGTTCTCACACCGGATCGATGGCCAGCAGCACGAAGGTGTGGTCCGCTGTCGCCGAATCCACCGGTGCCGTCCAGGTCGGTTCCCTCGAAGATTTCCTGTCCTGCCTGAGCTATTTTCAGCAGTACATCGACCACCGACCTGCCGCCGACGCCGACGGGGTCCTCGTCATCGGACTGGGCGGCGGCGCATCCGTACTCGCGACCGATGCCTGCGATCGGGCCGGGCTTCGGCTCAGTCCCCTGCGCGACGATCTGCGACGAGAACTGCGCGAGCGCGGCTACGGAGCGGGAACCAGCGTGGCCAATCCTCTCGAGGTGCCGGTCGGTCCCGCATCACCCCCGTCGATTCTCGTCGATGCCCTCACACCCGTATTCGCCTCCGAAGGGCAGAGTTACCAGGATCTCCTCATTCATTTCAACGCGGCCGCCTACTACAACTACGGGACCGCGGGCATCCAACCCCTGATCGATTCGCTGCACACCGTCATCGGGGCCGAACTGCCGGTTCGCGTCGCAGTGGTCATCCGGAACGCAGACGTGTGCCCGCCGTCCGACATCGAGCTCATGAACTCATTCGTGAGGGAAACCGGTCTCGCGGTGTACCGCGGCTTCGACGAGGCCGCGAGCGCAGTCGCCGCAGCTCAGTGTTTCGACGCTTGCCGGATAACCGAGGCCTGATCGCTCCCGAGAAGCGCAAAGCGCCGGGCTCGAGCCCGGCGCTTTGCTGTCGGTCACGATATCGCGCACACCCGGCGCCGAACGCAACAAGCGGCGCCCACGACGACAGTCATGGGCGCCGCTTCGCCTCGCGGACCTGACAATCTGGCCTAGATATCAGTGCGCAACAACGTCCGAGGCCGTTTTGACGGTGCGGACGTCGGAGGCGCGGCCGTGCGGCATGATCTTCAACACGAGCAAGCCGGTCAGCGCGAATGCGGCAGCGATGAGGAACGCGATGCGATATCCCTGCGGTCCGAAGAACGTTCCCAGTTCGGTGGTGAACGTGTGCATCGCGAGCATCGCGAAGACCAGCTGCACTGCGAGCGCGCTCGACAGATTTTGCGCGGACAGCATGATCGAGGACGTGATGCCCTGCTTTTCGGGAGGTGCCGACTGGACGACGAGGTTGGGCAGGCCACCGTAGGTCGCACCCATGCCGATGCCACAGAACAGCAGCCACAGCAGCACCTGCCACGACTGTGAGTGAAGGAAGCCGAGGCCGATACTGCCGACCGCGAGGGCGCTGCACCCGACCATCATCGGATAGCGGATACCCCACCGCATCGCCTTTGCTCCGCAGACGAAGCCGCCGATGACCATGGCGGCTCCGTGCGGAGCCATGTAGGCGGCGACGCCGAAAGCGTCCGAACCGAAACCGATCTCCCCGCTCGGATCCCGCGGCATCTGAACGATCAGGGGGATGAGCGAGACCACGATTGCAGCGGGCCCGTATACGGCGAAGTTGAGGACGAGGGTCGTCCACATCGGCCGTGTGCGCAGAAGCGAGATCTCGATGATCGGCTCCGGGAAGGAGCTGTCCCACCAGACCCAGGCCGCGAAGCAGGCTAGACCCGCCGCCATAAGTCCGAGGAAGGAGAGTGAGGTCCATCCCCATGTGCCTGCGTTGCCCAGGCCGTATACGAGCAGCGCGCCGCCGAGGCCGAGCAGAATCGCACCGAGCCAGTCGAGTCGGGACTTCACCCTCAGTGGCGACTCCGGCAACAGTGCCAGCACACCGACGATGCATACCGCCTGGAAGGCGGCGATACACCAGAACACCGAAAGTGGGCCGTACGAGTCGATCAGCCAGCCGGCAATGAACGGCGCCACCACCAACAATGCGCCGGCGCCGGTGAAGGTCACCGTGATTGCGAAGGCGATCAGCGGTTTCGGGAAGACATCCCGGATGAGGGAGTACCCGAGTGCTGGGGTTACGTAGAGCAGTCCTTGCAGGCCGCGGCCGACGAGGAAGATCTCATAGTTCGGTGCCATCGCTGACACGACTCCGCCGATGGCCGACAAGCCGGTGACGATGACCAGAAGGTTGCGCTTGCCGCGTAAGTCGGCGAGCTTTCCGATCAGGGCGACGCCGACCGCGGTGACAAGGTTAGCGACGGTGATCGTCCAGCCGAGGTCGGCTGTCTGAAAGTGTAAACCGATCCCGGGCAATGCAGTTCCGACGAGACTGTATGAGAAGGTCGCAAGTTCACCGAGCATGACCACGACGACGAGCGCCCCGATCCAGCGTGGTGTCCAGTACTTGGCCTTCTCGTCGGCCGCTGGTATCTGGCGGGTTTCGTCGAGGGGGTCGAGGGAGGGGGAATTTGTTGTCATGCACGGCTCCTGTCCGATCCGGAACGATGACGGAGGATGATGTGACGCACGACACTACGTGCTCGGAGTCACATTAATTGACCAAGCGCATGCTTGGCAATAGCCTTCATCGTTCCGACAAACCGGAACGTCACGGATCAATAGCCGCCCTGGGCGGTGAAGATCCGGCGCGGATTGTCGACGAGCATGGTGTCGATGTCCTGTTGACTCACTCCGCTCTCCAACAGGGCAGGAACGACATCCTGTGGGATGTGGGTCCACCTCCATTGCGGGTTCAACTCCCGCCGCCTGACGGGATCCGACATGTCGGAGAAGCACGAGGTGTCGTGCGACAGAACCATGCGTTCGGCATACCCGCGTCGACACATCTCGGCGACGATCTCGACCCGCTTCGCAAAAGGAACGGTGTTGAGCCCGAATCGGTCCATCCCCAGATATGAACCCTCGTCGGCAAGTTCGGCAAGATATCCGTAGTCGTCGGTATCACCCGAATGACCGATCACCACGCGAGTGAGGTCGACGCCCTCTTCCTTGAAGACCTTCTGCTGGTCCAATCCTCGGCGCAGTCCCGAGTGCGTATGCGTGGTGATCGGGGCACCGGTCTCCCGGTGTGCGTGCGCGACCGACCGCAGCACGCGGTCGACGTCTTTGGTCAGTCCCGCCTCGTCGGTGACGCACTTGAGCAGTGCCGCCCGGACTCCGGTGCCGGTGATGCCTTCGGTGATGTCGCGGACAAAGAACTCCGCAAGGCGGTCGGGTCCGCCCGCCGGCGTACCGGGCCCGCGGTAGTGGAAGTACACGGGAAGTTCGCTGAGCACATATGCGCCGGTTGCGACCACGATGTTGACGTCGGACTGTTCGGCAACGCGCACCACCCGTGGGACGTACCTGCCGAGACCGATGACGGTGAGATCGACCAGCGTGTCGAAACCCTCAGCCTTGAGGGCTGTCAACCGTTGAACCGCTTCCGCGATCTGAGCATCCTCGTCCCACTGTTCGGGGTAGTCAGGCCAATTCTGTTGCACTTCGGGGCTGATGACGAAGATGTGCTCGTGCATCAGAGTGCGACCGAGCGCGGATACCGGCACTTCGCCGGTCGCGGTTGGGATTGTGGCTTCTGTGGTCATCTCTATTCTTCCTCTGGCGGGTAGGTCGGTGGAGCCGGACAGGATCTCAGATCGGCGCCTGCGGATGCACGATGTGGTTCTGCGCGTGCCACGGTTGGTGCGCCTGGAACCCGCCGTCCACGATGATGGTCTGACCGGTGACGTATCGCGATTCCGGCCCGGCAAGAAAGGTGATGACCGAGGCCAGGTCGGCGGTCTCGCCGAAGTCGTCGACCAATAGATTGGCGTTGTACGCCGCGAGCTTGTCCGGGGACAGGTTCTGCTGAGCAGTAGGGCTCAGAATCAGGCCGCTGGCAACGGCATTGACCCGGATTCCCCTCTTGCCGTGCGAGGTGGCGACCGAGCGGGTGAGTGAGTATTTCGCTGCCATCGACGCCGCGTAGGCGACGTGCACGGTGTCCCCGCTGAATCCCGATGTAGAACCGACGTTGACGATCACTCCTCCGCCGCTTTGCTGCATGATCGGAATGGCGTAACGCGTCGCCCAGACGGCACCGTAGAAGTTGACGGCGAAGGTGCGTTCCCACGCGTCGTCTGGTGTGATTTCGACGTTCACATCAGCCTTCTCCACGCCGCCGTAGGCGACGGCGTTGTTGATCAGGCTGTCGATTCGACCGAACGTGGTCTCGGCCTGAGCGATGAGCTTCTCGACGTCCGATTGCACGCCTACGTCGGCGACGACGGCATGCACCGATCCTCCCGCTGCGGCGATTTCGTCCGCTACCGCTAGGAGCTTCTCCTCCTGAATGTCGTTGATCACCACGGATGCACCCAGCTCCGCCAGTCGCAGCGACACGGTTCGTCCCACCCCCTGTGCTGCGCCGGTGACGATCGCGACCTTTCCATCCCAGTCGACCATTAGCCCGTTCCTTCCTGTTGATTTTCCTCCACGCTACTAGAGCAAGCGATTGCTTGGTATAGTCCTCACACCATTATCCGAGGAAAGGAGCGGGCGAATGCTCGACTTCGAGAAACGGCCCGGTGCGGCCCTCATCGCGGGTGGAACGGGCGGCATCGGTCGCGCGATCAGCCGTCTGTTCGCCGAACGCGGCAGCGACGTGTTCTTCACCTACCGCGGAAATCAAGAAGGTGCCGCCGGCCTGGCATCCGAACTCAGCGCGCTGGGCGCCAAAGCGGAGTTCGCACGAGTGGACCTCGCGAATAGCGACGAGGTCGGCGAGCTCGTCACCCAGGTACGGGCCTCGTTCGGCGCAATCCATACCGTGGTCTACGCCGCCGGTCCTCATGTCCCGATGACCCACCTGAGCAAGGTCACGCCTGAACAATTTCGACATCAACTCGACAGCGACGCTGCTGCCTTTTTCAACCTGGTCCATCCCACGCTCCCGCTCCTGCGCGAAACACGCGGCAACATCGTCGCCGTCACCACCGCCGCAACCCGGCGGTTCCCTGTCCGCGACGGCCTGTCATCGGCCCCCAAGGGCGCCGTCGAATCCGTCGTTCGGGCGTTGGCTGCCGAGGAGGGACGATTCGGTCTGCGCGCGAACTGCGTAGGACCGGGAATGCTCACCGACGGTATGGCTGCGCGACTCATCGGATCCGGCGACCTCGACGACCGAGCCTTGGAGATCACCCGTGGCAACATTCCGCTGCGCCGGTTCGGCGACGCCGACGACATCGCCGAAGCCGTCGCGTTCCTGGCGTCCGACCGGGCTGACTTCATCTCCGGGCAGACTCTCGACGTCGACGGAGGATATGGCGTCTAGAGCCTTTCGCATATGAACTGTGGGGGCGGCTCGGTCCGAGCCGCCCCCATCGTCGTCACCGGGCCGCTATTCTCCGGCCAGTTTTTCGACGACCGGGATGAATGCTTCCAGATCCTTGTCGTTGTGCAGGACGAAGAAGTTCAGGCCATGCGTGTCCCGCCAGAACCGCAATTTGTCGACCATCTCGCTGACATCACCGCGCAAGATCTGCGGAGTGTCCTCCTGCCGAGACAGATTGACCGCACTCCAGCTTTCCGTGCTCTGCGGAATTCCCACTTCCTGGATGCTCGTGCCGATCGCGATGTCGTCGAATCGCGTGCCTGCCGACTCCCGGATGGTGTCGATCTTGCCGAGGAACGATTCCAGACCACCGTCCTTCTCGTCGGGCGCCGTGCCGTCGGCCCGAACCCGCAAGGTCAAGTTGACGTAGTCAGCGTATTTGCCGGCCAGACGCAACATCTTCGGGCCACCGCCAGGGAAGAGGAACTTCGGATACGGTTTCTGTACCGGCTTCGGCTCCTGCACCAGTTCATCGATCTGGTAGTACTCGCCCCGGTACGAGAATGGCCCCTCGCCCCACACCCCACGCAGGACCTCGAGTGATTCGACGAAGCGATCGAATCGCACCTTCGGCGGATCGAAACTCAGTCCGGCGCGATCGTAGTCCTCGCGCATCCAGCCCGTGCCGAGCCCGACATCGAGTCGGCCATCGGACAACACATCCAGGGTCGCCAGTTCCTTCCCCAGTACGACCGGGTGACGATAGTCGTTCGAGAACACCAGTGTTCCGATGCGGAGTGTCGATGTTGCTGCTGCCGCGGCGGACAACGCCGCGATCGGCGCAAACCGAGGACCCACGAAATGGTCAGGCATCAGCATCGTCGAGAAGCCGGATTGCTCCACGAGCCGCGCCCGCTCCGCCCAAGCCCGACCCGACTCGGCCTTCCGAACGACCACGCCGAACTTGAATTGCTTAGTCACATTGTCAGTTGTCATCTGCCTTCATTCCTCGCTCACTGCTACCAGAACGGGCTTCGGTGCTGCCTCCCGCAGTCCGCCGAATCGGCGAACTGCTTCCAGCAGGTCGGAGAGCGCCCGCTTGCTCGCCGAGGTTCGGGGCGCGACTCCTGTGAAGCCATGTGGCACATCGGGAAAGGAGTGCAACTCGACCGATACGCCCGCACGGATCATCCGGAGGGCATAGTCGATGGCCTCGTCGTGCAGACAGTCCGCGCCCGCCGCCACGACGTACGCGGGCGGAAGTCCGACCAGGTTCGTCGTTGCGGAAGGAGATGCATAAGCAGGTGGCGCGGACCGCTCGGCGCCCAGATAGTGCTGCCAGCATACCTCAGCGTCGTGAGCGTTGAAGATCGCGCCATCGGCGTACCTGCGCATCGAGTCGAAGCCGAGCGTGGAATCGATGAACGGGTAGAGGAGGATCTGACCCGTCACGAAGGTGAGACCCTCGTCGCGCAGCCTCAGAGCAACGGCGGCCGCAAGTCCGGCGCCGGCGCTTCCACCGCCGATCACGATATTTCCGTCGCCCAGCCTGTCGAATTGCGCTGACCCACCGGCCGCTGCCAGCGCCGTCACCACGGCGTAGCAATCCTCGAATCCGGCGGGATAGGGATGCTCCGGCGCGAGCCGGTAGTCGACCGAAACGACCCCGATCCCGAGGTCGGATGCGATTCGCGCACAGAGACTGTCGTCCTCGTCCGCGGTTCCGACAACGTAGCCGCCGCCGTGGATCCACACGAGTGTCGGGGAATGAGCCGACAGGTCGGTCGGCAGGTAGAGCCTCGTCTCTACGTGGTGCCCGTCGACGCTACGAACGCTGCGGTCGACGAGTATCTCTATGTTTCCGGGTAGCCGTGGTGGCTCGATCGACGCGTGCAGTTCCGCGAAACTCGCCCGCTGGGCGGCGGGGTCGTCGAACTGCAACGGTGGAAAGTTGGCTACTATACCTTCGAATTCGGCATCCACTGGTTCTCCTGTGTCGAGTTGTGAGCGAACACGTCTGCGGGTCAACCTGTTCCGGTAGCACCACCGTCGAGCACGAGGTCTGTACCCGTGATGTATGAAGACTCGTCGGAGGCCAGGAATACCGCACCTTCGGCTATTTCCTCGGGCTCCCCGGGTCGGCGCAGGGGAAGTCCACTCCAGAGGTCGGGGTCCCGCTGCTGTTGCTCGGGGATGTTGACGCCCAGCATCGGTCCTGTGATCGCGCCGGGTACGAGGCAGTTTACGCGGACATTCGACGGCGACAACTCCGCTGCGGCAACGCGGGTCAGGCCCCGCAGGCCCCACTTCGTCATCCCGTATGCCGCGTGTCCGACGTGTCCGCCCAACCCGGCGGTGGACGAAACGTTGATGATCGAGCCGCCGCCGGAGTCAATCATCAGCGGTGCGGCGGCTCGGATGCCGAGGAACGAGCCTTTGAGGTTGACGGCGATCATCGCGTCGAGCGCGTCGTCGGACTCCTCCAGAATCGAACGTGTCCAGTATCGCGCAGCATTGTTGACGAGCACGTCGAGTCGGCCGAAATCGGTCTCAACCGCGGCGACCACCGCCTTCCACGAGTCCGCGTCGGATACGTCCAGACGAGCGAAGCGGACATCGCCATCTATGTCGGCTGCCGTTGTAGCGCCGAGATCATCGTCGACATCGGCGATGAGCACTCTGGCCCCCTCGCGTGCGAAGGCCCGGGCCTCTGCTGCGCCTTGTCCGCGAGCGCCTCCGGTGACGAGTGCGACCTTTCCGGCAAGCCGGCTCATACTGCGGCCGTGGCCCGCTGGCGGTCGGTCACCGGAAGGCGGAAGTGCGGAATGATGTGTTCACCCCACGCCTTGATGGTTGCCATGCAGACGTCTTGCGGAACGGTGCCCATCTGGATGAGGCAAAGTACCTCGTCCACACCGACCGTCTCCAGCTCTTCGACATACTTGATCGCGGTGTCGACGGTGCCGTACGCGTGGTCGATGTTGAAGTTGGCTGCGGCAAGTGATCGTTCGGAGTACTGAGGTCGGTCTCCGCGGTCGAACGCGGCCTTTTCCGCCTCCGCCTTCGCGTGCATGTATGCGATGTTGTCGTCGTTCACCGTGTCCCCCGTGGGCGGCTTCGCTCCACCGAGGTGCCAGTACCCGATCGATTCGCCGAAGAATCGTTGCCCGCGTGCACCGATTTCCTTGGCTGCCTGCTCGTCGTCGAGGACGATCGTCGGGCAGAGCGCGACGAAGTGATCGTTGACGACGTCGGAGACGAACTTCTCACCGGTGCGGCTCGCTACCCGGTCCCAATACAGTCGGTGCTGCATGTTGATGCTGTCGAGGCCGCCGAATCCGAAGACGAGGGCACCGACACCGAGTTCGGCCGAGTGGACGACGGTGTCGGGCTTGGTGCTGGCCAGGAAGAGCGGTGGATGCGGTGTCTGCACGGGCCGGGGCAGGACGCGCAGCGGTGAGTTGCCCTCCGGAGCCTGGATGTCGAGAAGCTCACCGTGATACTCGAAGTCGGGCGAACGCCACGCCGCCGAGACGACGCGCAGAGCCTCCTCCACCTGCGCTGCGGTTTCCGCGGGGTCGACGTTGCACATCGCTGCTTCTTGCAGTGTGCCGCCGCGTGCGGCTCCCAGGTCGAGGCGGCCGTTGGAGAGCACGTCGAGCATGGCTGCGCGTTCGGCGACCCTCGTGGGGTAGTTGAAGTTGAACGGCATACAGACGGCGCCGTGTCCGATCCGGATGCGTGAGGTCTTCGCCGCCACGGTCGCGAGGAACAGCTCCGGCGCCGACATGTGTGAGTAGTGTTCGAGCCCATGGTGTTCGACTGCCCAGATGCCGTCGAAACCCATTTCTTCGGCGTACACAGCCTGCTCGATCGAGTCGTGGTAGGTCTGGCGTTCCTTCTCGGGGGTCGGGTCGGCGATCTGCGCCTCGAAAATCATGGAAAACTTCATTTTTGTCCCTTCGTTGAGCAAGCGATTGCTTTTTGCCTCAGCCCGTTGAGCTCGAGACAGCGGAGATACGGATGGTGCGCGCAGTCAGGCAGCGCGGAGGGTGTGCCCAGAGCGGGCCAGGGTAGCAACTCGGCGTCCGAGCAGGCTGATATTCGATGCCAGCGTCACATCGGAAAACTGCGCGTCTCCGTCCCACGACGTCTCGGTATCTGCGTCTCTCTTGGTGATTACCGTGCCGGCGCCGCCGACGACGTATCCACCGAGGTTGCGCACCGAACGCGCGAGAAAGTCGACATCGGTCGCCGCGGTGGCGGCGGACGCGCCGATGACGACGACGCCCACGGCCGCGTACCGCATGCTCGCGTGCGCATGTTCGAGGGTGACCAGACGCCGCAGCTCGTCGCGCCCAGCGGAACGATTTCCCGATTCCACGATCAGGACGAGTCCGTCGAGACCCGGTCCGGTCTCGTCCGCGTCGGGTTGTACGGCGACGGCGTCGAAGATCGCGCCGAGGGCGGCGTCCATCATGTGAGCGGAGGCCTGATCGCCCCAATTCTCGGCGTCACGGTAGGCGTGAGCAGCCAACTGCGCCCGGCCGGCCGCCGCGCGAGATCCCCCGTGACGGCGCAATCTCGGAGTCGTGCCTGCGAGACCGAATGAAGGTTCCTCGACACGAGCGACGGCGAGACGGGAGAAACGGGGCGCGAGATCTGAGCTGACCAACATGGGGCGATTCCTCCGGACAAGGTGGGGTATCGCCTATGTAACCGCGATCACAGCGTCTAGTCAAGAGGCAGCGAGTCTAGTGAAAATTTTGGGGATCCAGCGCGGCCATCCACATCGCCGCCAGAACGTCGATGGCTTCTTCTGCGTCAAGGTCTGAATCGCGCGCCGACCACTGCATGAACAGGCTCCCGAGCTGCGAAAAGAGCAAAACTGCGCGGATCCGTGCCTGCTTCGCGGACCACTGGCCCGACGTCGAGAGCGCCTTGGCGATCCTGTCCGTTTCGAACTCGAAGCTGCGAGCACGGCGATCCCCAATTTCCCGCTCCACGCTGGCCGCGTCACTTACGGCAATCGAGACATCGCGGGTCTGCTCCCACATGCCGATGATCGCGGTCAGCCAGGTACGGAAACCTTCCAGAGTCGGTTCCGCCAGTACTGTGGCGAGCTCGGCGAAGGGTTGCGCGTAGGCGACGTCGAGCTCGTCGAGGAGTGCATTGACGACGTCGGCCTTCGTCTTGTAGTGCAGATAGAACGTGGCGCGGGTGGCACCGGCGGTCTTGGTGATGTCGGTGACCGCAGTCGCCAGGTACCCGTTCTCTACGAAGCAGGCGACGGCAGCTTCCTTCAGCCGATTTCTGGTCATCTCCTTCTGGAGGTCGCGCATGTTCGTGCGCACCACGTCGGTCATGTCGTAGACCTACCTCCTGTATACCGATTGAACTGCAACTCTAGTTCACAGAAAGCCGCCGTTCACAAGGCACTGGACACGGAATCGCACGCGAGCGACGCCAGGCAGGTCGAGGCGCTACCCGTGCTCGATCCACACGCTCTTGTGTTCGAGCCACTCGTCCAGGGTGCCTGGGCCGTTCGAGATCCCATTTCCGCTTTCCTTCTGCCCGCCGAACGGCAGTGCCCAGTGGAGACGACGATAGGTATTGACCCACACGGTGCCCGCCTCGAGACGGCGCGTGAGTCGGTGGCCGCGCGAAAGGTCCTGCGTCCACACACCGGCAGCTAGGCCGTAGCCACTGTCGTTGGCCAACCTGACCGCCTCGTCGTCGTCCGCGAACGGCAATGCCACCGCGACGGGGCCGAAGATCTCCTCCCGGCATACCCGCAGATGCGGATCTTCGGTGACGAACAGTGTCGGCTCGACGAAGTAGCCCGCCGCGAAGGGACTCTCCATGGGGAACAGCGCGCTGCCGCAGCGACCGCCGAACGCAACCGTCGCACCGTCCTCGCGCCCGCTCCGGAGGTACTCGCGGACCTTCTCGTACTGACCGCCGAATGCCAGCGGTCCCATATCGGTCCCAGAATCGAGTGGGTCCCCCAAAGTCATTGCAGATGCCCGCGCGCGGAGCCGCTCCACGAATTCGTCGAAGATTTCCCGCTGAATCAAAATTCGCGAGCCCGCAATGCAGGCCTGTCCCGCGCTCGCTGTATAGATTCCCGCCGCGACGCTGTCGGCCGCCGAATCGAGATCCGCATCAGCGAAGACGATGTTCGGCGATTTCCCGCCGAGTTCGAGCGCAAGGGCCTTGACGTTGCCTACCGAGTTCTCGGTGATACGGCGGCCCGTCGCCGTCGACCCGGTGAAACTGATCTTCCGAACATCCGGATGCTTGACCAGCGCCTCGCCTGCCATGGCACCGTCGCCGGTGACAACATTCACCACTCCGTCTGGTATGCCCGCCTTTCCGAGCAGCTGCGCGGCGGCGAGGACCGACACCGAGGCCCGTTCGGGTGGTTTGACGACGATCGTGTTTCCCGCAGCGATCGCCGCGGAGACCTTGGCGAGGAACATCGCCAGCGGAGCGTTCCACGGAATGATCAGGCCGACGACACCGTAGGGTTCACGAAGCGAGTACGTCGTGGCGGTTCCTGATACGAGAACCGTATCGCCAGTGATTGTTTCAGCGAGGCCGGCATGGAAGTCGATTTGGGCCGCGGCACCGGCAATCGCGGGTTCCGCCTCTCTGCGTGCCCGACCGTTGTCTGTTGCGTCCAACCGCCACAGCGTGTCGAGGTTCTCGCGGACAGTCGCCGCCCAGGCGCGGAGCGCGTCCGCGCGGGCCGCCGCCGGCAACGACCGCCACGGGCCGAGCGCACCCCGTGCCGCGCGGACTGCGTCATCGATGTCGTCGGCGGTGCCCGCCGGAACCCGTGCCCACACCCGTCCCGATGCTGGATTGACGCTGTCGATCCACTCACCGTTGCGGGCGGGAAGCAGTTCACCGTCGATTAGCTGCAAATAGTCGATCACCTGGTCGCGGATCGTCATCACGTGTCCTTCGGTTTCTCGTGCGAGCGCCAGAAGGCTGTCGCTAGGCGGTGGTCCGGGCGGCCGTACCGGCGTTGACGTCGATGATGCTGCCGGTGACATGCGGGGTGCCGGGCCCGATGAGGAACATGACGGCGGCGGTGATCTCGCTCGGCTCGAGGAGCGCGATCGGCTGGACGTGATGCACTCTCAGGGCGGGTTCGACATCATCCCAGCAGGGGTTCGGAAGGTCCGGTCGCATTGCGCGGTACAAGGTCTCGTTGTGGACCATCTTCGTGGAAGTATTCCCGGGTGCCACACCGTTGACCGTGACGCCGAACGGCGCAAGATCGTGCGCCGCCGCCTTCACCAGGCCGATCACCCCCCATTTCGAGGCGACATAGGGAACCGAACCGGGCACCGCGCTGCGCCCCTGGTTCGACGCGGTCACCACGATTCGCCCGTAGCCCTGTGCAATCATCCGCGGACTCACGGCGCGCATGCTGTGGAAGACACCGGTGAGGTTGCTGCCGATCACTTCGTCCCACACATCCGCATCAGCGTCCTGGATGGACCCACCGCCGTACACCCCGGCATTCGCGATCAGCACATCCACCCGCCCGAAGCGGTCATGGATGTCGTCGAAGGCGGCAGCCGTCTGGTCGCGGTCTCCGACGTCACACACGATGCCGAGCGCTTGGACACCGTGCACGCGGACCATAGCCTCGGTCTCACGCAGATCCGATTCGGCCGCTTGCGGGTACCGGATCGACGGCACATCGGCACAGCGGTCCAGCAATACGACGTCCGCACCCTCCTGCGCCGCAGCGATCGCGTGGGAACGCCCTTGTCCACGGGCGCCGCCGGTGACGACGACGACCTGCCCCTCGAGAAATCCCATTGTCACCCTCGTTCCGTCGACGAAGCAGCGAGGTGTCCGAACTGTTCGACCAGCACCCGGCGTAACAGCTTCCCTTTTCCACCGGAGCCGTCATTGGCATGCGGAAGGCTGTCGACGATGACGATGTGATCCGGTCGTGACGGTGCCGGCAGCGCGACCGCGAGTCGGTCGGCTACGACCCCGCTGTCGAGTTCGCACCCACGCTCGGGCGACAGAACCAACAGAATCTGGGGTTCCGCATTGGGAACGGGAAGTCCGATGGCACCGGCTTCGGCGACTCCCTCCACCCGGGAGGCGGCGTCCTCGATCTGTGCGGGGAGGGTCAGCACGCCACCTCGTTCGATCGAATCCGCCCGACGTCCGAGCACGGTGAGCAGCCCCTGGGCATCGATCGATCCGACGTCACCGCCCACGAACCATCCGTCCCGGAGTGCCTCGGCGGTGGCCTCGGGTTGGCTGAAGTACCCGGCCGTCACGTGGGGACCGCTGATCTGAATCTCACCAACGGTGTCCAGGACGGGCACACCGGTAGAGTCGACCACTCGCACTGCACCACCGAAACGCGCTCGTCCCACGACGCCGTCGGGGACGCTACCGTCGTCGCGTCTGCCGATCACGCTGTACGGCGCTTCCGTCTGACCGTAGTAGCCGTAGAGCGACAGATTCGGTAGTCGCTGTGCGATCCGCTCCTGCAACGACGACAGCAGTGGCTCTCCGCCAAGCAATGCCACACGGAGCGAATCGAGGTTTGCGGCCGAGTGATCGGAATTGGCCAGTAATTCGGCAAAGAAGCTGGGGGTTACGCTGATGTGGGTGATGCCCTCGCGAGGCACCGTCTCGAGGAACTGAACGGGGCCGAAGTCGTCCTCGAGCACCAGCCGAATTCCGGCTGCCAGTGCGGGCGCGGCGACCGCGATGAACCCGACGCCCCAGATGATCGGTCCCGTGCCCAATGCCGCGTCCTGCAGAGCCGGTACATCGGCCCACAGTCCCTGTGCGATCGCGATGCCCGACGCGTGGGTGTACTGCACGGCTTTCGGCAGTCCGGTAGTCCCCGAGGTGAAGAAGAGTGCGAGGGGATCGTCGCCACCGGCGCCGAGCGGGGGTTCGGCATCCGACGCCTCTGCCGTGAGTTCGTCGAGATCGAGCACTTCGGAGCCGTCCCGCTGCGCACCCGCTCGAATCCATCGTGTCACCTGCGGGAGTCGCGGCCGCAATCGGTCGGCCAGCTCGTCGAACTTCACGTCGTACACGAAGGCGGTGGCCTCGATCGAGGTCACGATCTTCTCGAATGTCGCGGCGTCCCAATACGGGTTCAGTGCGCACAGCACCGACCCCAGCTTCGTTTGCGCCAGGTAGTTCTCGGCGACCGACAGTGTGGAATCGAGGAGCGTCGCGACGCGCTCACCCGGTTGAACCCCTGCAGAGAGGAGAGCGTTGGCCGTCCGATTGACGCGGCTGTCCAGCTCCGCGTAGGTGAGCTGTCGGGTCGATCCGTAGGACAACGCGAGACGGTGGGGCGCGCGATCGCGCTGCGCCGACAACACCGTGTAGCCGAAGTTCGAGTAGCGGGAGCGTGTCATGGGTTTCACCTGTGTGTCTCGATTGAGTCTTGAGCAGCGCGGTCGCTCTCGCCGCCGGGGTATCCCCCGCCCCCGTGTAACTCGTCCAGTACGTCGTAGTCCGTCAGGTAGCCACGCCGGGGAATAGTGTCGACGAAGACAACGAACTTGGGCTTCTTGTACGACGCGATCTGCGTCCGTACGTGGGCGATGAGTTCCTCTTCGGACACCGCCGTCGCACCGTTCCGCACGACGATCGCCACTACCGACTGCCCCCACACCTCGTTGGGCCGCCCGATGACCGCGGCGTCCGTGACATCGGGGTGGGCGAGCAGCACACGCTCCACCTCGGCGGGATAGATGTTCTCGCCGCCGGACTTGATCATCCGCAGCTTCGGACCCACGAACGACAGGGTGCCATCGGTTTCCCGCCGTCCCAGGTCACCCGTGAAGTACCAACCATCGCGGAATCGTGCAGCATTCAGTTCGGGACGGTTGAAGTACCCGTTGAACAGATGCAATCCACGTGTCGTCATTTCCCCGACTTCACCGACCGGCACCTCCCGCCCTTCGGGATCGACGATCCGGACTTGCATGAGGGGGCTCGATCTCCCGTGCGTACCCGATCCACCCAACCCGAGCGCGTGAAAGGTCAGCATCCCGCCGACCTCCGTCTGCCCGTATCCCGCGTTCGATCGCCCCCACGGGCTGTAGTCGATGCTGACCATATGGTTCCAGGTGGGACTTCCCTGGGCGAAGTGCAGGCTCGAGAGGTCGAAGCGGTCGTCTCCGTTCGCGGCGACGAGCTGATCGATCATCGCCGGAAACAGCATTGCGCCGGTGCATCGTTCACGCTCGATCAGCTCACATGCCAATCGTGGATCGAACTGGGCAAGAACGACGTTCGTTCCTCCGCACAGGAGAGTCGCCACCGCGAACATCATGGTACCGACATGGAACATCGGACCACTTTCGAGGAACACGAACCCTTCTTCGATCCGTCGTTGTGCGGAAAGGACCATGGCATGCGTGATGAGCGCACGGTGCGAGATGACAGCGCCGTTGGGGTGGCCGTCGAACGCGGCGGTGTAGAGCAAGAGCACCCCGTCGCGATCCGACCCCTCACCCACGGTGTACTCCGGCGAGAACGACTGCAGCCAGCGCTCGTACTCGTCGTCGGTGTCCCTCTCGCTTCGTATCCAGGCTGCGGAACCGACGTTCATGGTCTCGTGAAGTTCGCCGACGGTGCCCGGCTCGAACACGACCACCTTCGGTGTCAGGTCATCGATGATGAAGTGGATTTCGTTGACGCTCTGGCGCCAGTTCGCCGGGCACAGCAGGGCGCCGGCTTTGGCCGCGGCAACGAGCAACTCGAGGAGGCGGTGGGAGTTCGCCCCCAGCCAGAGCACGCGGTCGCCGGCCTGCACCCCTTCACTCTGAAGAGCGTGGGCCAGCCGATCCGTTCTGCGATCGAACTGCGCATAGGTGAAGCGCCGGTTGCCGTCGACGACGGCGATCCCATCGCCGCGGCCGCGACAGTTTTCACGGACCACGTCGGCCAGAGACAACTCTGTGTACACGAAGCGCGCCTTTCACGAGGGGCTGGTGGGCGGCATCAGCGGAATGCCGGGATGACTTCCTTGGCGAAGAACGTGATGGCTTTTGCCATCTCGTCGAAAGGAATGTGCCGGGTACTGCCGAAATCGCACATGAGGTGGTTGAACCCGAATTCCTGCAGCATCGCGACCTGGCCGATGACACGCTTCGGATCACCGATCACCTCAAGCTGCTCCCAGCGAAAGTCGTTGCCGACCTCACCGCCCTTGAGGTAACGGCCTTCCCAGAACTCGAAGCCCTTGGCGACTTCGCCGGTCTTCGAATCGATCGGAGCGCTCTTGTCGTTGAAGATGCGCGATCGGTCGAAGCTGGCTTCGAAAGACGCCTGGTCCCGCTTGGCCTGTTCGACCGTCGGCGCCAACCACACCGACCGCGAGACCACGAGGTCGGTGCCGGCGGTATCGTGACCTGATTCGCCCGCGATCCGGTGCCACGTCTCGGCGGCCTGGTGGATCTTCTTGAACGGCGCCGCGGGGTCGGCGAGGATCGGAAGGCCTCGGCGGGCATATCGTTCGACGGTTTCGGGGCTCACGGCGGCCACGTAGATCGGCGGGTGCGGCGACTGCAGTGGCTTCGGGGTGAGGGACACCTCGCCGCTTTGGTAGAACTGGCCTTGGTGCTGGTAGGGGTCACTGGTCCACAGACCGGTAATCGCTTCGAGTCCCTCGTCGAAGCGGTCCCGGGCCTCGCTGAGACTCATTCCGAACCCATCGAATTCGATGCTCTGGTACCCGCGACCGAGACCGAGATCGAGGCGGCCGTTCGAGAGAAGGTCGAGCTGTGCCGCCTGTTCGGCGACATGGATCGGATTGTGGAGCGGGAGGACGACAACACCCGTGCCGAGTCGGAGGTTCTCTGTCCGGCCGGCCAGGTAGCCGAGCATGGTGAAGATGCTCGGTACCGTGCCGTAGTCGCGGAAGTGGTGTTCTGATACCCAGACGCCGTCGAAGCCGAGTTCTTCGAGCAGTTCGGCGACCCGGAGGTTGTAGTCGTACACCTCCTTGATGCTGTTGTTGCGGTCCGGCCGGTGAAACAGCAGGAAGGCCGAAAACTTCATCGGCCGATTCTCGACGGGAACAGTCATGTGTACAGCCTTTCGACGGTGTGGCCACGGCGGCGTGACTTCCGCCAGGTGGGCGCATTGCGGGGCATGGTCGTGGACGTTTGAGGCGACTATCGATCGATTACGCGGGCGCCGAACTCTTCGATCGACTTCAGGAGTGAATCGCGGTCGGTCCCCGAGAAGGGGACGGACAGCCAGTCGACACCTGCGTCTGTGTAGGTGTCGACCTGCTGACCGAGTTGGTCGAAGGATTCGAGATCCGGGCTGTCGGTCATGCGCATCCCGAACGGGACGAAGCAGACGTCCGGACGGTCTCTGCCGGCCTCCCGCGCTCCTGATCGCAGATATTCGATGCGCCCGGCGAGGTCGTCGATCGTCTCCAGACCCGGGGTTCTTGTCAGTTTCGCCGCCTCGGCCGGCTGCGGCATCGGCATCCAACCCTGTCCGAACTCGATCACGCGACGCATCGCTCGCTTACTGTTGCCACCGAACCAGATCGGAGGATGAGGTTGTTGCAGAGGGGCGGGTCGCATCGTGTGCTCGGTGACCGAGTAGGGCGGATCGTCGACGGTGACGGATCGGCCTGTCCATGCCGTCTTCATCAGCCGGAGTGCTTGATCGGTGCGTGCCCCCCGATCGTCATAGCCGAGCCCGAGGGCGGCGAACTCCGATCTCAAGTAGCCGACCGCTGTTCCGAAGATGACCCGACCACCCGAGAGCACGTCGAGGCTCGCCACCGCCCTGGCCGTGAGAAACGGGTTGCGATAAGGCAGTACGAGCACGTTCGTCAAGAGTTTCACCCGGGTGGTACGCGCGGCCGCGAAGGACAAGGCCACCATCGGATCGAGCGCCTGGTGGCCACCGCGGCTGAGCCACTTGTCCTGAGGGAAGGGATGGTCGGTCACGGACACGGCGTCGAACCCGGCCTTCTCGGCTGCTTGTGCTACGTCAGCGACTGCATCAGCAGTGAGAAACTCCGCGGGTCTGTCGACCTGATCGGTGGGCAGACCGAGTACGTACCGCATCAGATTCTTCCTTTCCTTGCGACTGCGCCGAACGGTGAACGGGCTACTTGGGAGCGAGAACCGAACCAGGGAAAGGTGCCAACAGCGTCTCGCGCCACGGTCCATCCAGATACTGCCGCGCGGTCTTGCGCCACTCGACCAGTCGCGGATCCGCGCTCGCTTCCGCGTCGAGCCCGACGGCGGCGTCGTACGCCCGCTGGGTCTGGAGGTGACTGTCGATGTCGGTTCCCCAGAACGTGACCACTTCCGTGTCCGACAGCATCACCTCGTAGAGTCCGACCAATCGGTGGCCGTGGTCGGCGAGGATGGGTGCGCGTTCTTCTCGGACTGCCGCGAGATAGTCCTGCGCCGCGCCGGGGCGAACCTGGGCAATCTCGTGCAGGAAGAACGGGGCCGTGTACTTTTCGGTACGCAGCTCCTGGAGGTCCGGCGTTCCCAGGACCGCTCCCATCGGCCGGGAAAAGGCCTTGTGGCGGAGATCGTCGATGTTGGAAAGGAAGAGTTCGGGCTTGACGCCGTTGTAGATCTCGAGCTGCTGACGCCATCCGCCGTCCCAGCCGCCATGGCAGTCCCAGAGTGTGACCGCTTTGAACTGCTCGTGGCCGGTGATTCCGATGGCGTAGAAGGCGCCGATGAGGTCGATCGCACGCGAGCGCACGGAGAGTCCCTTGGTCAGCTCCGCATCCGAGTCCGCCCGCTGTTCGTCTTCCTTCTTGTAGTCGACGAGCCACTGGAGATACTCCCGCGGGTTCGTCGAGTTCATCGGGTGAAAGTAGACCTCTTCCAAGAGGTAGATGCCGCGTGCCACGCTGTGTCCTTCCGCAAAAACAAGCAACTGCTTGCTCAAATAGACTGTACGAGGAAACCGTGAGGTGGGTCAATGCCGGAATCCGGCTTTGACACCGTGCCTCACCGACCATAGCCTGAGTTGTAAACCAAGCGCTAGCTCAAGTAGGAGACAAAGTGATTCTTTCTCAACGGGGCGAGGTCGCGGCGGGCTCGGACGGCTACAGTGCGTGATCGTACGGCGATCGCCGGTATCGGCATGACTCCCTACTTCAAGAACTCGGGGGTCAGCACGCTCGAGCTCGCGCTTCGAGCAATCAAGGATGCGCTCGACGACGCGGGTCTACAGCCCGGCGACGTCGACGGGCTGATCACTCACAGCGTCGGTGATGCGGTTCCCGCCTCGGCGGTGGCGCACAGCCTCGGGGTTGACGATCCGCATGTCCTCCTCGACCTCGTCGGAGGTGGCAGCATGTCGACCGCGGCGGTCGGTGCGGCAGCCATGGCGGTCGCGTCCGGCCAGGCCGAGATCGTGGTGGTATGGCGGGCTCTGAACGCGCGATCCGAGTTTCGCATGGGTGGCACGGGACGGTCGGCACCGACGTTGGTCGAGTTCCAGTACCAGGTGCCGTACGGACTTCTCGCCCCGGTTCAGCAGTATGCACTGGTCGCGCGGGCATATTTGGCTCGTTCCGGGGCCTCGAGCGAAGACCTCGGACGTGTCGCGGTCACGCAGCGCGAGCACGCACTGCTCAATCCGCGCGCGATGATGACGACGCCCCTGACCATGGAGCAGTACCTCGGCTCGGCATTCATCAGCGACCCTCTGCGCCTGTACGACTGCTGCCTCGAAACCGATACCGGCGTCGCCGTCGTGGTGACGTCAGCGGAGCGAGCACGCGATCTCCGTCAGATTCCCGTACTCGTGAGCGGAGCTGCGACCGGCGGCGGCCACAGCTTCTTCTCGGGAAGTCGGACGGACTACACGACGAGTGCGGCACGCGAGATGGCTCCCCGGCTGTACGCGAAGGCCGGCATTGGACCGGCCGAGATAGACGTGGCCGAACTCTACGACGCGTTCACGCCTCTGGTCCTCATGCAACTCGAAGACTATGCCCTGGCACCACGCAACGAAGGCGCCGCCTACGTTGCCGCGGGCGAGACGACCTTCGGGGGGAACACACCCGTGAACACCCACGGAGGTCACCTGTCCGAGGGCTACGCGCACGGGTTGAATCACGTGGTCGAGGCCGTCCTCCAGCTTCGCGGCGAAGCGGGGCCTCGACAGGTCGACAACGCACAGACAGCGCTGTGCACCGGTCAACCCGGCTACGTCTCCGGTGTCACGTCAGCACTGATCCTCCGAGGTGATCGATGAAGAACTCGTACGGCGATCGTGATTCGACCGAATGGTGGCGGGCACTCGAGCGACGAGAACTGCTCGTGCAGCAATGCAGATGCGGCACTCTGCGCTGGGCCCCTAGAGCGATCTGCAACATCTGCGGGTCCTTCGACTGGGACTGGTCAGGCACAGACGGTCGCGGGTCGGTGGTCTCGTGGACGGTCACCCGAAGACAGTTCGCACCGATTCCTGCCGTGCCGTTCGCGGTTGTTCTCGTCCGACTCGACCAGGCGGCGAACATCCTCATCCCGGGACGGTGGGCGGGAAACGTCGACGGCTCCGACCTGTACGTCGGCCGGCACGTGCGCGCCGACTTCACACCGACCGAACCCGCCGAGGCCACTCCGACCACTCTGATCACCTGGAAGAGCAACCAAGCAACCTAGCGCTTGGGTGAAAACCGTGCATACTGTACCCATGGCACCGAAATCTCGCTCGATCATGTCCGCACCTGCGACGCGCCCGCGACGTGGCACTCGCCGGCGGTCGGAACCGGGAGAGACCAGCTCACAGCGACGTCAGGCACTGCTGAACATCGCGGCTGACCTATTCGCCGAGCAAGGATTCCGCTCGACGACCGTGCGGCAAATCGGGGATGCGGCCGGCGTACTGTCGGGAAGCCTCTATCATCACTTCGATTCCAAAGAAGCGATCGTAGACGAGATCCTTTCCGAGTACTTCACCAGCCTGATGGCCACCTACGAGAGCATCGTCGAGAAGGCGGATGAACCGTCGGTCACGTTGCGCAACCTCGTCAAGGCGGCGTTCAACTCCTTGGACGAGCACCGGGCGGCCATCACCGTCATTCAGAACGAACGTGGATACTTGAACCAGTTTCCCAGGTTTGCGTATGTCGCCGATGCCGAGGCCGAAGTCCGGAGGATCTGGACCAAGGTCCTCGACGACGGCATCGCGTCGGGCGCATTTCGTGACGACATGGACACGACGATCACCTATCGCTTTCTGCGCGACTCACTCTGGGTTGCCGTTCGCTGGTTCACCCCTTCCGGGCGCCTGTCGGCTGACGAGTTGGCCGACCAATACTTGAAACTGGTCATGAGCGGACTGGAGAAGCCTGACCCGTGGGCCGCCAATCCCGATCGACCACTGTTTTCCGGCTGACGGTTTCCGATACCGAAACATCAACGCCGCGCGGTCCACACCGGACTGCGCGGCTGTTCTGCATCTGGCGGGTTCTCGCCATCGACACCTATCCATTAACGCAACCCTTGAGGTTCGCGATGTGACAGACTAAGTTCCTTAACCAAGCGATTGCTTGTTTATGAAGGGAATGCCGTCACATGAACGAAATCCCCGAGTGGGGAACCCTCCCGCAGATGCTTCGCCAACGCGCGCATCGCCATCCAGCGTCTGTCGCCGTGATCGACGGCGACCGAACCCTCACTCTCGCCGACCTTCGGACTGACGCATCGAAGATCGCCCGCTCACTGATCGCCCGCGGTATCGGGCCGGGTGACCGGGTCGGTGTCTGGGCACCTAATTGCTGGCAGTGGGTCGTCACTGCCTTCGGTATCTGGGACTGCGGCGCCGTCATCGTCCCACTCAGCACGCGCGGCAAGGGGATCGAAACAGCAGAAGTACTCCAACGCACCGGATGTCGTGCACTCATCACGGTCGACGCATTTCTGGGAACCCGCTATCTCGAGCAACTGGCCTCCGCTGCCGGCGGAGCGCGGCAGGACGCACCCTTTGTCGGTCTCCCCGATCTCGGCACCGTTGTCCTGCTGCAGGGCGATACCACGCTACCCGGCACCTTCACTTGGGACGCGTTCCTCGACATGCACACCTCCATCGACCTCGAAACAGCAGAAATGCGTGCGCTGGCCGTCGAACCCGGTGACGTCTTCGAGATTCTCATGACCTCTGGCACCACGGGGCATCCCAAGGGTGTGACACTGTGCGGTGAGCAGATTCTTCGCGCCTATTGGGACTGGGCCGAGGTCTGCGGTCTCGGGGCAGGCGATCGACTTCCCGTGGTCAGTCCGTTCGCGCATGGTTTCGGCATCAACGCCGGCATCATCGCCTGTATCGAACGCCTCGCCACCATCGTTCCGATCGCGGTCTTCGACCCGGACAAGGCACTGGAGATGGTCGAGGAACTCCGCCTCACCACCCTCGCCGGTCCACCCAACCTCTTCGGCAAGATTCTCACCGACCCGACACTCGATCAACGCGACACCTCGTCACTGCGATGGGCGATCGTCGGCGCCGCGAGCGTGCCGGACGAACTCGTCATTGCCATGCAAAATCGACTCGGTTTCGAGCGAGTCACCAACGCGTACGGGTTGATCGAAGGATCGGTCGTGACAATGACTCGTGCCGGTGATCCGCCGGCCGTCGTGGCCGGCTCTGCAGGACGTGTCGTGTCCGGCATGGAAGTCCGGTTGGTCGACAGCGACGAAGTTCCCGTCCCCGTCGGCGAGCGCGGTGAGATCCAGATTCGCGGTTACGGCGTGATGAAAGGGTACTGGGAGGCTCCCCAACTCACCGAGGATGCCTTCGCGCCTGGAGGCTGGCTGCGCACCGGTGACGTCGGCGCGTTCGACGAGACCGGCAATCTTCGCATCGTCGGGCGAACGAAGGAGATGTTGATCGTCGGCGGTTTCAACGCATATCCGGCCGAGATCGAAAGTCTTTTGCTGCACAATCATTCACTGTCTCAAGCGGCTGTGGTCGGTGTTCACGACGAAGTACTCGGAGAAGTTGTCTGGGCTTTCGTGGTTCCGCAGGCGGGCGAAGAGCCTACCGAAAGCGAGATCATCACGTGGGCAAGACAAAACATGTCCAATTACAAGGCGCCGCGTCGCGTTTTCATCCTCGATGCGCTTCCGGTCACCGCGAACGGTAAGGTCGCCAAGGCGCTGCTACGCCAGCGAGCCGACGAGCTGGGGGCCTCTGTCTGATGACTCCTGTCCCCGTCACCGGCGCTCACTGTCCAGCGGAATTGACCATCGCCGACTATCTCCAGATCCAGAACCTGATCTTCCGGTACCCGTACCTGCTCGACGCCGGACGATTCGACGAGATGGGTCAACTCTTCGCACGAGCCGACATTTACATCGCGGGCGATCTGGTCGTGCGCAGTGACGCCCGGGCAGTGTCCGAACTCTGGTCGAAGTATGTGCGAATCTACCCGAACAACACACCTCGGACTCATCACATCGCGACGAATCTGATGATCGAAGCTGATGGTCCCGGTGCGATCCGTACGCATTCATACATCCTCGTCGTACAGAATCCACCCGATGTGCCGCTCGCGCCGATTACCGCCGGTGACTACCTGGACCGTTTCGTCAAGGACGGCGATACCTGGTACTTCAGTGAACGCCACATCGGGAACGACCTCTTCGGGGACATGTCCCATCATCTACGCGAGCCCATGGCAATCGATCCCGACGCCCGGCCGCAAAGATGGGACATCACCTGATGCTTGCCGGTGTGCAGATGTTCACATCGGCCGACTCCATCTCGCCGGCGGACCTGGGAGCGGTCGCGGAAGAGCACGGTTTCGAGTCCCTGTTCTTCCCCGACCACACTCACGTTCCCCTCGGAAACGGTACGTCCGGCTACTCCGGGCACGACGTGCCGACGTACTACCGGACGGTGTTCGATCCCGTCGTGGCGATGTCGTGCGCTGCCCAAGCTACGAGCACCATCAAGGTCGGCACCGCGGTCTGTCTGGTGACGCAGCGTGATCCCATCATCTTGGCGAAACAGGTCGCCACAATAGATCAGCTGTCATCCGGTCGAGTGCTATTTGGAGTGGGTGCAGGGTGGAACGACGAGGAGATGCGCAATCACGGCGCAGATCCCGCCGGCAGGTTCCGCCTACTGCGCGAGCGAGTCGAAGCGATGACCGCCATCTGGTCGCAGGAGGAAGCGGCTTACCACGGCAAGCTCGTCGACTTCGATCCGCTGTGGTCGTGGCCCAAGCCCGTGCAGCGCCCCCGGCCTCCCGTGCTTGTCGGAGGTGGTGGTCCTGAGGTTCTGCGCCGGGTTGTCACCTTCGGGGACGGCTGGATGCCGTTCCGGGCCGGGACCGACCAGGTGGGCGACAACCTCTCCGGCCGGAGAGAAGACTTCGAAGATGTCCTCGAACACCGAATCCGCAAGCTGCGAATCCTCGCAGCAGAGGCCGGACGTGGCCCACTTCCGGTGACGTTGTTCAACGGCTGCCCCCACCGGGCGGCACTCGACAGGTACCGCGACATGGGTGTCGATCGGGTCGTATTCTGGCTTCCGACAGACGAATACGGGGAAACGGTCGAAACAGTGGAAGCGCTCGCCCGACTCGTGCAGTAGCCGAGCCCGGCGGCCCGTCCGAGTTCATTCCAGCGGGAAATGACAAGACACGAAGTGGCCCGCGGTCGTCTCGGTCAGGCGCGGCTCCTCTGCCGCACACTCCGCCCTCGCGCGAGGGCACCGGGTCCGGAACCGGCACCCCGACGGTGGTGCGATGACAGACGGAACCTCTCCCGCCGGTGGTGCGGACTGCCACTCCACCTCGGGGTCCGGGACGGGAAGCGCATCGAGCAACGTCCTCGTGTACGGGTGGCCTGGATTGTCGAACATCTCCGCGACCGGCCCGATCTCGCAAACCTTGCCCAGATACATGACCATCACCCGGTCGCTGATCACCCGGATGACGCTCAAGTCGTGCGACACGAAGAGCAAGGTCAGGCCGTACTGCGCCTTCAGGTCCTCGAGCAGATTGACGATCTGCGCCTGGACCGAAACGTCGAGCGCGGAGACCGGCTCGTCACAAATCACTATTTCCGGTTCCAATGCCAACGCACGTGCGATGCTGATGCGCTGACACTGCCCCCCGGAGAATTCGCTCGGTAGCCGATCCCCCACCGAGTCCACATCGAGGCCGACCGCCTCCATCGCTCGACGCACGCGCAGTTCGGCGTCCGGAACGTCCCAGATCGATAAGCCCTCGCGCACGATGTCGCGAACTTTTCGCCGTGGGTTCAGCGATGAGATCGGGTCTTGAAGCACTACCTGCAGTTTCCGGCGGACGGCCCTCATCTCGCGGTGCGACAGCTTCGTCAGGTCCCGGCCTTCGAATCGGATGGTGCCCTTCGATGGGCGGGTCAGCTGGAGTATCGCCCGCGCCGTAGTCGACTTGCCGCACCCCGATTCACCGACGATGCCTAGTGTCTCTCCCCGCCGGACATCGAAGCTGATGCCGGCGACAGCCCGCGTCGAGCCTGATCGTCCGCTGGGGAATTCCACTTCGAGGTCCTCGACCGACAGCACGATGTCGGTTCGGTGTTGGTGCGCCTCTACTGTCGCGGTCATGGTGTTCCTTCGCCCTGGTCGGTGAGGATGCTTGCGTTGGGGTTGTGGCATGCCAGCCGATGGGTGCCGTCGATCAGCTCGTATTTCGGCGTTCGCGCGCAGTCCACCAGAACGTGGTTACAGCGGGGCGCGAACCGACACCCGGAGGGAGGATGAAGCAGGTCCGGTGGTCGCCCCGCAATTGTGAACAGCCGTGAGTGTGGTGCTGCATCGATGCGAGGTGTCGAGCGGAACAACGCCGAGGTATAGCGGTGCCTCATGTGGCGGAACAGGACCCGCGTCGGAGCGGACTCGACGAGCTGACCCGCATACATCACAGAGACGTCATCGGTGTGTCGGGCGACTACGCCCAGGTCGTGGGTAATGAGGATCATCCCCATGTCACGGTCGCGTTGCAGCACGCTGAGCAGATCGAGGATCTGCCGTTGCACCGTGACGTCGAGGGCAGTGGTCGGCTCGTCCGCAATCAGAAGATCCGGCTCACACCCGATGGCGATGGCGATCATGACCCGTTGGCGCATCCCTCCCGACAGCTCGTGCGGATACTGATCGAGGCGCCGGCGGGGATCGGAGATGCCGACCTGGGCGAGCAGGTCCGCGGCGTTCTCCCATGCCGCTCGCTTGCTTCGGCCGAGGTGAAATCGCTGGGGGTCTGCGATCTGCGCCCCGATCTTCCGAACTGGGTTCAACGCCGTCATTGGATCTTGGAAGATCATGCTGATCTGGGGACCCCAGAGGTGTTGTTTCTCCTCAGCAGTCATGGTGCTGATGTCCTTGCCGCCGAAGTACACCGTCGCATCGGGCGTCACCGACGCGGTACTGGGGAGCAAGTTCATGATGGTTCGAACAAGAACCGATTTGCCCGATCCCGACTCGCCGACGATGCCGTGCGATTTGCCGCGCTCGACGGTGAACGACACCCCGTCGACCGCACGGAGGGGACCCTTCGGCGTGTCGAAGATTGTCGTCAGGTTGCGTACGTCCAGCAATGGTTTCAGCTGCATGTCACCCTCCACAGGTCCGGGGGAAGCTAAATCTTGCGTGCACGCGGATCCCACTTCCGCTGTGCCCAGTCACCTATCTGGTTCAACGACAGCACAGTCAGAAACAGGATCACGCCAGGCACGAAGACGAGGTGGGGGTACTTCGCGAGATCCGTTTGACCGGCCGCGATCATGTTTCCCCACGTTGGTTCGGGACGTTGGATGCTGAGGCCGAGGAAGCTGAGAGACGACTCCGCGACGATCAGCACCGCAACGACGACGAATGCGTAAGCGATCGTCGAGGCGAGCACATTGGGAACGAGCTCGCGGCCGAGGATCCGAGAACTCGTGGCGCCAAGCGCCTTGGCTGCCAGCACGAAATTCCTTTGGGAGTAGGTCATCGTGTTGGCGCGCGCAAGTCGGAAGAAGGTCGGAACGGCCAGCACACCCAGTGTGACAGTGACATTCCGGACGTTCGGTTGAACCACCGAGGACAACGCGAGGAGAAGGATCAACGGCGGAAAGGCCAACAGGGAATCGTTGAAGAAGTTCAGGATCGCGTCGATCTTCCCCCGGTAGTACCCGGCGAGCAACCCCAGGATGCCGCCGATCGTGATGCCCACCAGGACGGCACCAAAGCCAACGGTCAGTGAGGTCCGTGCCCCGAAGATCACGCCGCTGAGTATGTCGAGGCCTTGACGATCGGTGCCGAGTGGATGTGCCGAGAACGGGCTGGGGGACATGAGGATGGGTGCGTCGAGTGTCGACGACGGGTCGCGGCCCTCGGCGAGCGGCAGGAGATCGGCGGTGGCGGCAGCCACTATTTCGATGGCGAGCCAGCCCGCACTCAGCCAGAGACCGATTCGCCGGCCCCACCTCGTGCCGGGGTGTGATCGTCGGCGCTCCGGCAGTGGTGCGGGATCACTGCTTGATTCGGTGTCAGCGCTCGGTGCGCCGTGCACGGGTTCTTCGATGCGCTCAGAGACGGTCATGGCGGGTCCTCGGGTCCAGGTAGAGGTACGAGATATCGACGAGGGCGTTGACGAGGACATACAGCGCCGCGACGGTCAAGACTGCGGCCTGCAGCACCATGAATTCCTTTTTCGACACGCTCTCGACGATGAGCGTTCCCATTCCCGGCAGCCGGAAGATCGTCTCCACGATCACCGTGCCTCCGAGCAGCCTGCCGAAGCTGATGCCGGCTACGGTCACCAGCGAGAACGTGGACGGGCGCAGGGCTTCCTTGATGAGGATGTGGCGTCGCGGCATCCCCTGTGCACGAGCGGCGAGTACGAAATCGTCGTTCAGTGTGGTCACCATGTCGCTGCGGAGAACGCGTGTGAGCTGCGCGCTTTCGGCGAGCCCGAGGACGAGTACCGGAAGTGCGACCGTGCGCAGGTTCTCGGCGAGTCCGCCGTCGCCGATTCGTACGAACCCTTGACGGGGGAAGTCGGGAAGGAAGAAGACGAGGAGAATCCCGATCGCCAGAATCCCGATTGCCGCGAACGTCACGTGTCGGCGTTCCCGCGCGGTCTTCGTCGATCGGCTTCGTGCCGCCGCGAGAATCAGAATTGTGGCCGCCGTTGTGGCGATCGCGATGATCGAAGCAGTGACGGTCTCGGGCCTGAACACGACGAGATAGATCACGATCAGCGCCAGGAGGAAACTCGGAATCGAGATCAGCCCGAACGACATTGCGGATGTCAGTCGGTCGAAGGTTCGGCCGTAGCGGTATGCCGACCAGGTGCCGGCCGGAATGGCGATCGCCAACGCCAGACCGACCGACAGAACGGCGATCTCGAGTGTGACCGGTAGCCGGGCTGCAATCAGACTCGCGACGTCCTGGACGGGTGGTACGAGGGTACGGCCGAGGTCGCCGTGCAGAAGTCCGCCCACCCAGTCGAAGTACCGCACATACCAGGGACGGTCGAGACCGAGCGCCTCGCGTGCCGCTGCGTACTGTTCGGGGGTTCCTTCGGCTCCCACGACGGTGACGGCGGGATCGCCAGGCACCAGTTCGATCAGGAAGGCCGTGCTCGAGCTCACGAGGATCAGCACTGGAATGACCCTGCCGATCACAGCCACGATCCTGCGCGTCATTGTGTCTCCTCCCCAGTACCGCACTTACGCCCCCGCAACGAACGCCTTGTCATAACGCAGCACGCTTCCTCGGGTGAGGATCAGTCCACCCACCCGGGGTGAGTGAACGTTGTCCTCTTCGTAGGCGGCGAAGTTCGCGATGACCGGGGAGTCGTCGAGGATTTCCTGCATGCGCGAGACGATCTGCTGTTCCTGCTCGGGTGTCGTCGCCGTTCGCAAGGCCGCCAGGGCGTCATCCATTCGCGGGTCCGCGTACCCGTAATAGTTCGATTTGCTCTGACTGTTCAACTGGCGGTTCATCAGTGCCCACAGGCCTTCGTTCGTGTAGTTCGGACCCCAGATGACGAGGTCGTAATCGCGATCCGAGGCGACCTTGCCGACTACCTCGGCCAATGACTTGTCATTCTCGAGTTGGACGGTGAGACCGACGTTCTCGAGCAGCGCCTTGACCGCGATCGCCTCGTTGATCCGAATCGGGCTGTTGTCCGCCAGCAGGCGAATGGTTCCGTTCCAGCCGGACTGCTTCACCTCGCTGACGAGTTCCTTTGCCAGGTCGGGGTCATAGGTGGGTCCGGTCGCTCCGGAGTACAAACCGGGGGTGTCCTGGTGGATCAGCGCGGAGGTCGCGAGTGCGGTGCCGTTGAACACCCGCTTGTTCACCGCGTCGGGGTCGACCGCTGCGACAATCGCTTTCCGCAGCCTGACGTCTGCCGTCGGCCTACTCGCTGCCGAGTTCATCACGATTCCCTCACCGTAATTGAACAGCGTGGGCAGACTACCGAATCCTTCCTCTCGAGCTTCGGCAATCGCAGGGGGCTCCCGAAGCAATGCCACATCGAGCTCCCCGGTGCGAAGCGCGTCAAGGGTGCCTTCCGCACCCGGAATGCTGATGAAGCGCAGGGTCTGAATACATACGGGACCACCCCAGTAGTCCGGTTTAGCAGTCATGACAATTTCTTCGCCGGGTGCGTACTTCGCCAGCTCGTAGGGACCGACCCCTGCGCCTCGGGGGTTCAGTGCGAACTGCTCGGGGCCCAGCGCGTCGACGACACGTGGATTGGTGACCATCCCGACATCCGTTGCCAACACGTGCGGGAAGTTCGGGTACGCGCCGTCGAGGGTGAAGCGGATCGTTCGAGGATCGGGAACATCCATCGATGCAATGGTCAGCGCTTCACCACGCGAGACCTGGGTGTTGGCTGGTGACTGGTGTCGTTCGACATTCCGCTTGACGTCGTCGGCAACCAGCACGTCGCCGTTGCCATATCGAACTCCCTCACGAAGCGTCATCGTCCAAACGGTGAAATCCGCATTCGAAGTGAGTGATTCGGCGACCTGAGGTTCGTAGACCTGGGACTCGGTGTTGTAGGTCATCAGGGTGTCGAACAGCGCTTGGACCTCGGTCCCACCGCTTCCCGCTGCACCGGGTTGCCCGACCGGATCGAGACCGCGCGGTGTCAGAAGCGTTCCCTGCGTGACTGATCCACCGACCCGGTCGGCGGTGCAGGTGCCGCTGGCCACCGCCGTGCTGTCGCTACCGGCGCTACCGCATCCGGCGGCGAGCACCACGAGGACCGATGCCGACATGGCAGCCGACTTTCGCAGCCTCATATGGGTCTCCCTTTTCTTCAAGGCGGTCGAGGAACCGCGTTTCTCTGGCTCAGCCCAGCGACGCAGGACTCTTCTGACTACTTCTCGGTGGATCTCGCGAAGTCTCTGTACCTCGGCGAGGTCGGAGATAAGCGGATTGTGCGCCTACGGGGGCGTTGAATCGTCAGCTCGTGGGCAATGCGGGCGACGCCCTTCATCCCAAGCATGCGCTTGCTACGGTCATTGTTATGAGGTGCGTCACATATGTCAAGTAGAGCCGTGCGAGTCGATCCCGACGGCCGAGAGGCGTTCCGCGGTTACCACTCCCCGGCAATCTTCTTGACGGAGTCAAGTCAGCGGGGGCATACGGGTCGCGACTGAACTTTCCACGTCTTCGGGGAATCGAAATCAGCGAACCAAGCATGCGCTTGGTTTTGGTGCTAACGTATGTCGCACATCACAGCCGATGCGTGGCCTCGGCCTTGTCTGACGACTCGATCGGAGAGAAATGGACCTGAAACTCGGCCTCAAGGCATCTGCGGAGCAGTTCGGCCCCCGCGAACTTGTCGAAATCGGTGTCGCCGCGGAGGAGCACGGGTTCGACAGCGTTACCGTCTCCGATCATTTTCAGCCGTGGCGTCACACCGGTGGTCACGCACCCTTCTCGATCGCGTGGATGACTGCCGTCGGCGAGCGGACGAAGCGAGTGCAGCTTGGAACATCGGTGCTGACACCGACATTCAGGTACAACCCGGCGGTCATCGCGCAGGCCTTCGCCACGATGGGGTGCTTGTACCCCGACCGCATCATGCTCGGCGTGGGCTCGGGTGAGGCATTGAACGAGATCGCCACCGGGTTCGAGGGCGAGTGGCCCGAGTTCAAGGAACGCTTCGGCCGACTCCGCGAGTCGGTAGACCTGATGCGCGCACTGTGGAGTGGTGAGCGTGTGGACTTCGAGGGCTCTTACTACCGTGCGAGAGGAGCCTGCATCTACGACGTACCCAAGGGAGGCATCCCTGTCTACATTGCCGCCGGAGGCCCAGTCGTCGCACGGTATGCGGGCCGCGCAGGCGACGGCTTCATCTGCACCTCGGGTAAAGGGATGGATCTCTACACAGACAAGCTGCTTCCTGCGGTCAGAGAAGGCGCACAGAAGCTCGACCGCGATATCGCCGACATCGATCGCATGATCGAAATCAAGCTTTCCTACGACACCGACCCCGCGAGCGCACGAGAAAACACACGTTTCTGGGCGCCGCTCTCGCTCACCGCAGAGCAGAAGCACAGCATCGACTCCCCCATCGCAATGGAGGCTGCCGCCGATGCCCTTCCCATCGAACAGGTCACGAAGCGATGGATCGTCGCTTCCGACCCGGACGAAGCAGTCGACCAGATCCGCCAATATATCGACGCCGGCCTCAATCACCTCGTGTTCCACGCACCCGGACATGACCAGATGCGATTCCTCCATCTCTTCGAACGCGACCTCGCACCCCGCTTGCGTGCGCTCGCATAGAACGCGCAGGTTCCCTAGGAGATTTGTTGAGAACTCCCGCCCAAGCCCTGGAAACACTCGCGCTTCCCTTCCTGGATTACAGCAGCATCGAATATCGAACCGACCCGGCCGCAGTGCTACGACAGGCACACGCGCGATCGTGGCTCGCCAAGTCTGTCCGAGGCTACGAAGTTCTCTCGTATGAAGTGGCCTCCGAGCTCACCCTGGACAAGGAACATCTCGACGGCGCCGGGAGCCTCTATTACCAAGAGCAGGATGCATCGGACCTGGTCATCGGATACGCCACCGAGGGCATGCTTCCACTTATGCCTTGGATACGGCACGATCCCGTTCGACGTGTGCTCCAGTCAGCCTTTTCTGCGGCGCGAGTGAAAAAACTTCGTCCGGCCATGCGCCGATGTGCGGAACAGCTGCTCGACGCCCATGCAGGCCGTGGCGAGCTCGATTTGGTCTCCGACTTCAACGACGCCTACCCGATTGAGGTCGTCTGCCGCCTCCTCGGAGTTCCTGTCGCGGACATTCCACTCTTCACCGAGTGGGTAGTCAGCTTGTCGCGACTTTCGCACCATCCGATCGATCCGTTCAAGGACGAGATCGACTCCGCACTGCAGGGGTTGTACGGGTACTTCCGCGAATTGGTCGCCTATCGCCGCACAAATCCGACCGAAGACGTCGTGACCGCGATCATCGATGCGGAGGCACGGGGACATGATCCCGACGATCGGCTGTCGGAAGGCGAAATGTTCGGTGCGCTCGTCAACCTACTGTTCGCCGGACACGACACCACCAGGCTACAGCTCGGTTCCACCGTCGCCCTCCTCATGCAGAATCCCACTCAATGGCGAGCACTCACCGCAAACCCGAATCTGGCTACGGCGGCCGTCTACGAGGCAATGCGCCTACAACCCTCCCTGCACACCATCCTGAGAACGGTGACGAATGATCTCGTCATCGACGGCATCCACTTCTCCCCCGGAACGCCAATAGCGCTGAACATTTTCGCCGCGAACCGTGATCCCGCAACGTTCGACGAGCCCGATATCTTCGACATCAATCGACCGAATGCCGCACGCCACCTTTCGTTCGGACGAGGACATCGACTGTGCTTGGGCCATGGATTGGCGCGCGCCGAGATGACCGAAGCCCTGCAAGTTCTCGCAGCCCGGTTTCCCAACATCGAACTCGTCGAGGAGATCTCCTTGCCGGGTTCGCCGGCGGCGACCCAAGGGCCAGATCAGCTGCTGCTCAGACTGAACTAATCGATCTCAGAACTCGACCAAGCCAAGGCGGACGTCTCGCCCTCTCACGGCAGACTCGGCGAGGGCATGGTCCACGGTCGTCGCACGAGAGCCGACCGACACGGTCGCGTCGTTCCGACTGACCACGTGATCAACAGCGGCGGGCCACCCGTCACAGGCTCTCATACGAAAGTCTCGCTATGGCCACCAACCACGTGCGGCCACAACGAGACTTCGTCACACTTCGATTGATCGGCACTCCGGTACATTCAGTCAAACATCACTGGCACCGATCACCTCGGTTCGTCAACCGATGCTGAAGGGCTGCCCCCACAGGGTCAAGGTGTTCTTTACCTGCGCGGTTTCGACCTCGACCTTGACGTAGGAGCGCGCCTGGGCGTACCCCGCGCAACCGTTCACGCCCAGAGTGGAGTCCGACCACGTCACCGAACCCGAGTTTCCTTGGAAGTAGTGTGCGCCCCAGTGGATTTCCGAACCGTATGCATCGGGCATCTCGATGTCGAGAATAGCGACGTTCTGCGCCTGGCCGGGCCCGAGGGTGATCGCGCCGTTGGCGCTGCCCGCCAATGGACCGGAGACCAGGTTGCCCGTTCCGTTGTCAACGGACAGGGCGGTTCCGGCGTTACCGCCGGCACCGGCACCGAAGTCGACCTGGCAGGCAAGGATGTATCCAGGATAGATGTAGGACGTCTTCGCCGGCTGACCGTCGAGCGTCACCGATGCCTTGCCCGAGACCCATACATTGCGATGCAACGGAGTCGATCCCAGCGATGGCGAGATGTTTGCGCTCTCGTCGGTCAAGTTCACGGTCACCACCGTTCCGTCAGCGAGGGTCTGGGTGAGGCTGCCGCCGGGGAGCGGCACAAACGTGTCTGCGTTGGCCGCACCGACGGAGAAGAAGCCCACCGTCGCTGCAACAGCAGCCCCGACGGCACCCAGACGGACACCATTCTTAGAGTTGATGATCATTGTTCTCTCTCAAGGGTAGAGTTCGCATTCGCGAGAAGGTGATGGGGAAACCGCGAAACCGGACGAGTCAGCCGATGCTGAAAGGTGCACCGTACATAACGGTCTTCGAATAGTCGTTGCCCACGATCTCGACGACGGTGTATGCACGCGCCTGCGCGAAGCCACCACACTTCTGGACCTGCAGCTCCGCGTTCTGGTACTGCACCGCGTACACGCCGTCCTTGGGTATATCCTTCGCCGTCACCGGCACGTATTTGATTTCCCCCGAGTTCAGCGGAACCGTCAGCCCCAGACTGGGGCTGATCGAACTCGAGTCCGCCGAGAACGACGGTGATGCCGAAAGTCCGGTGACGTCGACCTGACATCCGACGATGTACCCGGTCGAGACCCGCGAGACACCGTGCGTGGTCGACGCATTCGTGCCGTTGTTAATGCCTGCGGTGCTACTTGGGGCGCCATTTGCGACTGGAACGTCGGTGACCTCAGGGATTCCCCGGACATCGACCGTCACTGTGCCCGACACCCACGCCACACGGCCGGCGCCATTGGCAGCCAACGACTGTGAGACCAAAGCGCTCTCACCTGTCCTCGTCACCGTGGCGTTCGGCCCTTCCTTCGACCCGTCCGGCAACGGGATGAAAGTATCCGCGCTGGCCACGCCGGTAGCCAGTAGCCCAACCGCGACGGCCAGAGCGGCTCCCAGGCCCGCGATTCGGAGACCGTGACGTTGGTTGGACTTCTCTTCGATGGTCATTTCTTCGTACTCCTTCTTCGGGGATGCAGCTACAGTCCGGATGCCGACGAACCCGCCGCGATGGTCGTTACCCAACGGAGTAGACCCGGTTGAACGCCACTCACGCCGCGGGCCCAGCAATTCGTCGGTGTTCTCAACCCGGCGTGGCAGGTAGCGCTTACCGGGACACGCAGAACCGCCCCGGTAGGCAAGGAACAGAGACGCACAGGCATTCAGCGGGCTCTGTTCGAGTGATCGAATCAGCACCTCGGGACCTCGTCCTTAGTCGTAATGGATTTCTGAGCCCCTTCTCAACCGCGGCGGGCGGTGTGCTTCTCGGACGTGCCGAATGACGTCGACACGGCTCGCATACGAGGAACTGAGCCAACGGTGCTCCGGCGTCTCCACGACATGCGGTTGTGCTGCCGGTCACAAACCGTAAACTAGACAGCAAGTCTTGGCAAGAGTCGCTGAATCTACTTAAAAGACTAACAGTCAACTCAGGGTTGGATTCGGCTTGCTCGCAAGACTGCTCACCGCACCACTGCGTGCGCACCGCCGTCAGAACTCGACGGGTGGCCACATGAAAGCACCGGTTCACGGCAGCAATGGATCAGTTGACACAATCGACTGTTCCAGATATCTTTTGCCACCGTGGCGATACATAAATGCCGCGGACACCCGCAAAGACCGGCAGGATGCGCACGCGTTCCGGTTAACCCGCCCCGGCATCTTCGCGGGCGGATTTGGACCGCCGCAACCGCACTTGGATCCGTCGAGTCGGTATACGGTGACGTCGCCGCAGGTGAGGCAGACGAAGTCGCTGCACAGGAACGCACCGGCGAACACCATCAGCCACAAGCCTGCGGTGCAGATCCGATGGTCGGTCGCCGTTGCAGGCGTAGTCGCGACGGATCCCCTACAGCGTGGATGCCACCAGGGCTTGACCAAATGGGTTGGTTCGGCGGTGCGGAGCTAGTGCCCGATCACCGAAACCCACCGGTACAGACAGCCCGACGAGTACGACCTCTCACGTGCCCCAGTGAGCGTTTCGGCGGCGGTGCGGTCCATCAGGATGCAGACGCCGCTGCCCCCGGGGATCGTTGCCACGGACACCGGTCAGGAAGACCGCAGTGGACGTGACCCGACCCGGGACGCGGTGGAGCAAGCGCGCACCGTCCAACTTGGACCAAGTCCAACACCTGCCCATTGGGCCGAAAACCTATACCCATAACCCGAAACTAGGTCTGGAAGTTTGCGCCTCGGCTCAGGATTACAACCGAACGTCCTGAGCGCCAGGCTTCTCCCACAAAATTGACTGTGTTCTCCGTCACACAACCTAGGTGCGCCGTGTGTCGCCGAAGAATATCGCGACGCCGAACACAGATCGTTCGGGGAGTTCCCGACTCGGCCGTTGGTTGTCGGCGACAACGGCACGCAAGCATGCTCGACGCGAATACCCGGTTGCGCAAATAGGCTACGGGCGCTATGGGACACGATGCAGCACAGAACAAACCGCTGGTGATACCGGATCTCGATCAATCAGTCGAGCCGAATCCCGCCGGCACGACTGGCGCGGCGCTGGCACGCCGACTTCGGCAGTACTGTCTCTATCGCAGGCTTGCGCCGATCGGGACTCAGCCCCAACCGATTCGTGCATTCCGCAGGAACCATCGAAATCGCAGTTACTGGTCGGTAATTCGGACGCGGGCGGAATGAGCCACACTCCCCGGACTTCCCCGATCGGCATCGCGGAGCCGCAAGAGGAAAGTCGACCACGTCAGATCTCGAGCCTGCGGACAGTCTCCAGGCACGAAAAGGGGTATGCCTACCGGTCGTTCTACCGTCGTCAGATCGACACCCGGCGAGGAGTGTGGGAGTTCGACAACCCACAAACCCTGCAAGCCGAGGCCTCAATGCACGATCAGTTCCACCGCGCCCTACTCGTCGCACGCGACTTCTTCATCTGTCGCCGCTGCGATCAGTGCCACACCATGCTCACCGGCGACGCGTCCACGTGCTCGTCGTGCCGCAGCGCCGAGTTGAGCCGGATGGGCACCGACTTCACTCCTTCGCGGTCGCGACCATCACGCTCGACGAGCGAACCGTAAGGCCGACGCTCCTCTCACACAGGCTGACCGAGGCAAGATTCGCCTCCACAATCACCGGATGATTGCGGACGAGCCGTCCGCTGTTCGTGCGTGCCGTTCTTCCGAACAATGCCCGACCTGACTGCCTTGTGGAAGACCGCGCCGTACGGCGATCGGCAGACAAGGTCCTGTTGATTTCAGCCCCCGACAGTCCAGCCGTGGCGACATCGTCCGGTCAGGTCCAGCTCGGCCACCAACACGAGCGGGCTTACAGATCCACTATTTTCGCGAAAGAAGAGAGAATTCAAGTGAGCAGGCTTTTCGGGGTTCTTGCGTGTCTCGCGGTCGCCCTCGGTGCATTCCTCGTCGAGGCGCCGGCGGCATCAGCCACCGGTGTCGTGTCCAACGGCATCGCATGGACCGATGATCTGAACCCGGTGCCGCACCCGCCCGGCATCATCGACTTCTGCACGATGGGCGTTGTGGGTACCGACTCGCTCGGCGACAAGATCGGCATCTCCGCCGCCCACTGCGTCGACGGCACACCCGACGGTGCGCCCGTCTACCGCTACGCACCGACCGGGCCGCGGGAACAGATCGGGAACATCGCGTACCGCAGTCCCGGCGGCGGGGCGGGCGTCGACTGGGTCGTCATCCGCCTCAACGCTGACGCGGTGCTCACATCGAATGGTCCCAGTGCCCGAGTCGACGGAATCGGTGCCTCCAGCCCAGTCGGTCCCCTGTGTAAGGACGGGGCCGGGACCGGCGTCCATTGCGGGTCGATCACCTCGCAGAACTTGACACGCTTCTACAGCAACGCCCAATCGGGCGGCGGCGACTCCGGTGGTCCCGTACTTCAGAACAACACCGAGATCGTGGGCATGGTCCGCGGATTCGACACCTCACTGTTCGCGTTCGAGTACATCAAGTTCGCCGCTGTCCTCGACGGAATCAACGCGCAGGCCAACCCGGTCGGTAAGGGGTTCGTCGTCACCAACAGCTAACGGCACTACCAAATCTGCTGCACAATCAGCCACAGCCACTCTCGGACAGGTTGGGGAAACGGGCTGTAATACAGCCACCAATTATCCATTGTCCGTCCTTCCGCGTGGCGCCCCCGGCGGTCCGTCGATCATACGCCCGACATCCCGACCGCGTCCCGCTTCGGACCCACCCGACCGGAAGTGAAACCACACGTGGCATGCGTCGAGAAGTACAGCAGCGGCGCCTGTTTGGTGCGGGCAGTTGCGGGACACCGCCGGCGCCATGACGACTCGTCCGCCCTCGAGCTCCTTGGCGATGAACGGGCGCCGCCGCAAGTCCACTATCGGGTCACAGGATGTGGCGGCGTCGTCCTCACTCGGGCACACAGATCAGCTGCAGCCCATGCTGTCGGCGGCAATGCGCCGACGGTCGCATGGGGAGCGAGTCGCTGATTTACCGGTCGGCATTCTCGCGGCGCTATCGAGGGGCACATGCCGATCACCTCCCACGCGAGGCAGGAACGAATCGCAATCCATGCCGGGCCTCCGCCAACCACGGAGTGGACCCGCCCGTACGACGGTGCCGACGTACGGACGGGCCATCCCCCGACTCGCACCAGGAAAGGTGCGGTCTATGGGTGCAGCACCGAACCCTCGAAAGGGGGCGCATGTTGCCTGTCTGCGCGGGGTGTGCTGCCTGTATGCCTACGAGTGAAGTTGTGGGTCGGACGCTGTCTCCGGCGACCTCCTTCGCGGGGTCCGTAGGGCACTGGTGCCGTGTTTCTGTTTGATCACAATCATGCGGTGACCTGCGGGGTTACACACGGGTCGTTCGGCCCATCGGGGTACCTGTTTCTGCCGAACGTTTCCGCTGGGCCTCCGCTCTCGGCGAGGTAGGCGATTGCGCCGAGACCGTTGGCGAGGTCGACTCCGGCGTACCCGACCGCCAGGTTCATCGAGTCCACCGGCACGCCCGTGTGGGCACCCACGCGGGGCACCGCACCGAACCGGAAGTGCCATCGTGGAAAGCGCCTCAGGTCAGGGCAGCGAGTTCAGGCGATGGCCAGGCCCCATCCGGGACCGCCAGCGACAGCAGCGCCTCCGGATCACCGACCGGCGGATAGATCGCAACGGTGTTGATCGACTTCTTCACCACCGCCCCTTCCTCACCGGTCATCTGCACCTGCCGATCCCACCCTGAGGAGAACACGGCACCGGCCGGTCCGAGAGCCAAGCAGGTGACATAGGAGACGGGAGTGAACGGGACAAGCTCTCGGCCGAGCAGATCGGCGACTGCGTTGTACCCGACGAATTTCCCTTGCGGCAACGCGTGCTGGCAACTCTGCATCACGATGTGATGGGGGTCGGCGTATGCGGCGGCGGTGTCGCCCGCGGCGAACACGTCCGCGAGACCGGCCACCCTCAGATGCGCATCGACGGTGAGACGGCCGAGGCGATCACGTTCGCCGGGGATGTGCGCCGTCAACGGGCTGGCCTCCATGCCCGCCGTCCAGATCACCGTATGCGAGTCGATCCGGGTACCGTCGGCGAGCCACACACCGTCCGGATCCACCGAAGCCACCTCGACGCCAAGACGAACTTCGATCCCGAGGTCATCAAGCGCCTCGACAATCGCAGGCCGCGGCCCCTCGCCCAGCCCGGATCCGACAACCTCATTGCGGTCGACCAGGATCACCCGCACCGGCCCGCCCCCGGCGATCTCACGGAGTCGGTCGGTGAGTTCGGTGGCGATCTCGAGCCCAGTGAACCCCGCCCCGACCACCACCACCGTGTAGCGGCCCTCCGAGTCCGGTCGGGCGGGCAGGCTACGCAGGTGCCCGTCGAGATAGGCGGCCGCACCCAGAGTGTCGATGTCGAAGAGATGCTCGGCACCCACGACGGCGGGGGTGACGAGTTGACTGCCCGTGGCCAGGATCAGTCGGTCATAGCTCAGCGACGTGGCCCGACCAGTACGGGCGACACCGTGAACTTGATTGCCGGCGGTATCGATGGAGGTGATCGTTGCCGCGACCCGCTCGACTCCGATCGGCCCCAGCAACCCGTCGAGGGAGCAGCGTTTGCTCTCCGGGTCCCGCTCGTACAGGCGGGGCCGGATGACGTGATCGTCGCCGGCATCGACCAGGGTGATCGTCAGGTCCTCGCGCGGTACCCCGGCATCGCGCCGCAATCGGGCGGCGCTGGCCGCCGCCCAGACCCCCGCAAACCCTCCACCAATAATCAGGACATTTGACATCTAGATTCTCCTCATGGATGAACCGCCCGGATTGGACGGTTTCGTCGGAAGCTATGGACCTTGCTTTGATCAGGTGCGGTCGTATGCCTGGCGCATCCGTTCGGCGATTCCCGGCGCATGCCGTTCAGCCTCGACGCGGACGTCATCGACACTCTGAGCGGCCAACTCCCGCCGCCACGCCAGATCCGCCTTCCGCATCGCCATCGATACCGCACACGGCATCGACAACTGACTGGCAGGCATGTTCGCGCCGACGCCCTGGGCGCGGATCTCGGTGCACCGAAACGCCTCCTCGGCACCCTCGATGGCGGTGACGACATCGAGAACACTGATGTGCTTCGCCGACCGGGTCAATACGAACCCACCCGCGGCACCGGGAACGGATGACAAGATTCCCGCTCGCACGAGCGCCTGCAACTGCTTGTTCAGATACGGCGCCGGCAGATCGTAACTGCGTGCGAGCGCAGCCGTCGACACCGGACAGTCGTCGTCCACCCACGCCAACGACAGCACGACGTGCATTGCCCATTCGACACCGCGGGACATCTTCATAACCTAGATATTAGTTGTCTAGATTGTCCGCCGTCAATGCGTCGCTCCCAGAGGAGCGCGAACTTGGATAGTCAACCCGCTGCAGCGGATCTGGCGTGACTCCAACGTCGCAGCACGACACGCGGTCGTCATTCCCGCCGTCAACTACGAAATCTACGGCAAAGCACTACTCGGCCGCGATGATCAGATCACCCCGCTGATCTGACACCTCACCACACACATGAACCGTCACCACCAAATCCATTAACCCGGGAGGTCCAAACGAGCCTCCCTCCGAAGCAGCTCGGCGTCGGTCGCCGCTCTCGACGAAAACCGAGCCCGGGGATGACTTTGAAGAGACCGGAAATCGCGATCGTATCGTCCACATCCCCCGATCGGAGGGCACTGGATTCATCCCACCCTCGGGCCTGTCGGTGGACAGACGACAACGCGCAGTCGCGACATAGTTGGTGCACACCAGGGAATCGAAACCCGAAGCCCCACGGTCCCCCGACGTTCCCGAAGTGTCAGAACTCAGGAGAAACCACCATGCGCACCAACGCCCGCGACCGCGTCGCTCTCTTCATCGCACTCTCCGCCACCGCCGTGGCCGTCACCGGCTTCGCCATCGGAGCCGCCGGTGTTGCCACCGCAGGTCCGCACGAGAACCCATCGCAGCTTCAGAGTGATCTGCTTTACGGAAAATAGCGGCATCACCCACGGCTCTGGGGCGCTCAGACCGGCTCGACAGTCACCGACGCGTACACGCCATTGATGGTCAACGCGGCGCGGAGCCGCCGAATGTCGCCGTGATCCGCTGTCGGATCGTCGAATAGTCCAGGTCGGTGATGAACCGATGCCTCGGGCCCTCCACTGTGTTGCGCCCCCAGAGACTTGCCCGACCGTCGTCGCCGCGGTGCACGCGGCCGGTCAATTCGACAGCGGACCGGACCACGGCCGGGTCGAGGAGGACGCCGGCCGCGACGGAGTCGTGACAGGTATAGATCGGGGTGTCGGCCTGGTAGGTGGTCGTGCAGTACAGGTGGTAGTCGGCGGTGATGTCGCGGACGAACGCGGCGACCCCGAAATGCGCAGCCTGGGCGTCGAGCTCGGCCCACGGCATGTGCAGACGACCGGTCACGTTCATCCCGACCCAGGTAACCGGCCCCGGGGCTGCCGCGACCGCAGCGGTGGCGACTGGGTCATGGTTGGTGTTCGTGTCTCCCTTCACGAGAAAGAGAGGCTGCACCGCGGTTTCGGTGGCCTGTCGGGCGACGGGTCCCATTCCGCCCATGATGGTCACCGTCCGGTAGCGGGTCAGCACCAGTGGATCTTGCGCGACAGCGGCAGCGACATTGGACAGCGGTCCCAGGCACAGCAGGTCCACCTGTCCGGGTTGTTCACGAGCGATTCGCAGGATCTGTTCGACGGCCGACTCCGTTGCCGGCGAGACCCCGTCCGGTGGCCGCAAGCCTCGATCACCCAGACCGTCGGCGCCGTGGGGTGACGGGGTAGCCGGCGCCGGCCCGGGTCGTGGCCGACCGACGCAGACGGGGATGCCGACGCGGCCGGCGACCGCGAGTACGACAGCGCGTTGGATGCGGCCTGCCGTTCCGTGCAATTGCCGAAGACACTGCCGACTCCGGTCAACTCCGTCTCCGGTGCGGCCAGGACCGTCAACAGAGCGAGTGCATCGTCGACGCCGGTGTCCGTGTCGACTAGTACGCGGCGAACGTCCGACATCGCAACCTTCCCGATTGTTCAGTAACTGCCATGTCGTGCCCGGCTTACCGATGCTGCCATTCTCGTGTGCGGGCACGCTGACACGAAGCGCTGATGTTGTCGACTTCTTCGTCAGCTGCCTTTGACGACGGTTTCCGTGTCATCTAACGCTGGACGCGCGCTCGCCACACGCTGCCAGAATCGCCAGCCCGAACTCGATCGAATAGTCGCAGTCAAATCTTCAACGCGGAAGCATCAGCCATCTCGATCGAGATCGTGGGGGCGACTGCCGTCGATAGTCGGTGCTGACGCCATCGATGTCGTTTGCTCCTCCTGACCGGTGTTCTGGCCACGCACTTCCAAGGATCGATTCGTCCAACGAAGAAGTACGACTGGCGAGCCAAGGCTGCGATCTGATAACGATGGCGCCACTGCTCACACTCACGTTTCCCTACGCCTACCTGGGCCGGAAGAGTTGACGGTTGGCGCCTGGGCAATAGATCAAACAGTCTGCGCCTCTTCGGGACTTGGTTTCACGCGGTCGTCTTTTCGCCCCTGGCGTGAAATCGGCGTTCGGACCATCCGAGAGCATGACAGCCAGTACAAACTCGCCGCGAACGCCACCGTAATTATCGGTGCAAGCTGGGCAAGTTCGGCGTACGTGGTTTGTACGGTCGCGGCGATGCCGATCGCGGATGCAAGTAGCCAAGCCATGGCGCCTGCTCCGGCCACGTTCCTGGCTGACGCAGCACGGTCACGGCGGTGCATTGCAATGTGCACGAGAGCTATCGCCACCCAGGCGGTGACCAATACACCCTGCCATGCAAGGGCTTTCAGCAAGTAACTGAGGACATCGGTGAGCATGAACAGATAGGCCAGTATCCCCGCGACGAGGACCCACACCGCTCTGGGCGAGGTTATTCTCAAGGTTCGATCGGCGAGTACTTGGAGGTTACTCGAAGCGAGATAGTAGTTGGCGGTATTGATGCGGGTCTGTGAAATGAGAATCAGAACTACGCCGGCAACACCGAGGGAGTTGATGATGGCCTGGACGACTCCGCTTTCACTGCCTGCAATTCCCCAGCACTCGAGGATGTAGATGCCAATCAGTCCGTTCACGCCGAAGGTGAAGAGGTAGAAGACCCAACCGAAGGTCACCGTGCCGTGAAACGCCGAGTCTCGGGGTTTGGCGAGGCGCGCATAGTCGAAGGTGTACATCATCATGACCCAGACACCCATGTAGATCAGGTATGAGGTCAGCCAACCCGGCAGGGGCCCAGTTGTCGGTACGGAGTCGAGCCACTGGTGCGGGTAACCCTGCTTGACGGTTGCGGCGGCGATGACCCCGACCAGTCCAATGACGTAGAAAGGCAACAGGATGCCGTTGATCTTGTCGAGCCAGGTCGCAACTCCGCCGAGGACGAGTGGAATCATGTAGATGACGCAGACCAGGTACCAGATACGAAGATCGCCGCCGAAATAGTCCTGCAGTGCCACTGCAACGATGGATCCTTCGAAGACGCCGTAATACAAGGCGGTTGCCGCAAACACCAGCGGCGCAAGGATGGATCCAATGGGCCCAAACATTCTGCGGGAGAAGGACTCCACAGATAGTCCGGTTCGGGCCGCATACCGGGAGAGAATTCGGTTGACGATTCCGTAGGTGGCGATCGTCAGCGTCATTCCGATCAGGGTGTTCGGTACTCCAACTGCGTCGGAGGATGCGGATGCGATGTAGAGCCAGAACATCGCGCTGAACATGGCCCACCATGCCATGGTCAACGACCAGCGGGGCGCGCGCTGAGATTCGGGGACTTCGGTCTCGGTGGGGGTGGACTTGTTGCCGGTGGTCGGGGCGGTAATGTCGTGTTCGGACATGGTGGTGCTCTCTCTGTGAGAACGAGTGGTCAGGCGGTGAAGCAATGGTGTAGTTCGCGAGGGCGGGGAGGCACGGTGCACCGATGCGATGGGGTGCCATCTACCCGCCGGTCAGACAAGAAGTTGAGGGCCTTCGTTCGCGGTGCAGCAGTGGCGTTCAACTCCGGAGACCTATCTCCGCTCCCGGTCGGGTCTGTCGCAGACGATTCGAGAGCGTGTCGGCACGGTGATCGCGGGATCGGTGGATCGCGTCGATTGCCCTGGCGGTCGAGGTGTCCAGGACGGGGATTCCTCAGGGGAGATCGAGATCGATGTGGGTGTCACTGTATGGCAACGCCAATCTGGCACTGACTGGCGTGACCCGAATCGTAAGGCTGACAAATGTTGTGGCGCCGGCTGGTACGCCCGGTGGATTCGTTGCCTTGGCGAGGCGGAGCGCCTCGCCAAGGCAACGGTTCAGGTCCAGTGCTGTGCTGCGCGTGTTTGCAGGAGGTCTCTGAACTGGGTTGTGGTGGTGGGGAGGAGTTCGCCAGTTCCCCAGTCGACGATGACGCCGTATCGGCGGACGAGATCGAGCATGCCGAGTTCGCCGTTGCGGTAGCGTTCCGCGATGTCTTCGGGGTCGGTCGTGAGCCACTCGCGGCGCGATTGTCGAATGCTCTTGCGAAGTTGCCGGGTTTTTCCGTCATTCAGGACGTAGTGGTCGATCTCCGGATCGATCGCGTCGATGACGACTCCGTAGTCGGTGGCGGCGCGCTCGAGAGAGACGTATCCGTCGATGACGTCTTCGACTACTTCCGCGGGATCTCTGTCGAGTGGGTCGCCGTATCCGCCGCCACCCGCGGAGGGCCGTTCGAACGAGTCGCCGGACTGGATGGCGACGTTGGAGAAGACAGAGCCGAGGAACTGTTCGTCCGGTGTGCCTCGGTTGAGCCAGACGCCGTGTGGAATGGAGGGAAGCCCGCCCTCGATGCCCCATGTCAGTGATCGGGCGCGGTCGCAGCAGTACGACATCACTGTGTTGTCACAGTCTGTCAGGACGCCGCCCTTGGTCAGGCCGCATCCTCCACGGTGGGTGCCCGGACCACCGGAATCGGTGATGATGGCGTGCTCGCTGGTCAGGACCGGGGTGAGGCGTTCTTGTCCTTCGCAGGGTTGTACGGCGAGTCCGACGCCGAATACTGGGGCCGTCGCGGTTGCGCCGTCTTTGGTGCTCCGTCCACCCCATCCGCCGGCCATCCAGTCGTACCACATGAAGAATGGGTGTTGAGCGTCTCGGGCGTCGCGTCCGCCGATGAGGAGGTACTCGAGGTTGAACGAGCAGGCGATGGCCCGCTCGGGAATGATCTTCGACCACAGCTCGAAGATGGCGTTCATGATCTTCTCGTATGGCCCGGAGCAGAATCCGGTGACCGCGTGCGGCCATCCCGCGTTGACCACGGTGCCTTCCGGGCCGAGCTCTGTGGTGATGGCGTTGTAGAGACCCGAGTTGAGCGGAACGTCGGGGAAGAATGTCTTGGTTCCTGCGACTATCCCGGAAAACGCGGTGCCGTATCCGCAGTTGAGGAAGCTGGCGACCGCAGGGGCACTTCCGCTCAGGTCGTAGCTGAGTTGATCACCCTCGATGGTCAACGACACCCGGATCGGGACCAGACCTTCGGGTTTCGCGGGGTCGGAGTCCAAGTAGTCCTCGGTGGTCCACGTGCCGTCGGGTAGGGCCGCGACGCGTTGACGCACGATGCGTTCGACGTAGTCTTGGACTTCTTGCATAGCGGCGGTGACGGTTTCGCGACCGTATTTGCCGACGAGCCGGTGGAGTTCGCGTTCGCAGACTCCGGTGGCCTCCGCCTGGGCGTGCAGGTCGCCCATGCTGATCTCCGGCGACCTGGTGTTCGCGACGAGCAGTTTTGCGACGTCGGCGAGGAATCGGCCTTCGTGCCACAACCGTACCGGCGTTATGCGCAGTCCCTCGGCGAAGTGTTCGGTGGCTGTCACGTCGAACGATCCGGGTACGCTACCGCCGACGTCTGCCCAGTGGCCTTTGTTCTGCGCGAATGCAATCAGTGTGCCGTCGGCGAAGATGGGTCTGATGAAGCTGACGTCGTTGAGGTGGGTTCCTCCTCGGTATGGGTCGTTGATCGCGAAGACGTCGCCCTCGTTGATGTCGTCGCCAAATTCCTCGAGGACTGCCTTGCATTGGAAGTGCAGCGTGCCGACGTGGACGGCGATGTCCTGGCTGCCCTGCATCACGGTATTGCCGTCGGCGTCGCACAGTGCGGAGGAGAAGTCGCGCGAGTAGATGACGAATGAGTAGCAGGTGCGGAGGATCTGCTCGGACATCAGGTCGACGGAGGTGACGAAGGCGTTTTTGAGTACCTCGAATGTCACGGGGTCGAGAGTGCGGTCCAGCGTCGATGAGGTAGTCACTTGGTCTCCTGCAGGATGTTGATGCGAATGTTGGCCCACTCGTCGATCACGGCGGTCGTTCCCGGTGGTACCACGGTGGTGGAGTCGAGTTGGGAGATGATCGCGGGCCCGTCGATCTCGGTGCCGAACCGCAGGTCGTCGCGGTTGTATACCGGGGCCGAGACGCGTTGGCCGAGTTCGTCGAAGTAGACGGACCGGTGTGTGGTGACTGCTGGTGTTTCAGTGGACGGCACGCTCTCCTGGGGGAATTGAGGCTTCGGCGTGGTGCCGATTGCGCGTAGTCCGATCTGGTAGATCTCGACTGGCGTGTCGTCCCGGCGGAACGAGTAGTCCCGCTCGTGCTCTTCGTGGAAACGTTCGACAGCCTCGGTCAGAAATCCTGTACCGGTACCTGCCGAGACGGTCAACGATCGCCACTGCCCGGAGTAGCGCATGCTGATGCTTCGGTCGAGAACCATCCTGTCTGCGGGCACACCTTCGTGCTCGAGCCGCTGCAGCCCTTCACGTTCGAGCCGGACGAACTCACGCTCGAGCGCCGCCGTGTCGATGTCGGTGACGAGACCCTGGAACATCGCGGAGAGGTCGTGGCGGATGTCGACGAGGAGGCATCCCTGCGCTGATGTGATTCCAGGGTGTGGTGGTACGACGACGGTGGGGATGTTGAGTTCCTTGGCCAGGGCGGCTCCGTGCAGGGCACCTGCACCGCCGCAGACGACGAGGACGAAGTCGCGGGGGTCGTATCCGCGGCGGATCGACAGCAGTCGCACGGCGTCGGCCATGTTGGCGTTGGCGACTTGGATGATGTTGCTGGCGGCGGTGTCGGTGTCGAGTTCGAGCCGGTCGGCGATGACGCGGCGGATGGCCTTCTCCGCGGCATCGACGTCGAGGTTCAGTCCGCCGCCGATCAATGATGAGCCCAGGCGGCCGAGAGCGAGGTTGGCGTCGGTGTTGGTCGGTTCGACTCCACCCCACCCGTAGCAGGCGGGTCCAGGGTCCGCACCGGCGGAGGTTGGTCCGTTGCGCAGCGAGCCGGCTTCGTCGATCCAGGCGAGTGAACCGCCGCCTGCTCCGATGGTCAGCACTTCGATGCTCGGGAAGGAGATCGGAAAGCCGTACTCGACCTGCCATTGCTTGGTCGTCCGGATCTCGCCGTCGTAGACGAGTGAGATGTCGGTGCTGGTTCCGCCCATGTCCAGGCCGATGGCGTTGGGGTATCCACATCGATTGGCGATATCCGCGACGGCGATGGCCCCGGCTGCGATGCCGGATGCAGCCAACCGGACTGGATAGCGTTCGACCATCGCCGGCGTCATCGACCCGCCGCCGGAGTGCAGGAGCAGCAGGTCGCCGTCGTATCCGTCTGCGCGGAGTTGTTCCTCGAGCCGGTTGACGTAGCCGCTGACCAATGGGGCGAGCACGGCGTTGGCCACCGTCGTCGAGGCGCGGTCGTACTCGAAGATCTCGGGAAGGATTTCACTGGAGGTGGAGACACTGACGCCGGGGAGTTCTTCCTCGAGAATCTCCCGCATGCGCCGCTCGTGGGCTGCGTTGACGTACGAGTTCAGAAAGCAGATCGCGACGGTCTGGATCTGCTTGCGGCGCAGAAGTCGCGCAACTTCGCGCGCGTCGGCTTCGTCCAGCGGGGTGATGATCTCGCCTGCGTAGTCGATTCGTTCGGTGACCTCGTACCGGTCGCGGCGACGGATGTAGGGGGTACCCACATCGGAGTAGGCGTCCCACAGCTCGTCTTTGGTCCCGTCTCGAATTTCGAGGACGTCGCGAAATCCGCGGGTCGTGACCAGTGCTGCTTCGGGGAAGTTCCTGGTGATGAGCGCATTGGTTGCGACCGTGGTTCCGTGTGAGAACAGGGCAACGTCAGCGAGGTCGATTCCGGCGCTGCGCACACCCGCGACGACCGCCTCCATGGGGTCGTGCGGTGTCGAGGGAACCTTCGCCACGCGGGTGGTCGACGCTCGCGAGTCGAAGATGCAGACGTCGGTGAAGGTGCCGCCGACGTCGACGGCGACTCGAAGGTTTCGTTCGGGGGGTGTGATCACGGTCATACTCCTGCGTTCGGGTTCGCCAAGTATCTGCCCAGGTAAACACCCAAACAATTGGAGAAAACGAAATCTTGTGCCGCATTCTTTGGACTTGTTAACATCTCGTGGTGAGGTGTTTCGCACGTGGAAACTGAGTATTTCCGTCTGGTCGACCTGCTGCTCGAACAGGACCTCGGCTTGACTCTCGAGAGCGATGGCGACCCGAATGTTCAGCTCGTCAGCGCACACCCGATTGAGATCGAGGCGCCGTCTCGGTGGTTGGAACCCCGCACTCTGATGCTCACGACCGGGACCCGCTTCATCGGGCAGGAAAAGGCGTCCCTCGCCCAACGTCAACTTGTCCGCGAACTGGTGGATGCCGGCGTGTCTGCTCTCGGTTACGGCGTAGGGGTCGCCACCGACACCGTGCCGCGCGCCCTCGTCGACGAGGCGAACCGGCACCACTTTGCTGTGATCTCCATACCCGCCCAGGTGCGGTTCATGGACGTCGTATCCCGGGTGGCGGCAGCTGCGAAGACAACGGACTCGATGCTGCTCAGACGGACCCTGCAAATGCAGAATCATCTGCTCGAAGCAATGGCGTCTCCCGCGCCCGAAGCAGATCTTGTCGCACGCTTGGCTGCACTGCTTCGCAGCAGTGTCGTGCTCTACAGCGAGATGGGCGACGTTGTCGCATCTGCAGGCGAAGCACCCCTGCATCTGATCCGTGCCCAATTGAGAGGACGCACCGGCCGTCTACGATTCCGGGTAGGTCGATGGGCCGTCAGTGCTTACTCGATCGCACCCGGCGGTCAGAATTATTGGTTCGCCGTTGCCTCCAAACGCCATGAAGTACCCGATCCATTGGCTGCTCCCGCCGTCGAGGTCGCGCTGCGGTTGCTCAATACGATCGAGCGCTCGCGGTACCGCGCGACGACCGAGAACAGGGCCATACGAGCTGCCCTCGTGCGGACCCTCGCTTCCGGCGAGATACCCGACCTCGCCGCCGTCGTCGACAGACTGGAAATGCTGCGATTCGGCCGGCAAGCTGACCTGCGCATGGTGTCACTGACGGCATCGAAAACCTACGACGGTGGCCGATGGACACTCCGCGCGGATACCTTGCTGGACGCTCTCGAGCAGGATGTAGTGGACCTTGCCCACGACTCCCGCCTGCCGTTGCTGCTGGCGCAGGTCGACCGCGAACTGCTCGGGATCGTGCCGGCGACCAGCAGCTCGGTCGACACGTGGATCCAGAACCTCCAAGAAGGCGTGGCCTGCGGGTTCAGCGGTTCGTTCAACGACCTTCGCACTGGTCACGAACGGGTACGTGATGCCCAGTGCGCACGACGGGCAGCGACCCGGAGCGGTTCCCCGGCCAAACGGTTCGAGGATGTGGGAATCAGCGACTGGCTGCTGGCGGGCCGCGCCGATGCATCGACCTCGCGCAAAGCCGCGCATCAGTTGGCACCCCTCATCGACGACCATCCGGACCTTCTGGACTTTCTTCGTAACTACTTCGAGAACGACCTCGACGTCTCCGCGACGGCCACGCAGTGCGCCCTCCACCCGAACACGGTGCGCTACCGGATCAAGAAGATCGAGGACATCCTCCGCACATCGCTTCGCTCGCCGGCGGTAATCACAGAGATCCACCTCAGCCTTCAATGTCTCACCCCGGAATAGCGGGAGCCGTATCTCACACGAATCCTCCTGCGAGGACTAGGGAAACCCGAACGCCGGGGATCGACGCGGCGTTGCCACCGTGCCCCCTGAGAACCACGTCAGATACCCACAATTGAGAACACCGACATCCTCTGAGATCGACCGGATCCGCCTTGGGCGAGTTGACCGCTCGCCCTCACAGTTCACGAGATGACGGGACGCCAGATGCCGAAAGTCGACCACCGAACTCATCGCCCGCTCAGACATCCGCGTGACCCCACCGAACTCCCGGCGCATAGAATGACGGCGAACATGGTGGGCCGGGTACTACTCGATTCCTGGTAGGCGGGAGTGTGTCAATGTGGCGATAACTGTCCGCAGACTGACTCAACGCCGCGACCTCGGCCTCTCTGTCGTCGCAGGTCTCGAGGGCGCCGACCATGTGATCGACTGGGCCCACGCAATCGAACTCGCAGACCCGACACCGTGGCTCGCCGGTGGCGAACTGGTCATGACGACCGGACTCCAAATCGGAACAACAGCAGAGGAACAGTTCGAGTATGTCGCCGGGCTCGTACAAGCGGGTACCGTCGCGCTGGCATTCGACACCGGGACTACTTTCGATCGAGTTCCCGACGGCATCCGAAGCGCGGGAGACGAATTGGGTCTGCCGATTCTTGCGGTCCCTGCCTCGACACCGTTCATAGCCATCACCCGCGCGGTCATCGATGAACTCACGGCAGACCAAGTCCGCAGCGTTCAGCGCGTCGTTGACCAGCAGGAAAACTTCGCCCGAGCAACACTGCGTGGCGGAATTCCTGCAGTGATCTCGGCCCTCGGCCGGGCCCTGTCGTCAACCGTTGCTGTGATCGACACCGACGACCGGGTCCTGGCGGTCCACGGATCGGACTCGGCTCGTATCATTCGCCTTGCCCGCCACATGGCCGAGACGGCTCGCTCGAGGCCAGGTCGGCGCCAGACCAGCAAGGTCGTCGCCGACGACGACGGTTACTGCACGATGCAGAGCGTCGCGGCGGCCCAGGAACTACACGGCTACCTTGCAGTCAGCTCGAGTGAGCCCCTTCCACCGTCCGATCGACTCCTGGTCGCTCATGCTGTGTCGCTGGTCTCGATTGAATTGGGCAAACCTGCCAAAGTGGTTGATGCGGAGCAGCGTCTGCGTGCAGCCGTGACTCAGGCGCTACTCGGCCTGGGCGACCATCTGGATGTGAGCTTACTCAGGTACTTCGGCTTCGACGCCGACTCTCGCGTCGCCGCGATCGTGCTCACGGATGTCGGGCCCCTCCTCCCGGCCGAGCGGCAGACCGCGGCGGCACTCGCGGGGCATGCAACTCCGTACCTCATGACCTCGACAGCGAATGAGCTCACGATTATTGTTCCCGCCGAACGCTCGCCGGACTTGGGATCCCAGCTGCCGCAGCAGGTAAGCGCTCAATTGCAGCGGCCGATCGGAGGTGGCCTCGGGCTGCCCGCTCCAATCCTTTCTGCGGGGCTGAGTGTCAGGCAAGCGATCGCGGCGGCGCGAGCCGGTCGGCAACAGAAGGGTCAGGTGGTCAATTTCGCGGACCTCGGAACCTTTTCCCTCCTGCTGGGCAGCCAGAGCGCTGAGGAACTACGCACGCTGGAGCAGTCGATGCTCGGCGCGTTGGACGTGTACGACGCGACCCACCCCGCATCGAGCAGCTTGGTTGCCACGCTGACAGCGTTTTTGGAACACAATGGGCAGACGGAAGTTGCAGCGGCGACGCTGGGGGTACATCGTCACACCATGCGCAACCGCCTGCAGAAGGTGGTGGAGCTGACGGGCCGAGATATCAACTCCGCCCATGTCCGCGCCGAGCTGTGGATCGCGGTCAAAGCACGGGAGTTACTCGGCACGATGTCGGAGGCGCCGTGATTCCGACTTCGTAACGAGACCATTCCACTGGCACTCCGGCCGGGCACTGTTCGGCCTTCCTACGCCCTTTACAGTTTCATCCAGGTGCTCTTGAGAGTGGTGTACTTATCGAGTGCGTGGAGCGATTTGTCGTGGGCTCCGAAACCGGACTGCTTGTGTCCGCCGAAGGGCACGGTGATGTCGCTGCCGTCGTAATTATTGACCCACACGGTTCCTGCGCGCAGGGTTCGGGAGACCACGTGTGCGTTCGACAGGCTGGTGGTCCACACCGCGGCGGCGAGTCCGTACGGGGTGCTGTTGACGATACGGACTCCTTCGTCGAGGTCGTCGAATGTGAGAACCGACAGTACGGGCCCGAACACTTCTTCCTGGGCGATTGTCATCTCGGGGGTGACGTGGTCGAAGATGGTCGGTTCGACGTAGTAGCCACCGGATTCGATGCGTGCGCGTGTGCCGCCGGTGAGGGTGGTCGCGCCTTCGTTGGTTGCCGTCGTGATGTATGCGAGGACACGGTGCAGGTGTTTCGCCTCCACGAGCGCTCCGACGGTGGTCTGCGAATCGAGCGGGTCGCCGACCTTCATCTTGGCGGTGGCCTGCAGCAAACGCTCGATGAGTTCATCCTTGCGAGAGCGGTGTACGACGAGCCGGGAACCGGCCGAGCACACTTCGCCCTGGTTGAAGAAGATGCCGCTGGCCACGGACGCCGCGATGGTGTCGAGGTCGGTGGCATCGTCGAGGACGAGTTGGGCGCTCTTGCCTCCCAGCTCGAGGGAGACCTCCTTCAGGTTCGAGTCGGCGGATGCGCGCAGCAGTGTCCGCCCGACCGGGCCCGATCCGGTGAAGGTGATGGCGTCGATGTCGGGGTGGAGACCGAGCGCGGCACCGGCGGTCGCGCCGTATCCGGGCACGACGTTGAGGACACCGTCGGGTAGCCCGGCCTCGGTGGCGAGCTCGGCGAGCCGCAGCGCGGTCAGCGACGACGCTTCGGCGGGCTTGAGGACCACGCTGTTGCCGACCGCGAGGGCGGGGGCGAGCTTCCAGGCGGCGAGCATGAGCGGAAAGTTCCACGGCACGATCGCCGCGACCACACCGTAGGGCTCGCGTGTGATGGTCGCGAAGGTGGTGCTGTCGGTCGGCGCGACCTCGTCGTAGCGCTTGTCGATGGCCTCGGCGTAGAAGTCGAAGCACTGCACCGTCACTCGTATGTCGACGGCGAGGGCATCCCCGACGGGCTTACCCATGTCCAGGCTTTCGAGAAGTGCGAGCTCGTCGGCATGCTCCTCGATCAGCCGCGCGAGGGCCTGCAGCACCCGGCGGCGTTCACGTGGATGCTGCTTGGCCCAGCGGCCGTCCTCGAAGGCCCGACGAGCGGACTGGACGGCACGGTCGATGTCTTCTCGATCGCCTTCGGCGATGGTGGTCAGTACCCGCCCGTCGCGGGGTGAGATGCAGTCGAAGCGTCTGCCGGCGATTGCGGGGACGAAGGTGCCGTCGATGAAGACATCGGTCCGCAGCGTCAGGTTGTGCGCCGTCTCGAGGAGGCGGTCCACCTCGCGGGGCAAGGTTGCGGTCATGGTCAGTTCTCCTTCGTTCGGACGAGGTCCCGGCCGCATTCATCGCGTCGCGCCCGGGCGAGGCGGGCGCGCTCGACGGTGGCGTCGAAAAGGGCCTGTTGGTGGGCGGCGGTATCGGCGTTGTCCTCTGGGTGCCACTGCACGCCCAACATGGGAGCGTGCTCGTGTTCGAGCACTTCGATGCACCCGTCGTCGGCGCGCCCGACCACCCGTAGTCCGGCGCCGAGCCGGTCGACGGCTTGGTGATGATAGGAGGAGACCTCGACGACGCGGCTCCCCATTGCCTGTGCGACGGCGGAGCCGGGTTCCATCCAGACCTGGTGCATGCATTCGCGGTGCCAGATGTTGCTGTCCGGGAGGTGCTGGACCAGCGTGCCGCCGAGAGCGACGTTGACCACCTGCATGCCGCGGCAGATCGCGAGGAACGGCAGTCCTCGCTCGATCACTGCCCTCGCCGTGATCAGGTCGAATTCGTCCTGGATGGGATCCGATGCCTCCGTGCGGGGGTCGCGGGTAGCCCCGTAGGTGGTGGGGTCCAGATCGGCGCCGCCCGGCAGAACGATGCCGTCGAAGATTGTCAGTCGTCGGGCGATATCGCCCGGGCCGGGCGGCACGATGACAGGCTCTCCGCCGGCCCGGAAGATCGCTTCGAGGATCTTGTCGGCGGCAACGGTTCCGGAGCGTCGCAGACCGCTGATCGAGGCGGAGCGGATGCCGGGGACGGCGATCAGCGGTCGGCCCCGGCCGTCGGTCTCATTCATCGGCGGTGAGGGGGAAGGGCAGGTCCGGCATCCACCTCTTCCACTCGGTTTCGAGGGTTCCGTCGGCGATGACCTTGTTCAAGGCTGCGTCAAGGCTCGTGCGGAGGGTGTCGTTGCCCTTCGCGACCGAGACACCCCAGCGGTTCCGGGTGGCAACGGTGAAGGCCACGGCGAGGTCGGGCTGCTCCCCGAGGGGCACGATAGCGACATCATCGTCGACCACGGCGTCGATCTCTCCGTCGCGCAGTGCCTGCACCATGTCGCCGAGAACATCATCGGTGGCGCCGTCGAACGGCACAGTGGTCACCCCGTCGAAGGTCTCCGCGAGGGCGAGGTTGGTGCTGCCGACGATGGCGCCGACTCGCTTGCCCTTCAGGTGCTCCTGTGCGGTGATTCCGCTGTCCGCGAGAACGAGGACCGATTCGTCGAAGATTGCGTAGGGGCGGGTGAAGTCGACCCGGTCGGCGCGAGTGGGGGTGATGCCCTGACCGCACCAGATCGCGTCACCACGGCCGTCCTGCAGGGCAGGAACCATGTCACTCCAGGACGTGAACACCCAGCGGACGGTCGCACCGAGGACGTCGGCGACGAGTTCGGCTGCGGAGGGCTCGTAGCCGGATCGGGTACCGGCGGGGGTCGCCTTCTCGAACAGCGGCGGTGCGGGGAGGTCGACGCAGATCAGTTTCAGTTCGTTGCTCACAGGAACTCCAGGTACATGTCGCGGTCGAAGTCGGTCACGGCGCCGCAGGCGCGGGCCCATTCGTCGAATTTGAGGGCCGAGTACTGGTCGGCGAGTTCGGGGGAAAGGCTGCCGCGAATGACGGGGTTGTCGTTGAAGGCTTGTACGGCGTCCCCGAGAGTGAGCGGCAACGTCTCGTAGGTGTGGTCGCAGTAGCTGCTGCCGATCTGCGGGTCGCCGGGATCGGTGGCGTTGTCGATGCCGTCCTTGATGGCGGCGAGCAGCACGGTGTGGGAGAGGTAGGGGTTGACGCTGGCGTCGGGGATCTTGTACTCGAGACGGCCGACCGCGGAGAGTCGGACAGTGCAGGTTTTGTTGTCCATGCCCCAGTTGACAGCGGTCGGGGCGAATTGGCCGCCGTCCCAGAATCGTTTGTAGGAGTTGACGGTCGAGGCCATGATTGCTATCGATCCGGCGGCGTGGGCGAGCATCCCGCCGAGCGCGTGCTGGCCGATCTTGCTCAGGTGCAGTTCGCGGCGACCGGGTTCTTCGAAGACGTTCTCGTCTCCGTTCCACAGGCTGACGTTGTGGTGGCAGCCGTTGCCCATGGAGCCGGTGACGGGTTTGGGCATGAAGCTGGCGACGACGCCGTGTTCCTTGGCGACCTGGTGGCAGATCTGCCGGTAGGTGATCAGGCGATCGGCGGTGGCGGTGCAGCGGTCGAATTGCCAGTTCAGTTCGAGCTGTCCGGGGTCTTCGTAGTCTCCTTCGATCATGTCGAATCCGAGGGCGTGCGCGTAGGTCATGACCTTTTGGTAGATCGGGCGCATCAGTTCGAGATTCGCGGTCTGGTATGCGGCGCTGCCTCCCGGGCGGACCTTGACGTCGATGGTCGCGCCGAGCCAGCTCATTTCGGGTTCGCAGCCGCTCTTGAGTTCGAGACCGGTGTCGGCTGTGAATTGGCGGTGTGAACGGATGAGCGTGCTGCGGGTATCGGTGGCGAGGTGGTCGCCACCGATACCGGGGAGGTGGTCGGGTTCGTAGGTGGTGCAGAAGAACCGCGCGACGGTGGTGTCCCAGGGAAGCACTGCGAAGGTGTCCAGATCGGGGATGGCGGTGAACTCGGCCGCGTCGACACCACCTCCGAGGAGCTGTCCGGTGCGGTCGGTGTGCAAATCGACCATGGCGGTGCGGTGGAACTGCACACCCTTGACGAGGTTTCGGCGAAGATGCCGGGCGGGGACGACCTTGGCAACGGTTCGCCCGGTGAGGGTCACGACCTGGTAATAGATGTATTCGACTCCGGTGGAATCGATTTGCTTTTCGATGTCTGCGATACGGGCGTCCGAGGAATTGAGCTCTCGGTGCTGATCCAATGCGGTCATCGGATATCTCCTTGTGTGTGGGTAGGTCGCGGGGTCAGGAAGTGAGGACTGCGGTCCGGTAGGTTTCGATGGCTTCGCGGTACTTCCGGGCCGAGGCGGGTGTGGGTGAGATCATGACGACCCCGACAAGTTGACTTCCGCGGTAGTAGCCGACCACGGTGCCGTGCAGCGCAGACGGGTCGTCGTCGATCGGGGCCGACAGGTCACCGTCGAGGACCGAGATGTGGTCGGCATCGCCCGGTGCGCCGTATCCTTGCAGTCGTAGACCGAACTGGTCACTCCAGAACGACGGCAGCGGTGAGAACGGGGTGGTGTCCTCGTCGTCACCGTTCAGGTGGTGGATCAGCGAGACCGCGGCTCGCTTGGCGGTATCGGTAGGGATGCACCAGTGCTCGATCCGACGCGGGATGCTCCCTGCGGCGGGGTCGGGGAACCGGGCAATGTCGCCGACGGCAACGACATCGGGCCGGGATTCGACGCGCAGATGGTTGTCGCACAGGACGCCGTTGCTCAGGTCGAGGCCGTTTCCGTCGAGCCATTCGACGTTCGGGTGTGAGCCCACAGACTCGATCAGCACGTCGGCGTCGAGTCGGGTGCCGTCGGTCAGAGTCACCGCGGCCAGCCGTTCGGGATCGTCGTTGCCGGCGACCGCCTCTTCGACGGAAACCCCGGTGTGAACGTGTACGCCGGAGGCCTCGTGGACTCGCCGCAGCGCGGTGCCGAATTCCTCCCCGAGGGGCCGGATCATCGGGGCGGCCATCGGCTCGACGATGTGCACCTGGCACCCGAGTTTAGTTGCGGTGGCCGCGGTCTCGCAGCCGATGAAGCCACCGCCTACGACGATTACCCGACTTCCCGGCTGCAGCTCGGCGCGCAGGTTGATGGCGTCGTCGAGGGTGCGGATCACGTGCCGCCCGGACTTCGGGCCCGGTAGATCCAGGCGCCGCGGGCGCAGCCCCGTGGCGATGACCAGACCGTCGTAGTGGAGCACCTCACCGTCGGCGAGAGTGATCGTCTTGGCGTCGAGATCGCTGGCGGTAGCCGGGGATCCGAGTCGCCAGCGGACGTCGGCGATGCTCTTGCGCTGGCGGAAGGCGACCGAGGAATGCCAGTGGTCGAGGGTGGAATTGTGTTCGTCGCGTTCGGCGGCGAGCACGTCCTTCGACAGGGGTGGACGGTTGTAGGGCATGTGCTTTTCGTCGCCGACGATGGTCACGACTCCATCGAACTTGTTGGCGAGCAACTGTTCGGCTGCGCGGAGTCCGCCCATCGATCCGCCGACGATGACCACGTGCGAAGGCATCGGTTTCAGCTCTCGTCGAGGAAGATCGCTTGCACGGGGCAGACGTCGGCTGCTTCTTCCACCTCGTCGCGTTGGGCGTCGTCGGGGTGGTTGTCGTAGACGAGCTTGCCGTCGTCATCCATCTGGAAGACCTTGGGTGAGGCGATGGCGCACTGTCCGTGGTCCTGGCACATTCCGTAGTCGACGCGAACGTCCATTTGATTTACCTCTCTTACCGAAGCGGGGTGGTGGTGCCGGTCAACCGCGTTCGAACGCGATCGGCAGGAAAATCGGGCCGGTATTGCCGCTGAGCGGCAGCCAGGTGGCGATGCCGTCGAGGGTCGGGTTCTTCAGGCGCTGGGCAAGTAGGGGCAGAGCCTCGCTCATGTCGCTGCGGGCGACGAAGTGTCCGAGGCAATGATGCGCGCCGCCGCCGAAGCCGAAGTGCGGCGCCCGCTGAGCGGTGAGATCGAACGGCTCACCTTCGATCACTCTCGGGTCGGTTCCCGCCGACTCGGACAGCAGGTGGATAGTGGTGCCGGCCGTGATCTGGAGACCCTGGTACTCGAAGTCCTCGAGGGCTTCGCGTGTCACCCACGTGACGGTCGGGTTGACGCGCATGACCTCTTCGACCGCGGCTTTGCCCAGCTCGGGGCGTGCGGCGAGGAGCCTCCACTGGTCGGGGTAGTTCATGAACGTCTGCAGGGCGAGGCCCAGCTGGTTGCGGGTGGTGTCCATTCCGCCGAAAATCAGCAGGACCAGCGACACGCGCAGCTCGTCGTGGCTGAGATGTTCTCCGTCACGTTCGGCGAGGACGAGTCGGCTGACGAAGTCGTCTCCGGGGTTCGTGCGCCTGTCGGCGATCAGTTCGTCGGCGTATTCGTAGAGTCCGGCGAGGGCTGCCTCGACCTTGGCGAGGTCCTGCTTCAGCGTGACTCCCAGGGCCAACCCGATGTCGTTGGACCAGGCGGCGATCTTCTTCCATTCGCTCTCGGGAATGCCGAGCATGATCGCGATGACGCGGGCGGCGTAGGGTTCGGCGAACTCGGAGGCGAAATCGCAGCGGCCGCGGTCGTAGAATTCGTCGATCAACTCGTTCGCGAGGGCCTGGAACCGGGGTACCAGGCCGCCGATGAGCCTGGGTGAGAACGCGGGGTTCATCAGTCGGCGCAATCGATGGTGGTCGTCGCCTTCGAGGTTGAGCAGCGCGCTCGTCCACCAGTGCGCGAAGGGGCCTTCGTGGACTCCGTTGTGTGCAGGCCACGCCCAGCTGCCCTGCCGCAGACGCCGATCCTTCATCAGTTTGCTGACCTCGTCGTAGCGCAGCACGGCGAGTCCATAGCTGGTGTGGGCGAACCAGCTGGCCTCGCGGGCCTGGCGGACTGCATCGGACTGCACTGAGAAGGTGGGGTCGGCGAGGTTCAGAAACGGTGCGTCGGTCAGTTGATCAGTGGGCATCGGTTGCTCCTGCGGGTTCGGGCAGCGCTTCGGTAGAAGCGGTGTGGATGTGGCTGGGGCGTTGGGGGATCGCGTCCCCGAAGGGGGCGGTTCCGTTGCTGTGGGATCGGGCGATGCCCATGTAGAGCAGGCCGGATCCGATGACCGCGGCGCACAGAAGGGCGACGATGTAGTTGTCGTACCAGGCGGCGTCGGGGGTGCGTGGCCAGCTGATGTTGATGATTGCGGCGACACCGTAGACCAGGGCACCGATGTTGACCGGCATCGCCCATTTGCCGAGCTGGTATTTCCCGGTCGGGATCCAGCCCTTGATGCGGGCCCGCAGCGCGGCGAAGACCACCATCTGGAAGGCGATGTAGATGCCGATGGCGCCGAAGCTGATCAGCTTGGTCAGGGCGTCGGCGGACACGGCCGATCCGATGATCAGGATTCCGGGGACGACGGCGGCGAACAGCAGTGCATACGGCGGGACGGCGCGGTGGTGGTCGAACTTCGACCAGAGTCGGCTGCCGGCGATCATGCCGTCGCGGGCGTAGGAGTAGATCAGCCGGCTGGCGGCTGCCTGCAAGCTCAGCGCGCAGGAGACGAAGGAGATCAGCACGACGACGATGACGATCTTCGAGCCCACCGGGCCGAACGCGTCGGAGAGGATGGTTGCGACCGGATCCGGGTCCTCGCCGCTGATCACGGCGCCGAAGTCGACGACGGACAGGATCAGGCTCAGGCACACGAAGGTGGCTGCGGCGCCGCCGATGTAGATGGTGCGGCGCATGGACTTCGGGATCTGGATGCCGGGGTTCTTGACTTCCTCGGCGACGTCGCCGCAGGCCTCGAAGCCGTAGTACTGGAAGACACCGATCAGGCTGGCGGCGAGGAACGCGTACAGGAAGCTGTGCGAGCCCTGCGCCCCGAAGCTGTCGAAGAGAACTCCCAGTCCGTGGTGGCGTTGGGTGAACAGCAGCCAGATTCCGACCACGAGTGCGCCGAGCAGCTCGGCACCGAAGCCGAAGATCGCGGCGTAGCCCAGGACCTTGGTTCCGCCGAAGTTGATGGTGGTCGCCAGGATCAGCACCGCGAGGGCGCAGATGATGGTGGTGGTCACCGAGGGGGTGAACCCGATGACGGTGGCCACGAACGGACCCGCGCCGTAGGCGACGCCGGCGATGGTGGCGAGTAGGGCGAACAGGTACACCCAGCCTGTCATCCAGGCCCATTTTCGGCCCCAGAGGCGGCGCGCCCAGGGGTACACGCCGCCGGCGACCGGGAACTGTGCGACGACCTCGCTGAAGACCAGTGCTACGAGGAACTGGCCGATACCGGCGATCAGCAGGCTCCAGATCATGGGAGGTCCGGCGGCGACCAGCGCGATCGCGAACACGGTGTAGATGCCGACGACGGGCGACAGGTAGGTGAAGCCGAGGGAGAAGTTCGCCCACAGGCTCATGTCTCGTTTGAACTCGGATTCGAAGCCGAGAGCGGCGAGTTGGGCGTCGTCGTCGGAAAAGGCGTCGTCTGGACGCTGAGGAGGTTTGTGGGGCACGGGACTCGTTCCTTCGTCGGGGGTACCGCGGGACCGTGGGGTCGGATGTCCGTTTTGTGGGGCCGGTCACATCCGTCGCTTAAACATATACAGTGATAGTTCATAGTTCAAGGTGCCAGGGCTACGATCTTGTTAGCTCTACGACCTCAGGGGGTACCGGTGCCGATCGACCAGCTCGGAGGCTTGACTGCGCTCGGCGCTGTTCTCGCCCCACTCGATGGCGGCGGCCCCCGCACGGATGCGGTCGTCGAGCGCATTTCTGCAGCCATCGGACTCGGAGTGATGGTCGACGGCGAGCAACTGCCCCCGGAGTTGGACCTCGCCAGCCAACTCGGCGTTTCCACGGTCACCCTGCGCGAGGCGCTGGCGGTGCTGCGGAATCAAGGGCTGGTGCACACCAAACGCGGCCGCGGCGGCGGCAGCTTCGTCAAGGCGTCCGCCGACGTCGTCCAGAGCAATTCGCTGACCAGACTTCAGCAGCTGAGCGTGGAAGAACTTCGGGACATCGGCGACGAGCACTTCGCGATATCGGGCGCAGCCGCCACCCTCGCGGCCCGCCGCAGCCTGAGCACCGATGTCACCCGGCTGCGAGGGCTGGTGACCAGGATGAGGGAGACCGCCGACCCTTTCGAGTGCCGCCGCGCGGACAGCCGCTTCCACATCGAGGTCGCCGTGAGCTCGCAGTCCTCGCGGTTGACCCGGACCGAGGTCAGCCTGCAAGCTGAGTTGTCGGCAATGATCTGGCTCCCGCAGGTGGCGGTCAACCCAGCCGAGGAAGCCGATACCCACCACGCCCTGGTCGATGCGATCGAAGCCGAGAATTCAGATTTGGCAAGGGAACTGGCCGAAGCACACAGCGTTGCCCACATTCGCCGCCTGATCAAATTACGTATGGAGCTGAGGAACGAATGAGTCCTGTCGATGACTCTCGGCTGCGGGCAGCGGCTGACGCGGTCGGGGAAGCGACGACGGACCTCTTCGAGGTCATCTACGGTTCCCTCGTCTCGATCGGCGACGCACTGATCGAGCTGTGGGCCCGGTTGCAAGCCGACGGAACACCCCCGAGGTCCACCGACCTCGAGTCACTCAGGGGCAGCGTGGTCGGCGAACTCGCCTCACGTGGTCCGCTGTTCAACGGCGCCGGAGTGGTCATGGCCGATGGCAGCCTCACCGATCGGCAGCATTACCTCGAATGGTGGCGCGCCGACGGGGGCAACCTCCCCAATTCACAGCGGCTGGTTCTCGACCTCAATCCCCGCAGCGAGTACTACTACGACTACTCCGACATGGAGTGGTTTTCGATACCACGCGATCGGAACGAGAAGTGTGTCTACGGACCCTATCTCGATTACACCGGCGTCGACCTGTACGTGTGCACCTTCGCGGTCCCGGTCCGGCTCGGCGACGGAACCTTCCTCGGCATTGCCGGCGCCGATGTGCCTGTGGCGAGCATCGAATCGAGACTGTGGCCGCAGTTGCGTCGCGCGGAAACCGGGCTGGTCCTCGTCAATGCCAACGGGCGCGTCATCGTGGGCAACGATCCGGAGTACATCACCGGTTCGAAGGTCCCGTCCGCGGCCCGTTCCGGCGAAGCGGTACCGGTGCGGGCCACCCCGTGGTCGCTGGTGCCGCTCGGGACGGCGGGGTAGAACCCCGGGCTACCCGGTATCCGATCAGGAAAGGACGGCGACGCACCGCCGGGTCAACTGTTCTGTTGCACAGTTCTTTCCAGAGTTCAGCACGACGTCAGGGCCGGGCGTGCTGATCGAGCAGCGCCCGGCCCCAACGAGGGATCCAGTTGTACTGGACGTCCTTACACCGCGGGTGTGATTCGCATCCCGCGTTTCGCCGCAGCATGCGCCGTTGAATACTCGACGAACGCACTGAACAACGCGTTCCGGTCGGCAGCCGACCCGTCGGTGTCCTCCGGATGCCATTGCACACCCACGATCCATTTACTCTCGTGCTCGACTGCTTCGACGACGCCGTCGACACCACGAGCGGTCACCCGCAGGCCGTCTCCGACCTTGCCGACCGCCTGGTGATGTCCGTTGCGGACAATCACCTGCGATCGGGACAGGATCTGCGCAAGACGCGAGCCTTCGGCGACAACGACCTCGTCGTCGAGGAACATCGGCTCCCCGTCACCACCCCGGTGGGGGTTACCCTCCCCCAGGTCCGGGATCAGAGTTCCACCGCAGGCGAGGTTGATCATCTGGGAGCCGCGGCAGATCCCGAGAATCGGCGCCCCCAGTTTGATCCCGAGGTTGATCGCGGAGAGTGTGCGCTCGTCGGTTCCGCGATCGACGCCGTACAGATTGTCAACGATTTCGGTATGCCCGTACAGGCTGGGATCGACGTCTCCCCCGCCGAGAAACATCACTCCGTCGGTCTCCTCGTCGATGGAGAACGGGAGATCAAGGGAGATATCGATGACGTCGACCTGAGCTCCGAGCTCCACCAGGGTGGTCAGCGCAGATCTGGTGAAACGCACGACCAATTCGCGGGTTTCGAGTGTCATGCCGGGAAAGTTCAAGGGCACCACGACTGCGATCAGCGGTCCGCTGCCGCACCCGGCACCGTCGGGGACAACATCACCGAGTGTGACCGATTCGATGCTCACCGGTACACCTCCTCACCTTGGCTGTGTCGTGCCGCGCACCGCGGGATCATATCCGGGCCTGCCCGCCGCGCAGGTACACCGTCGTGGTGTGGGTGAAGAACTCCCGTGCTGAGCGACCTTGTTCTTTCGGGCCGTAGCCGCTCTTCTTCGCGCCACCGAACGGAACGTGGGGGTCGGCGCCTGCGGACTCCGAGTTGATGTGCAGGATGCCGACATCGATGTCGTCGATGGCGTCCAGGGTCCGGGTCAGGTCCTGGGTGAAAATCGCCGCCGACAACCCGAATTCGCTGTCGTTTACCAGGGTGAACGCGTCGTCGACGCTTCCCACCCGCCGCACCGCCAGCACCGGGCCGAACAGTTCGTCACGCCAGAGATCGGGGGATTGCGAGGGCAGCTCGAGGATGGTCGGTGGAACGAAATATCCTGCTGTCAAGGCACCCTCGGAGTACGTGTGGCCACCGGCAATGCGCCGCGCCCCTTGTTCGAAGGCACGATCGATCCCGGCCCGGATCGAGGAGCGGGCGGCGGAATTGACCACCGGTCCCATCTCGGTGCCGTCCTGGACGGGGTTGCCGACGATCAGGGCGTCGGCACGTTTGCCGAGTTCGGCAAGGAAGTCCTCGGCGATGTCGTCGGTGACGATCAGCCGGGACGTCGCGGTGCACTTCTGCCCGGTCGAGCGGAAGGCACCGAGCATCACCTGCTCGGCGGCCAACTCGAGGTCGGCGTCGCCGAGGACGACGGCCGCGTTCTTCCCACCCATCTCCGCCTGCACCGGGACCCCGCGGGCGGCGCCGGCGGCGGCGATCCTGCGGCCGACCCCGGTGGAGCCGGTGAACGTGACCGCGTCGACACCGTGATGTTCGACGAGGCTGTTGCCGATCGCACCGTTCCCGATCACCAGATTCAGCACCCCGCTGGGCAGCCCCGCGTCGGTGAGGGCCTGCGCGAGGCGCATCGCGAGCAACGGCACGGTGCTGGCCGGTTTCCAGACCACGGTGTTCCCGTAGGTCAGGGCCGGGGCGATCTTCCACGCCGGGATGGCGATCGGGAAGTTGAAGGGGGTGATCACACCGACCACGCCGATCGGTTTGCGGGTGATGAGAATACGTTCACCTCGGCGTGGGGAGGAAAAGACCTCGCCCGCGTCGCGGTCGGCGTCGTTGCCGTAGTAGCGCAGGATCTGGGCGGCGCGCAGAACTTCGCCGATACCCTCCGGTTTGGTCTTGCCTTCTTCGCGGGCGAGTTCGGTACCCCAGTCCGAGGCAGCGTTCTCCACGATCACCGCGGCCCGCACGAGGATCGCACCACGCTCGTGCGCGGGGGTTCGCGCCCACTCCCGTTTGACCCGTTGGGCGGCCGCGACGGCCCGGTCGAGTGCCACGGCATCTGCCAGTCGCCCCTGGGCGACGACGACGTCCGGCTCGGCCGGACTGATGCTGACGAGGGTGTCGCGGGTGCCGTCGAGCCACTGTCCGTCGACGAGATTCCGTAGTTGCACGGGTGTGGTCATGTTGGATGTCACCTCTGAATGCGTGTGGTGCGAAAGTGGGCGCGGGCTGGGCCGGCTAAAGGCTGGCTCGTCGAGTCCTCACCGATCAAGGGCGGGTGCATCTCACTCATTCCCTCCTCGGCCGTCATGAAGGTGGTGGACCCTGTTCGAGTGTGTGGGGTACTACAGGGCGGCGAATGCTTCCCGCAGTACCGAGAAGCCCTCCACGAGAAGGTCGTCCGAGATCGACAGCGGGGGAAGGAATCGCAGCACGTTGCCGAAGGTGCCGGCGGTGAGGGTGAGCAGACCGTGCGCAAGACAGAACCGGTTGATCTCGGCGACTGCTTCGCGGTTGGGGGTTTTGGTGCCGGGTTGGACGAGTTCGATCGCTACCATGGCCCCGCGGCCGCGGATGTCACCGATGATGTCCGTGGTGGCGGCGATGTCGCGCAGTTCCCGGAACATGATGTCGCCGATGGTCTGTGCCCGGTCGAGCAGGCCGTCTTCCCCGATGGTCTCGAACACGCCTAGCGCTGCTTCGCAGGCGGCGGGGTTGCCGCTGTAGGTGCCGCCGATTCCGCCGGCGTGTGCGGTGTCCATGATGTCGGCGCGACCGGTAACCGCTGCGAGTGGCATCCCCCCGGCGAGACCCTTCGCGGTGACGATCATGTCGGGCACGATGCCCTCGTGCTCGGAGGCGAACCAGGCCCCGGTCCGGGCGATGCCGGCCTGCACCTCGTCGGCGATGAATACGATTCCGCGGTCCCGGCAGAAGTCCGCGATGCGTCGTAAGAAGCCGTCGGCGGGGACGATGAAACCTCCCTCGCCCTGGATCGGCTCCACGACGACGCAGGCCACCGCATCCGCGCCGATCTGGGAATCGACGAGCATCTCGAATTGAGAGAACGCCTCGTCGGCCGCGTTCTCGGCGCCGCTCGGCCACCGGTACGGGTAGGCCATCGGGGCCCGGTACACCTCGGGTGCGAACGGGCCGAACGTGCTCTTGTACGGCTGATTCTTCGCCGTCATGGTCATTGTCATCAGGGTGCGCCCGTGGAAGGCATGATCGAACGTGACCACCGCGGGTCGGCCGGTGGCTGCTCGCGCGTACTTCACGGCGTTCTCCACCGCCTCGCTGCCGGTATTGAACAAGGCCGTCCGCTTCTCGTGATCGCCCGGGGTGAGCCGGTTGAGCGACTCGGCGACGGCGATGTATGGCTCGTACGGGGTCGCGAGGAAACAGGTGTGCGTGTACTTCGCCAGCTGCCGGGTGGCGCGCTCGACCACCTTCGGGGCGGCGTTGCCGACGGTGGTGACCGCGATGCCACTGCCGAAATCGATGAACGAGTTGCCGTCGACGTCGACGAGCACTCCCCCGCCCGCCGCTGCGGTGTAGATGCCGGCGCCGCTGGTCAGACCCGCCGGTAGGGCGGAGGATCGGCGGGCGGCGAGTTCCTGGGAGCGGGGTCCCGGTACCTCGGTGACGATGCGGCGTACCTGCGCGAGTTGCGGTCCGCCGACGGGTGCGTGCACAGCAGTCATGTCGTGTCCTCCAGTCGGGTTACCGAGGACTGTATGAGTGCCAACCCCCGTCGGCGATCGCCGAGTCGTACAAGTGAGAACTATGCATTGGCCGCCTCGGCTAGATCGCGTTCGGTCGTCGACCCAACACACTGGCACCAACCGAACGAGTTGGAAGGAAGCTGCGATGGGCAACGGCGCCTTTATGGCAGATCAACTGACGTCCCCACCGTCCATGGATGTCACCGAAGCGATCGGTCGACTGTTGCTCACCAGCAGCGACCGCTCGGCGACTCCACGGATGGTCTTCTTGTCCGGCCTCGCTCACGACTCGGCCGTGGAGGCGGTCATCTATTGGCCCGGCACGACGCCTTTACTCGCGGATGTGGCCACGGTATTCGAGCACTTCGGCTTGCGCGTCGCGGACCGGGAGACGCTGTCGCTACCCGCGGAGCTGTCGAACACGGCGGCCCTGCACAAGTTCACCTTCCAGGCCCCACGGGTGTGGCACACCCAGTCCCTGGACCTCGTCTCGGAGGCCTTCGAAGCTCATGCGCTGCACGGGTTCGAAATTGACGACTACGCAAAACTGATCCTTGCCGCCGGGCTGTCCTGGCGCGATATCGTGCTCGTCCGCGCAGCGAGCCGGTTCGTTCGCCAGGCCGGCCTCGGGTTGTCCGAGAGCTACGTCATCGACACCCTGCTGCGGCACACCGACTTCGCCGGGGCCCTTGTCGACTACTTCGGTGCCCGTTTCGACCCGGCTCTCGATGACCGCGACGCGGCGCTCGCCGTGGCTGTCGCCGCCGTGCTCGAGCACCTCGACGCGGCCACGACCCTGGACGAAGACCGGATCATGCGGTCACTGGAGTCGTTCGTCACCGCATCCCTACGCACGAACTGGTATCAACGCGGCGTCACCGGCAACCCGAAGCCCTACGCCTCGTTCAAACTCGACTCGAGCAACCTCTCGCTCACCGGACCGGTTGTCCCTTACCGCGAGATCTACGTCTACGCCAACGATGTCGAAGGAATTCATCTGCGCGGCGGGCCGGTCGCCCGGGGCGGGCTGCGGTTCTCCGACCGCCCCGAGGACTACCGCACCGAGGTCCTGAGCCTGATGAAGACCCAGACCGTCAAGAATTCCCCCATCGTCCCGGTCGGCGCCAAGGGCGCCTTCGTCCGCAAGAACCCGAACATCACACCGGCGGAGGCATATTCGACATTCATTCGAGGCCTGCTGGATGTCACCGATAACATCGTCGATGGCGCCGCCGTCTCGCCGGAGCACACTGTCACCTATGACGAGGCCGACACCTACCTGGTCGTGGCCGCCGACAAGGGAACTGCGTCGTTTTCGGATCTGGCCAACACCATCGCCGTCGACGCCGGGTACTGGCTCGGCGACGCGTTCGCCTCCGGTGGGTCGAGCGGATACGACCACAAGGTCATGGGTATCACCGCACGTGGGGCCTGGGTCTCGGTGCGCCGGCACTTCGACGAACTCGGCAAGAACATCGACACCGATCCGTTCACCGTCGCCGGTATCGGCGACATGTCCGGTGACGTGTTCGGCAACGGAATGTTGTTGTCCGAGTCCATCAGGCTGGTGGCTGCGTTCGATCACCGGCACATCTTCATCGACCCCGACCCCGACCCGACCCGCTCTCTGAGCGAACGCCGCCGCCTGTTCGCCCTCCCCGGCAGCACCTGGGACCACTATGACCGCACCGCCCTCTCGGCCGGTGCCGGGATCTGGCCACGCACCGCCAAGCGGATCACGCTCTCCCCTGCGGCGCAGAGACTGCTCGGGGTGCAGCAGGACGTACTCGCACCGAACGATCTGATCAAGGCGATCCTGTCCGCCCGCGTCGACCTGCTCTGGAACGGCGGGATCGGTACCTATGTCAAGGCGACCACTGAGACCCACGCCGACGCCTCCGATCCCGTCAACGACTCCGTGCGGGTGGACGCCACCGAGCTGCACTGCGCGGTGATCGGCGAGGGCGGCAACCTCGGGCTGACCCAGAAGGCACGCATCGAGTACGCACTCGGGGGCGGCCGGATAAACGCCGATTTCATCGACAATGCCGCCGGGGTCGCCACCTCGGACCTGGAAGTCAATCTCAAGATCGCGCTCGATGTCGCCGTGCACCATGAGCGCATCGACCGCGCCGCGCGCAATGCCCTCCTTGCCGAGTCCCGACCGGACGTGGCTGACGCAGTGCTGTGCAACAGCGAAAGCCAAACCCTGGCCATCAGTCTCGCCGCCTCCCAGGCCCCGCAGCTACTGAACCGTCACGAACGGCTGATAGACAACCTCGAACACAACAACGGCATCCGCCGCACGACGGAGGTGCTGCCGTCGAAGAAGGAGTTGGTCTCGCGCACTCAGGCCGGCCTCGGGCTCACCCGTCCCGAGATCGCAGTCCTGCTCGCCCAATCCAAAAACGTCGTGCGGCAGGACCTGCTCAACTCGACCGTGCCCGACGAACCGGTCTTCGCGTCCGACTTGCCGGCGTACTTCCCCACGCGGATCCGCACCCAGCTTCCCGACGAGATTCGCGAGCACCGCTTGGCCCGGGAGATCGTCGCGACGAAGATCGCCGACGACCTCATCAACCATGTCGGGCCCGGCCTGATCTACCAGCTCGACGAACGGCTCGGTGTCAAGACTCCGGCGGTCGCGCGGGCCTACGCCGTCGTCCGCGCCGTCTTCGGCGTCGACGAGCTGTGGACCGACGCCAAAAAGCGCACCGACCTCACCCAAGACCAGCGCTGGAGCCTCCTGCACACCCTCCAGCACTTCATCGAACACACCGCCTCGTGGATCTTGCGCCGCAGGCCCGCACCGCTGAACGTCGAATCCGAGATCGCACGCTACCGCCCCAGCGTCCGCGAGTTGGTCGCTCGTAGCCCCCGCCCCCACACGCTCGACGAGACAACCGAGCAGCTGCGCTTCCTCGCCGAGGCCTTCGATCTGATCGAGACCGCCCATCGGAAGGACCGCCCGGTCGAGGCCGTCGCAGCCGTTCACACCCGCACCGACTCCGCGCTCGGACTGACCTGGCTGACCGGCCGACTCGACGACCACGCCACCACCAACCGGTGGGATGCGATGGCCGCCGCCGCCGTGCGCGACGACCTGGCCGGACGCCACCATGAACTGGTCGGGGCCGTCCTTGACCTCGCCACCGACGGTGAGGACCTGATCTACGCCTGGCAGACCCACGCGCCAGGTGCCATCGACCGCTTCTCCCGCATGATCGCCGAATTTCGCCGCGACGGCGTCGTCGACGTCTCCCGCGCCTGCACTGCCAGCGCCGAACTGAACCTGCTGATCCGCAGCACCCGCACCGGCGAACCCGAAAGCTCTCCCTCATGACCGCGCCTCTACAGCTGCGCATCGGCGTACTTCACGGCGACGGTATCGGGCCCGAGGTCGTGCCGGCCGCGGTGAAGGTCATCGATGCCGCCCTCGCAGCACAATCCGAGGTGGCGATCGCCTGGCAGCGATTGCCGATCGGTCACGAGGCCATCGCCGTGTGCGGGGAGCCGACTCCTGCCACGACATTGGAAGCCCTCGACATCCTCGACGCGTGGATCCTCGGGCCGCACGACAGCGCCTCCTATCCGGAACCGTGGCGCAGCCAGCTCACCCCGGGTGGCGCCATCCGCAAGCGGTTCGACCTGTTCGCCAACATCCGACCCGCTCGAGCCCTCACCGGAACGGACGCAGTCGTGCCGAAGATGGACCTGGTCGTGGTGCGCGAGAACACCGAAGGGTTCTATGCCGACCGGAACATGCACGTCGGGTCCGGTGAATTCATGCCGACACCGGACCTGGCAATGGCGGTCGGCGTCGTGACCCGTCGGGCGTGCGAGCGGATCGCCCACGAAGCGTTTCGCTTGGCACAGTCCCGCCGCGGGGCCGTGACGATTGCGCACAAGGCCAACGTGCTGTCGATGACCACCGGGCTGTTCCGCGACGTCTGCCTCGAGGTCGCGCAGCAGTACCCCGATGTCGCCGTCGATCACCAGCACATCGACGCCCTCGCTGCCCATCTCGTCCGGCACGGTGACAGCTTCGACGTCATCGTCACGGAGAATATGTTCGGCGACATCCTCTCCGACCTGACCGGCGAGCTGGCCGGCTCGATCGGAATCGCTCCGTCACTGAACTCGTCGGACACCAAGGCCATGGCTCAGGCCGCGCACGGCGCGGCCCCCGATATCGCCGGCCTCGGCATCGCGAATCCCGTTGCCACGATCCTGTCGTCTGCAATGCTGCTGCGGTGGCTGGCAATCAAGCATGATCGACCTGGTTGCGCCGATCTGGCGTCGACGATCGAGACGGCCGTGGACACCGTGATTACGGACGGCATCTACACCGCCGATCTCGGCGGTGACGCATCAACGGGAACGTTCGTCGAGGCCGTCACCACGACTATTGCTCGGCTGTAGCCGGATTCTCTACTGGACAACACCTCTCGTGCCCCGCCAACAGAACGGTACCGCGAGACCACGTCGTGAGCCCTATCTGTCAATCGACGTGTTGCTACCCGGCGCGCGGCACAGCATCGCGGCGCTCGCGCCGGCAGTAGGTCGAATGACGGAGAGCGCGGTCATCTCGATCAGAATATCCGCGTGCATTTGCTCATCACCTTCTCCGGGCGTGTTCGCTCTTTCTGTTGCTGCTAAATGATCTGCGCGACTACTGACGGGGTGCGAACGACGAGCCGGCGTTGTGGTGTACCCCCGATGAACGGCCCCTGCTCGCGTGCTCCGCAGTGTCGGAGGGGGTGGTTCAGTTCTTTTCGCGAGGCCGGGGACCTCATCCACACTTGCAACCGGCGGGGTCTTGCCATTCCTTGTTTTAGTCGATTAGACTAAAACTATGAATTCGACGGCGGAGGCACTCCACATCGTCGGCGCAGCGACCGTGCCGAGCGATCTGTTCGGCCCCACTTCCGACGACCCAGCCGCCCAGCGCGCGGCCCGTCGACGCTTCCATCGCCTCTCGGTTCTGATTCACCCGGATCGGGTTGATCTCGCGTACACCGCCCGCGCCGCAACGGCATTCACCCGCGCCTCCGACCTGTACCGCCGCTGGCAGCAGGCCGCGACCACGGCGAACACGGCCACGGCGATCGTGCTGGACGGCGGTCGCGGCCGCTACCGGCTGGGGCCGCGGCATGCCCGCGGTTCGATCGCCGACCTGCACCACGCGACCGACGCCGGCGGCGCGGGTGTGGTGGTGAAGATTCCCCGCAGCCCGGCCTCGAACGCCCTGATCGACTCGGAACGGGCCGCGCTCAGCGAGATCGCGGCGTCCGCCGAGGGTGGGAACGGGTGGTTGCGTGCGTACTTCCCGCAGCTGATCGATCACCTCACCCACGCCGACCCGGTGACCGGCTCCCGGCGGCAGGTCACCGTGCTGGACTCGCTGACCACTGGATTCGTCACACTCGCCGAGGTGCGGGCCGCATACCCGGACGGGCTCGATCCGCGGGACTGGGCGTGGATGCACCGGCGTCTGCTGCGCGGTCTCGCCGCCGCCCACCGCGCCGGGTGGGTACACACCGCGGTGACCGCGGACAACGTGCTCATCCACCCAGAGCGGCACGGAGTGGTGCTCGCGGGGTGGTCGTTCGCCACCCGCCCGGGGACGGTGCCGCTCGCGACGATCACGTCTCGGCGCGAGCACTACCCGCCGGAGAGTCTCACCGGCTCCACCGCGACCACGGCCTGGGATGTGTTCATGGCCCATCGGTTGATGCTGACCATGCTCGCCGACACCGCCCCCGCCCATCTGCGCGCGTTCGCGCGGGGCTGCATGCAACCGCAACCGAGCCTGCGACCCGACGCCGTCGACCTGCTCGACGAGTTCGACGACCTGCTCGACACGCTCTACGGGCGGCGACGCTTCCGCCCGTTCACCCTGCCCACCACGAAAGGACAGTGATCGGTCATGGGATACGGCAAATGGGATGACGACACCTATACCGCGGCCAAGACTTTTCGCGCCGCCCGCGGCGTCGACGACTTCGGCTACACCAGCGCCCTGCACGCCACCCCGAGAGATCAGTGGAAGGCCGATCCGGCGCTGGACCCGCGGGGTGTGACCGTGCGGGAATGCCGGGATTCCGCCGGGCACCCCGAATCGCTGCCGATCGCCGTGCTTTTCGACGTCACCGGTTCGATGGGCGCGGTACCCCGGATCATGCAGGACAAGCTCGGCAAACTGCACGGACTCTTGCAACGCAAGGGCTACGCCGACGACCCGCAGATCCTGTTCGGCGGCATCGGGGACGCCGACTCCGACCGGGTACCCCTGCAGGTGGGTCAGTTCGAGTCCGGCAACGCCATGGACGAGCAACTCCGCAGCATCTTCCTCGAAGGTGGCGGCGGCGGCCAGAAATCGGAAAGCTACGAACTGGCTGCGTATTTCATGGCACGGCACACCGCGACCGACGCGTGGGACAAACGCGGCCGCCGCGGATACCTGTTCATCATCGGCGACGAGCTGAACAAGGCCCGACTGTCGGCCCGGCACGTGCGCTCGGTGATCGGGGACGACCTCGACCGCGATGTCACCGTCGAGTCGGTGTATCGGGAACTCGAACGGCGCTGGAACGTCTATTTCGTGCTGCCGAATCAGTCGTCGTACTACCACGATCCCGAGATCGCGGAGCACTGGCGGCGTCTGCTCGGGGAACGGTTCCTCGAGTTGGACGACCCGGGCGCGGTGTGCGAGTTGATCGCACTGACGGTCGGTATCGGAGAGGATCGAATCGACCTCGGCGAGGGTTTGGCGGACCTGCGTGACGTCGGATCTGCCGCCGAGGCGGACACCGTCGGAAACGCGCTCGCCGTCCTCGGCGCGGCGTCTGCCCCTGTCGCGGTGAGCGCCCTACCGACCGATCTCGCCGGCAGCGACGACGTGTCCTTCACGTGAGACCCATGCGAGGGCGGGGCGGCGTCCCACACCGGGACGCTGCCCCGCCTCTCGATTTTTCCCCGACCCACAGGAGTTCTGATGACCACAGTGTTCGGTGACCGCGACATCATCGTCGTCGACCTGGGCTTCGGCGACGCCGGCAAGGGCGCCACCGTCGACTGGCTGTGCGCACCGGAAAACGGCCTGCAGGTCGCCGCCGTCGTCCGGTTCAACGGTGGCGCGCAAGCCGCGCACAACGTCGTGGTCGATGGTCGACACCACACGTTCTCCCAGTTCGGGTCCGGGACCTTCTCCGGCGTTCCGACGGTGTTGTCGCGGCACGTGCTCGTCGAACCGATTGCCCTGGCCGCCGAGGCCCGCACCCTCACCCGGCTGGGCGTGCCGAATCCGCTCCGGTTGCTGCACATCGACCCCCGGGCGCTGCTGACCACACCGATTCACGTGGCCGCCAATCGTGCCCGCGAGGATGCCCGCGGCGAGGGCAGGCACGGGTCCTGCGGCAAGGGCATCGGGGAGACCGCCGCCTACGCGCTCGACCACCCCGACGCACCCAGAGTCAGGGACTGCCACCACCCAGCGGTTCTGCGCGCCAAACTCGCCGCGATGGCAGACCACTGCCGACGTTTGGTCTCCCCCACCGTGCACCGGTGGCCCGACGTCGACGACATGGTCACGATGTACGGCGAGTTCGCCGCCGCCGTCCGGATCTCCGACGACGGTGACCTGGCCGCCCTCGCGGACGGAGGTCGCTTGGTTTTCGAGGGCGCCCAGGGAGTGCTACTCGACGAGTGGCGCGGGTTCCACCCTCACACCACCTGGTCCACGGTGGAGCCGAGCAACGCCCGCGCTCTCTCCGTCGAATGCGGCCACGACAGTCACGTCCTCGGCGTCACCCGCACCTACACCACCCGGCACGGCGCCGGGCCCATGCCCACCGAAAACCGCGCACTCGGGGCACTGCTTCCCGAACTGCACAACGACACCGGCAACTACCAGGGCACCTTCCGGATCGGGGACCTCGACGAGGTGCTGCTGCGGTACGCCGCGACCGTCTGCGGCGGTGTGGACAGTCTGGCCGTCACCCACCTCGACGCGGTTACCCGTGCGGCGGCGGCCGGGCACCCCATCCGTCGCGCGCACCGGTACCCCGGCGTCGGTCACCTGCTGCCGCTCGGGCCGTGGCGGGACCTCGACCATCAACAACACCTGACCGACGTCCTGTCCGGCCTCACTCCCGGCACAGTCGGGTTGCCGACACATCCGGCGGACGTCGCGGCGCACCTCGGATCGCTGGTCGGAGCACCGGTGGTGCTCACGTCCGACGGCCCCGGCCGGGCCGCTCGCCGCGTACGCGAGCCCGCTGTCGCATGATCGCAGGTATGGAACAGTCCTCCGTCTCCGTCGACGTGGTCGCGCTCCGCTTCGGCAATCCGGAACCCGGCGCGCTCCGCTACGGCGTCGCGCCCCGCCGCTGGGAGCCGTACACCGGGAAGGCGGCACTGCCCGGTGTCCTCCTCGGCGCCGGTGAACGCCTCGACACGGCAGCCCGCCGCGCCGTCACCACCAAACTCGGCATCCCCGACGACGCGATCCTGGCCGCGGGACAGCTCACGGTGTTCGACGAACCCAGCCGCGACCCCCGCGGGCCGACCCTGTCGATCGCCATGTGGGCCGTCATCACTGCCGACGACATCACCACGGACCCCGCCATCGCCACCGAGTGGCGCGGCTTCGACGTACACGGCGACCTTGCGTTCGACCACGACCGCATCGTCGGGGCCGCGCGCGGCATCTTCGCCACCAGCCTCCTGTGGCGGGACACAGCATTCACCCGGGCCCTCCTCGGCCCGGAGTTCGCCGCCACCCACGCCGTTGCCGTCACCACTGCGCTCGCCGGCAGCCGCCCCGACCAGGGCAATCTCAATCGCACACTGAGAGCAGTCCCGGGACTCGAACGCACCGACGAGCGGGTCCGGGTGCAGGCCACCGGACGCCCCGCGGTCGTATGGCGTTGGACGACACCATCAACGACACCGAGCCCACCCCCGCACACTCCGAGCAGCTAGCGGGCGGCGTGGTGTCGCATGTTCACGTCGACTCGATCCCCACCGAGTGGGCGGCAGGCGAAGCCTCCTCACTCGTCGCGCGATCTCCCATGATCTCCGTCATCCTGCTCCGAATCTGGAAGTGCATTCTTGTCAGGCCATTTCGCGAGCTTCACGCGATGAAGGCAGGGGATCTTGCGCACGTAGCCGTCCTTGGTGACACACCGTTCGCCGATCCCGACACGACAGTGCGGGCAGGGAATATGAGCAACGAACTCGAACGGATCCATTGCTCACCTCCACCGCTGGTGCGTCGTCACACGCATGATGACCGACCATCGCGAATCATGCCGCAACGACGCGCACGGCACCACTGAACGCTGCTCTTCATTCGATCCAGCACTCGCCGTCCCTGAGGCTCCGCACAGTAATACAGCAGCCCACGAATCGACTTTCAGCCATCAGAGCGTCCGCATGTCCGCCCAACCTGGCACGATAACGAGGGACAGCCAGACAAACTGGCCGAACAACGCACCAAGGAGTACCCCATGGCACTGCCCGTCTTGACACCGGAACAACGCGCCGAAGCGCTCGCGAAGGCCGCCGAAGCCCGCAAAGCGCGCAGCGAACTCCTCGCAGCAGTGAAAGCCGGCGACCTCAGCGTCGAAGCGGTCCTCACGAAGGCCGAGACCGACGAAATCGTGAAGAAGACAAAGGTCTCGGCGCTGCTCAAGGCACTGCCCGGCGTCGGCGCGGTGAAGGCTGCGAAACTCCTCGAGGAACTGTCGATCGCCGACACCCGCCGCATCGGCGGGCTCGGAGCCAACCAGCGGCAGGCCCTGATCGAAGCGTCGTCGGCCTCCTGACCTTGGAGGACAACAGCGTCCGGCCCACCCGAGATGGATGGGCTGGATGCTGTTGTCCACCGTCGCGATCGAGTGTTGACTCGTGGGCCGTGCAGGACGCCTCGTTCAGCGGTCGTCAGGGCGCGCTTCAGACTTCATCGTGCTTCCCAATCTCGGTTGCCGATTACCAAACATATCGATTCCCAGCAGGTTACGAACTAGCGAAAAGCGTGATTACGTACGACACGACGGGGAGTGCGTAGCCAACCACCGGTGCCATTCTGATGACCGTCATGCTAGTCGGAACCGAAAACAAGCACCCAGAGCCGCCAGGTCGCTCGGCCGGCGGCCACCACCCCTATGAATCGATTCGGCTGCTGGAGTGCAGGGTTGACGTGGCCTCGCGCAGCAGGACGGCGACCGCTGCCACCAGATTGTCGGCGATCTTTCCCCGGGGGTAACTGCGGAGCACGACCCGACGGGTACCGAGTCCGGGCACATCGATGACATCGACACCCTCGAGCAGCATCCCCTGCAACGCGAGCGACGGCAGCACGGTCAGCCCCTCCCCCGCGGCCACCAACGCCAGCGCGGTCTGCGTGCCGAAGTAACGGTGCGCGATGCGCTTGCTCC
>NZ_JBHURF010000031.1:0-98662 GCF_042674125.1 Rhodococcus sp. NPDC056960 | reverse complement strand
TTCGGCCAGGAGGTGGAGGTGTGCGCAACACTGAAGCTGACCAGCGGCGGGTCCAGGGACAGGGATTGGAAGGTGCCGACCACCAGCCCGCACGGGTACTCCGCCCCGGCGGTGATGCCGGACAGGGCGACCACCCCGGTCGGCAGATGGCCCATCACGCTGCGGTAGTGCGCCTGATCGATGGTGCTGAGCATGGTGGCTCCTATTCGGGTCATCCGCTGGCGCGGACGCCGGTCCGGTCGGAAAGGCTGAGCTCAACGGTTTGACGTTCATAATATGAACGCTCCGTTCAATCACTACATCAATCGTGCGTCCTGGGTCACAATCTGTCAACCCGGCGGCGCCGGCGCGCCGCGAACCCTGCGCAAGACACCGCGCGGCGGATAGCCGTCGCCCTTCCCGTGCCCCCTCCGCAGATCGCTCACGCGAGCCTTCCCGAAGCGTTCCCACTGGCCATCGGGTTGCATGCCCGGGGCACAACCCGACATTCCGCGACGGGCTCGACCGATTCTTCCGATCACACCTTGACGAGCCATGAGGCCCATGTCACACTTTTGATCACCTCGTTCATTAAATGAACACATCGGAAGTTCCTCCCCCGACACCGGTACAGCTCCCCGAGAAGGTCGTGAACACCCGTGCGAACACCCCACCACCGTCCATTCGCCCACCTCGCGCAAGGAGTGAACTGGTGACGACTACCAAGCCTCAACCCGTCGGAATCGACCACGGCCGGGTCGACAAGCAGCGCTTCGTCGTCAAGCTCACCGGCGTGATCGCCGGCGGCATGTTCATCGACGGCTACATCCTGGGCATCGTCGGCACCGTGATCGGTGCGATGACCGTCGATCTCGACATGTCGCTGTTCTGGGAGGGGCTGATCGGCGCATCGGCACTCGTCGGCATCTTCGTCGGCGGCCCCCTCGGCGGTTGGCTGGCCGACAAACTCGGCCGCAAGCCGCTGTTCGCGATCGACCTGGCGATCTTCATCCTCGGATCTGCGCTGCAGTTCTTCGTCGACTCGGCGTGGCAGCTGTTCCTGGTCCGGTTGCTGATGGGCATCGCGATCGGCGCCGACTACTCCGTCGGCTGGCCGCTGCTCGCCGAATTCTCCCCGCGCCGGCTGCGCGGCAAACTCCTGGCCTTCTGCGAGGTCGCCTGGTACGTCGGCTTCATGCTCGCCTTCGTCATCGGTTTCGTGCTGACCACCGTGTGGTCGCTCGATTGGCGAATCGTGCTCGGCACCAGCACGATCCCTGCGGTGATTCTGTTCCTCGCCCGGTTGGGCATGCCCGAATCGCCGCGCTGGCTGATGAACAAGGGCCGCACCGAAGAAGCCACCGAGATCGCCCACGCGTACCTCGAAGACCCGACGGACGTCCTCGACATCGCCACCGAGGAGACCCGCAAGGGCACGTTCGGAATGCTCTTCTCGCCCGCCTACCGCCGCTCGACGATCTTCATCTCTGTCTTCTGGTTCTGCTGCGTGGCACCGTATTTCGCCATCGCGACGTTCGCCGCCAGTGTGCTGTCGGATTACGGCCTGGGGGACGGTCTGGCCGGTGCCATCGGCGTCAATGGACTCGCCCTGGTCGGTGTCGTCGTCTCGGTGCTGCTCATCGAACGGATCGGTCGCCGCAAGCTGACCATCCCGCAGCAGTGGGTGTGCGCCGTGGTGCTGCTGATCATCGGGTTGTGGTCCTCCGCCCCGCCCGCGGTCGTTCTGATCTGCTTCCTGGTCTTCGCGTTCGCGAACGCCATGTGCACCGCCCTCACCGGCGTCTACCCGGGCGAGGTCTTCCCCACCGAGATCCGCGGCCTGGGAACCGGTTTCGCGACCGCGTTCAGCCGCATCGGCGCGGGCCTGGGCACGTTCCTGCTGCCGTGGTCGATGCACAACCTCGGTTCCGGGATCACGATGATCATCGCCGCCGGGATCTGCGTCGTCGGTGCCGCAGTCTCGCAGGTCCTCGCACCCGAGACGATGGGCCGCAACCTCAGCGAGACGTCCGCACCGCGCGCCTAGGGCTTGTCCCCCAACCCTTCTCGACTACACCGTTTCCCATCAGATCGACACGCCACCGCAGTGCGGCTGTGCCACGAAAGGAGTCAGCGATCATGTCGACCATCACGGACGCAGTCACCGCACTGGCCAACAAGGGCATGGTCCTCGTCGTCGACGACGAGGACCGCGAAAACGAGGGCGACCTGATCATGGCCGCCGAACACGCCACCACCGACACGGTGGCGTTCTTCCTCGAGCACACCTCCGGCTTCCTCTGCGTCGCCGTCGACGAGGCCCGCGCCGACACCCTCGGCCTGGACCTGATGGTCCCCGACAACACCGAGGCCCACCAGACCGCCTTCCTGGTCAGCGTCGACTACCGGCACGGCACCACCACCGGCATCAGCGCCGGCGACCGCGCCGCCACCATCCGGGCCCTGGCCGACCCCACCCTGCAGCCCGCCGACCTGGCCCGCCCCGGCCACGTGATGCCGCTGCTCGCCCGCCCCGGCGGTGTCCTCGAACGCCCCGGACACACCGAAGCCGGGGTGGACCTGTGCCGGATGGCCGGACTCAGCGGCGCCGCCCTGCTCTGCGAGATCGTCACTCCCGACCGGCGGGAGATGATGCGCGGCACCGACCTCGAATCCCTCGCCGCTGAACACGACATCCCGATCGTGTCCATCGCTGCACTGCAGGACTTCCGCAGAACCACCGAGCGCGCCGGGAGGGTGATGGCCCCGGTATGCCACGACAAGCCCGTCACCCGCACCGGCCGCAGCACCCTGCCCACCGACCTCGGCACCTTCGACGCCCTCGCCTACCGGGCCCCCGACGGCGTCGAGCATCTGGCCCTGGTGATGGGCGACGTCACCGCCGCTAACGCGCCGCTGGTCCGGGTGCACAGCGAATGCCTGACCGGGGACCTCGCCGGGTCGTTGCGGTGTGACTGCGGGCCGCAGTTCCGGTCCGCACTCGGCGCGATCGCGGACGCCGGCACCGGGATCCTGATCTACCTGCGCGGGCACGAGGGCCGCGGCATCGGTCTGGGCCACAAACTGCGGGCCTACGAGTTGCAGTGGCACGAGGGCCTCGACACCGTCGACGCGAACGTCAGCCTCGGCTTCCCCGTCGACGGCCGCGACTACCGGGCGGCCGGGGAGATCCTCGACGATCTCGGTGTCACCCGGGTGCGGCTGATGACCAACAACCCCGACAAAGTCGCGGCCCTGCAAGCACACGGCATCGCCGTCACCGACACCCTCGCGCACGAATCGTTTCCCACCGCTTTCAACCGGCCCTACCTGACGGCCAAGCGTGACCGCCTCGGTCACACCCTGCAACGGCTCGGCTGACACACACCCGACACCGAAAATCGGTGCACCCCAATCGCGACACCACAACGGCCCCACTCCGGGGCCAGAACCGAGAGGATTTCCATGACGACCACCGAGACCATCGTCGAGACCCGCCCCGCCCCGTTCACCTGGGCGCAGTCCGCCCAGTACAGCCAGGGCGCCAAGGCCGGCGATCTGGTGTTCACGTCCGGTCAGGCCGGCTACGACGACGCCGGCACCCTCGTCGAGGGCGGTTTCGAGGCCCAGGCCCGCCAGGTGTTCCGCAACATCGAAACAATCCTGACCCAGCACGGCGCCACCCTGGCATCGGTGGTCAAGCTGACCGCCTACCTCGGCCACCGCGACGACTTCGACACCTTCAAAATGGTCCGCGCCGAGTTCTTCACCGCCCCGTACCCGGCGGTGACCGCCGTGCAGAACGACTTCCTCGTCGACGGCATGCTCTTCGAGGCCGACGCCGTCGCCGTCTCCGGTGCCCAGCGCGTCCTCGCCGACACCCCCTGACCCCACCCCCACATCCCCGCACCACCGGTAAGAAACTGGGATTTTCATGTCTGACACCCTCTTCCCGACCCTGTTCTCCCCGCTGCAGGTCGGCCCCGTCACCGTCAAGAACCGGATCTTTTCCTCCGGGCACGACACCGTGATGGTGCACGACGGCCAGGTCACCGACCAGCTCGTCGAATATCATCGCGCCCGCGCCGCCGGCGGTGCCGGGCTGATCGTCATGCAGGTCGCAGGAATCCACGAGACCGCCCGGTACACCTACCACGTGCTCATGGCCACCGACGACAGCTGCATCGAGGGATACCGGCGCGTCGCCGACGCCGTCCACGAGCACGGGTGCGCCCTGTTCGGGCAGGTGTTCCACCCGGGCCGGGAGATCATGGAATCCCAGGACGGTGCGCTTCCGGTCGCCTACGCCCCCTCGGCGGTGCCGAACGAACGCTTCCGGGTGATGCCCCGGCCGATGTCCCAGGCGATGATCGCCGAGGTCATGGCCGGGTACGCGGCCGGGGCGCGCCGCCTGCAGCGGGCCGGACTCGACGGCGTCGAGATCGTCGCCAGCCACGGCTACCTGCCCGCCCAGTTCCTCAACCCCGAGATCAACCTGCGCACCGACCACTACGGCGGGAACCTCGACAATCGGATGCGGTTCCTCCGCGAGATCGTCGCGGCCGTCCGCGAGGCCGTCGGACCGGGGTTCGCGGTCGGCGTCCGCATCTCCGGCATCGAACACTCCTCCCCGGAGGGGGAACCCACCGACATCGTCGAGGTGTGCCGCCGCCTCGACACCGACGGGCTGCTGGATTTCCTGAACGTCACCGAGGGCACCTCCGCCGGCCGGTCCGGATCCCTGCACATCGTCGCGCCGATGAGCGAGGAGGCCGCCTACACCGCCCCCGCCGCCGCCACCATCAAGGCGGCGGTGTCGATTCCGGTGCTCGTCGCCGGCCGGATCAACCAACCCCACGAAGCCGAACAAGTGCTCACCCGAGGCCAGGCCGACGCGTGCGCGATGACCCGCGCCCTGATCTGCGACCCGGACATGCCGGCCAAAGCCGCCGCCGAGCGGCCGGACGACATCCGGGCCTGCATCGGCTGCAACCAGGCCTGCATCGGCCATTTCCAGGCCGGGTACCCGATCTCCTGCATCCAGCGACCGGAGACCGGCCGGGAACGGGAGTTCGGCACCCTCACCCTCACCCCCAAACCGACGGACGTCATGGTCGTCGGCGGCGGACCCGCCGGGATGAAGGCCGCCTCCGTCGCCGCCCAACGCGGGCACCGGGTCACCCTCTACGAGGCCGCCGGCCGGGTCGGCGGGCAGATCCTGCTCGCCGAACGGCTCCCCGGCCGCGCCGAATTCGGCGGCGCCGCCACCAACCTGCACTCCGAGCTCGACCGGTACGGGGTGATCGTGAAGACCCGTGTCCGGGTCGATGCCGCGTTGATCGCCGAGCAGCGCCCCGACCACGTCATCGTCGCCACCGGGGCCACCCCGTACCGGCCGCCCCTCGAACTGGACGGGGACATGCCGGTCCTCGACGCCTGGGACGTCATCGGCACCGGCGGTGGCACCATCCCGAAGGGGGAGATCGTGGTCGCGGACTGGCGTGGCGACTGGACCGGCCTCGGGGTCGCGGAACTGCTTGCCCGCGAGGGCCGCAAGGTGACCCTCTGCGTCAACGGGTACGCCGCCGGGGAGAACCTGCAGCAGTTCACCCGCGTCGCGATGCTGCGTGCCGCGACCGAGGCGAAGGTCCGGGTCGTTCCGCACACCCGGTTGTTCGGCGCGGACGACGACACCGTCTACCTGGTCAACACCCTCACCGGGGAACCGATCATCCTCGACGGTATCGACGGACTCGTCCTGGCCCTCGGACACCGGCAGAACGACACGCTGCTCGCCGCACTCGACGCCACCGGCATCCCCCACACCGGAGTCGGTGACTCCCTCGCCCCGCGCACCGTGGAGGAAGCCGTCCTCGACGGACTGCGGGCCGCCACCGCGATCTAGCTCTCCCACGATCCCGATGCCGATACCGGCATCGGGACCTTTCGTGTGCACTGAGACGGGTGCTCTGCGATCACGAAGGCTAGGCAACGAGTTGCGTTGGCCGTCAACATACCTCAACCACAGAAAGCACCCACCGCCTACCGGTTCGTGGCCGGTAGGCGGTGGGTGCAGGCAGTGAGGAGCAGCGGTTCAGGCGCTCCACACGGCGACGGGATCGCCGAGAACGGACTCGTCGACCTCGATGCCCAGGCCGGGAGCAGCCGGCGGCAGAATGCCGCCGTCCTCGGTCAGCACGTCGAACCTCGCCGTCTGCAACGTCACCATGTCCTCGCAGTTGAGGACGCACCGCAACGAGCGCGGCGGAACGGTGGCACCGAGCTGCACGATCGCCGCGAATGCGATCGACGATCCGACGGTGTCCTGCACGCTGACGGTCATTCCCGCCGACAGGCAGATGTCGCGGTGACGCCGACCCCGGGTCAGACCGCCGGCCTTGGAGATCTTCAGCCCGATCCCGTCGGCGACGTCGTTCGCCAAGGCGAACGCGATGTCGTCGTCCTGCTGCGCGAGTTCGTCGATGATGATCGGGTACGGGCAGCGCTGCCGCAGCGACATCGTCTCCCGCCAGGTGGCGCAGGGGGCCTCGATCACGAAATCCAGCCCCGGCGGGAGCATCCGCAGCATCCGCAGCGCGGTCTCCGGCAGCAGCCCACCGTTGGCGTCGACAATGAAGAACTCACCGGGCTGCTTGTCGGCCAGCGATGCGGCGATCCGCTCGGCGTCGAGTGCAGGACCGCCCTCGCTGTCGAGCGCTCCGATCTTGACGGAGTGCCCGCGGTATCCCTTCGCCCGGTGATCGGCCACGCGGCGTCGCATCTCCTCCGGTTCGCCGGCGTAGATCGAGGAGATCATCGGCATGGGCACACCGGTGGAACCGCCGAGGAGCTCGGCGACCGGAAGTCCGACGGACTTGCCGAACAGGTCCCAGCACGCGACATCGATCGCGGTCTTGGCGTGGTTGTGGCCGACGAGCGCCTCGTCCATGGCGTCGTTGATCCGGTCGACCTGGCGCGGGTCGCGGCCGATCAGATGCGGTGCGATCTCGGCGATTCCGGCACGGGTGCCGAGTGCGTGGGATGCGATGTAGGTGGAGCCGAACGGTGTGCTCTCGCCCCATCCCTGGATGCCGCCATCGCTGGTGACACGGACGATGGACGCATCGAACGAGGTGTACGACCGGCCGCCCGAGAGCAGGTAGACCCCACCCGAGTACGGCAGGTCCACCTGGAAGAGTTCGATCTGAGAGATCTTCATCGTGTGTTCTTACTCCTTGTTCTTGTACGACGGTGCGAGGGAGGAAAGTCAGGATCGGGGGGCGGAGGTTTCGCTGAGGTTGCGGCCCATCGTTTCCGGTGCGAGAACCTGGGAGACGACGGCGCCGACGACGCAGATGCCTGCGGCGATCACCATCGTGGTCGCACTGCCGAGGTTGTGCATCGACCATGGCATCAGGAAGGTACCCGAGGCCGCTCCGATCCGGCTGAAGGACGTCGCGAAACCTGTTCCCAGACCGCGGATCTCGGTGGGAAAGATCTCGCCCGGATAGACTCCGGTCAGACCGGCGCACATGGCGTTGGCGAACGCGAAGACCAGAAAGCCGATCAGCACCATCAGCGGCGGGGCCGAGGACCACAGGCCGAGAACGAGCAGGACCACCGCGCACACCCACTGCTGCGGGATCGTCAACTTCCGCCGGCCGATCCGCTCGATGAGGAACACCGACACCACGACGCCGAGCAGGGCGAGTCCGTTGAGACCGATGGCACCGGCCAGCCCGTCACCGAGACCGTAGTCCGACAGCACGCTCGCAGCGAACGTGACGATCGGGAATTGCACTGTGATAGCGCAGAACCAGAATACGGAGATGAAGATCGTCGAGCGGCGATACGCCGGGGAGAACAGCATGCGGAAGGTGCCCTTGCGGGTGCCCTCGTTCGCGATGTCGAGGACATCCGTCGGGTCTTCGAGATATGCGTGGGCGATCTCGGTAGCTTCTTCCGTCCGACCGCGATTCATCAACCAGCGCGGTGATTCCGGCATACCCAGGCGGGCCAGGAACAAGATCACCGCGGGAATGGTGCTGGTGCCCAGAATGATGCGCCAATCGAGCGACCACGCAGTGGTCAGCACGTAGCCGACGACGAAGGCGACCATGAAGCCGACGAACCAGGCGACCTCGGTGACCGCCAGCAGTTTGCCGCGTCGCCGGTGGGGCGCGAACTCGGCGAGTAGCGGCCAGCCGACGGAGTAGTCGGCGCCGATTGCGATACCCATCAGCAGCCGGACGACGAACAGCTGCCACGCCGAGTCGACGAAGAACTGCAGCACGGACCCGAGAATGAAGACCGCCAGGTCGATCGCGAACAACGGCTTGCGGCCGAGCTTGTCGGCCAGCCAGCCCCCGAGGGGACCGCCGAAGAAGATACCGATCAATGCGGAGGCACCGATCAGCCCCTCCACGGCCAACGACAGGTCGAGATCGACGGTGATCGCACCGATGACGGGACCAACGATCCCGAGGATGTAACCGTCGATGAACATGCCGCCGGCGATCACACCGGTCAGCTTGACGAGGAAGCGCTGCTTGTCGACGGAATCGTGCCGGTTGCCGACGGAATAATGGTTGCCGATCGATTCTGAATTGGTAGTCGTCACCAGGTCACTCCTTGGTGGTATTGGCGATGCGCCACGATTTGCATCTGCGTTCATATATCGAACAATGCGGCCAAAAGTGTGACACGGGCCTCATTGGGCAGTCAAGACCGAACTCCGCGACGACTCGCACCCGCGACCCGAACCGGCACCGTTTCGGCGTTGACGTCCCCACATTCCGACCCTTAGAGTGTTGTTCACCACATGAACCGAGCGTTCATAAAATGAACGGAGATAGACGATGACGTCCCAGCGCATGCGACTGTTCGCCTTCGACTTCCAGGGACCGGCCCACCTGTCCGCCGGCCTCTGGCGGCACCCGGACGACCGGGGCGCGAACTACACGAACCTCGCCTACTGGACCGACTACGCCCAGCTGCTCGAGCAGGCCCGCTTCGACGGCATCTTCTTCGCCGACAACGTCGGCTACCACGATATCTACCAGGGCTCCGCCGACGCCGCCCTGGCCGACGCCGCCCAGATCCCGGCCAACGACCCGTTCATGGCCGTCTCCGCGATGGCCGCCGTCACCGAGAACCTCGGCTTCGGCCTCACCGGGTCCACCTCCTACGAGCACCCCTACGCCCTGGCCCGCAAGTTCAGCACCCTCGACCACCTCACCGACGGCCGGGTCGGCTGGAACCTGGTCACCTCCTACTCCGACAGCGCCGCCCGCAACCTCGGCACCGGACAACAGGTTCCGCACGACGAACGCTACGACATGGCCGCCGAATACCTCGAGGTCTGCTACAAACTCTGGGAAGGATCCTGGCAGGACGACGCCGTCGTCCGCGACGCCGACCGCGGCCTCTACGTCGACCCGAGCCGCGTCCACAACATCGACCACCACGGCAAATACTTCACCGTCCCCGGCTTCGCCCTCTGCGAGCCCTCCCGCCAACGCACCCCCGTCATCTTCCAGGCCGGCGGCTCCGCCAAGGGCCGCGCCCTCGCCGCCGCCAGCGCCGAAGCCGTGTTCGTCAACGCCGTGTCCATCCCCGCCCTGAAGAAGCAGGTCGACACCCTCCGCGCCCTCGCCGCCGAATCCGGCCGCGACCCGAACAACGTGCACGTGCTGCAGATGCTCAACGTCGTCGTCGCCCCCACCGACGAACAGGCGCACGCCAAATACGAGGCCTACCGCAAACTCGTCAGCTACACCGGCGCGATGGCCCGCTACAGCGGCTGGACCGGCCTGGACATGTCCCAATTCGACCCCGACGTCCCGTTCGAGAACGTCCAGACCAACGCCGGCCAGACCATGGTCGACCTGTTCTCCAAGATGGACCCCGACAAGAAATGGACCCCCCGCGACATCGCCGAATTCGTCGGCATCGGCGGCACCGGCCCCACCATCGTCGGCTCCCCCACCACCGTCGCCGACGAGCTCACCCGATGGATGACCGAAACCGGAATCGCCGGCTACAACCTCGCCCACGCCCTCAAACACCGCGACATCGCCGACTTCATCGAACTCGTCGTCCCCGAACTGCAACGCCGCGGCACCATGTGGACCGAATACGACGGCTCCACCCTCCGCGAAAAACTCTACGGCCCCGGCGCCGTCCGACTCCGCGACGACCACCCCGGACTCCGATTCGGCGTGTCTACCCCGGCTGCGGTCTAACCGATACCCTCAGATCAGAAGGAGCCACCTTGCTACCGGAAACCATGACCGCTGTTCTCCTGACGGGTCACGGCGGGCTCGACAAGCTCGAGTACCGCACCGATGTGGATGTTCCCCGCCCCGGGACCGGGGAGGTGTTGATCGAGGTCGCCGCCGCCGGGATCAACAACACCGACATCAACACCCGCATCGGCTGGTATTCGAAGGCCGTCACGTCCGACACCAGTTCCGGCGGTGCCACCGGCTTCGAGTCGGTCGATGACGACGACGATGCCAGCTGGTCCGGCACGACCCTCAAATTCCCGCGCATTCAGGGTGCCGATGCGTGCGGGCGGATCGTCGCGGTCGGCGACGGTGTGTCCGCCGACCGCATCGGCGAACGGGTCCTGGTGCGCAACATGCTGCGCACGTACGTCGACTACCGGCCGTACGAGTGCTGGACCTTCGGCAGCGAATGCGACGGCGGCTTCGCGCAATACACGGTGGCGCCGGCCCGCGAGACGTACTCGGTCGAATCCGACTGGAGCGACGTCGAACTCGCCGCGGTGCCGTGCGCGTACTCCACCGCCGAGAACATGCTGCACCGTGCCGACGTGGGAGCCGAACGCGTGCTGATCACCGGCGCGTCGGGCGGTGTCGGGCTTGCCGCCGTGCAGTTGGCCAAACGCCGCGGCGCCACCGTGATCGCGCTCTGCTCAGCCGACAAGGCCGCGGAAGTCATTGCGCAGGGCGCCGATCAGACGATCGCTCGAGGCACGGATCTGATCGGCGCGCTCGGCGCCGGTTCGGTCGACGTGGTGCTCGACCTCGTCGTCGGACCGCAGTGGCCCCAGTTGCTCGACGTGCTGCGTACCGGCGGGCGATACTCCGTCGCCGGTGCCATCGGTGGGCCGATCTCCGAGATCGACCTGCGCACCGTCTACCTCAAGGACCTCACCCTCTTCGGGTGCACCTTCCAGGACGACGCCGTTTTCGAGAACCTCATCGGATACATCGAGCGGAACGAGATCCGCCCGGTCGTCTCGGCCACCTACCCGTTGTCGGACATCGTCCGAGCGCAAGAGGATTTCCTCGCCAAGAAGCACATCGGGAAACTGGTGCTCGTTCCCCCGACGGCAGCGCAGTGACGGCTCTGTAGCGATCCTCGAGATCGCACACCGGACACCCCGGACCGAAGGCTATCGGTCCGGGGTGTCGATGTTGCCGGGGGCGACACCGTCAGGAACGGATGCGTGTGGTGTCGGCAAGGGACTTGCCCCGGGTTTCGGGTGCAAAGACGACACTGACCACGAGGCCGATCAGGGTGACTGCGGCGGCGCCGAGCATGGTCGGGCCGACGCCCCAGCGGTCCAGGGAGAACGGAACCAGGTAGGTACCGACGGCGCCGCCGATCCGGCTGAGCGAGGAGGCCAAACCCACCGCGCTGCCTCTGATTTCGGTCGGGAAGAGTTCGTTGGGGTACACCAGCTGTAGGACCTGGGCGCCGCCGGTGAAGATCGCATAGGTCGCGAACAGGCACAGGATGACGGCAACGGAGCTGTCCGGGAACAGTCCCAGGAAGAGCAGGGTCGCTCCGGACCACGCGAAGCTCTGAATCAACAGGGTGCGGCGACCCAGCCTGTCGATGGCCGCCATCGCGATGACGCAGCCCACCAGGAGCAGGATCGTGATGAAGGCGGAACCCAGGTTCGCCATTCGCCCGTCGAGACCGAGGCCCGCGAGGATCTTCGGGCCGAAGGCGTACACCGCGAACAGCGGCACGATTGCCGCGGTCCAGAACGCGGTGACGAAGACGATTCGGCCGAGGTATCCCGATTTCCACAACCCACCGGCGCCCCCGGCGGGGAGCCCGGATTCGATCTCGACGACACCGTGCCGCCCGAAGATCTTCGTGATCACCGCATTGGCTTCGTCGATGCGCCCCTTGCTTGCCAGCCAGCGGGGCGACTCCGGCGTCCCGATGCGTGCGAGCACGGTCAGCGCCGCCGGCACCGCGGCGCTGGCCAGCATCCATCGCCATCCCTCGTCGCTGACCCGGGTGAGGACGTCACCGACCAGGTACGCGGCGGCGGCACCGACGAACCACATCACGGTGAGGGCACCGATGAACGGGCCACGGTACTTCCTGGGGGCGAACTCGGTCAAAAGCGATGTGGCGATGGGATAGTCGGCCCCGATCGCCATTCCGATCAGAACCCGGAACAGAAACAGCCACAGAAAGTCGTCGACCCAGAACTGCGCGACCGAGAATACGACGACGCCGACCAGATCGCAGGCATAGAGAGTTCGGCGCCCGAAGCGGTCGGTGAGACCTCCCCCGAGGAACGCCCCGACGAAGATACCGATCGATGCCGATGCCGCGAGGAGTCCTTGCTGCGCCGAGGTCAGACCCCACTGCGGGGTGATGTGCACCATCGCGAGACCGATCATGCTCAGCACGTATCCGTCGAGGAAGGGTCCGCCGGCCGAGTAGAGGACGAGCCGTTTATGGAAGGGCAGCAGCGGGGCGTCGTCGACGCGGAAGACCGTTGCGTGGCCGAGGGGTGATTGATCCATCGCCTTCTCTCCTGATGTGTAGCGTCTCGATCTTTGTCAGGGAATGAGCACGATGGATCCGGTCGTCTTCCGTCCCTCCAGATCCCGGTGGGCATCGGCGGCGGATTCGAGCGGATATTGCGCGCTCACACGGATGTTCAGGGTGCCGTCCACGACGGCACCGAACACCTCCCCGGCTCGCCAGGCCAGCTCCTCGCGGGTGCGGACGTAGTGCGCGAGGGTGGGCCGGGTCAGGAACAGTGAACCTGCGGGATTGAGCCGCTGCGGGTCGAACGGCGGCACGAGGCCGCTCGCGGCGCCGAACAGGGCGACAGTGCCGCGGATGCGCACGGACGCGAGACTCGCGTCGAAGGTGGCGGCACCCACGCCGTCGTAGGCCGCGGCGACCCCCTCACCGTCGGTGAATTCACGTACCCGAGCGGCGATGTCGTCGTCGTAGCGCAGTACCTCGACCGCGCCGGCCTCCCGCGACAACTTCTCCTTGGTGTCCGACGAGACGGTGGTGATCACCCGCGCCCCGATCTTCGTCGCGAGTTGGGTCAGCATCAGTCCCACTCCACCGGCACCGGCGTGGACGAGCACCGTGTCGCCGGACTGCACCGGGTACGTCGAGTACACCAGGTAGTGGGCAGTCAGACCCTGACCCAGCGTCGACGCCGCCTGCGGCGCGGGCACACCCTCCGGCACCGCAATCGCGACCGCGGCGGGCACGACCACCTTCTCTGCGTAGTTGCCCGTTGTTCCACACCACGCGACGCGGTCGCCGGGGACGAAGTCGCGGACGTCGGCGCCCACAGCCTCGACGACGCCGGAGCCCTCCTCGCCGGGAACGTACGGCAGCGGCTGCGGGTACACCCCGGTCCGGAAATAGGTGTCGATGAAGTTGACGCCGATCGCCTCGGTCCGCACGAGGAGATCGTGCGGACCGGGCCGGGGATCCGGCATTTCGGCGATTTCGAGGACTTCGGGACCGCCACGACGAGAGACCTGTATTGCGCGCATGCGCTATGTTTACACGTTCAGCACATTTTTGAACATTTAGACTACAAAATGAACGGTTCGAGATGCGCGAATAGTCGACCTCGCGGTGTCACCCGACTCGCCATTTCGACTGCGCGGCAACCTTGACGACCCCTGAGTCGTGTGTCACACTTTTGACCGTTACGTTCATTAAATGAACTCTCCAACTCGCAGCTGCCGGGATTCCACTTCGAGCCTGCCGAGTTCCCCGCAGATCAACGGGACTCGAGTCTGCGACCACGCCGTTGTCATCGCCCACTCTCGCACTGAGGAGGACCGCATTGCGCATCGCCGAGGTTCACGTGTATCAGATGGATCTGCCGCTGAGCGGCAAGGCCTACCGCATGTCCGAAGGCACCTACACCTCCCTGGACTCGACGATCGTGCAGATCGTGTCCGATACCGGAGTCACCGGTTGGGGAGAGACGTGCCCGGTCGGACCGACGTACGCGCCGGAGCACGCCCTGGGCGCGCGGGCAGCACTCGGCCAGATGTCGGAAAGTCTGATCGGCACATCCGTGACCGGACCTCGCGCGGTGCGCCGCTCGCTGGACCGCGCCCTCAACGGACACAACTACGCAAAAGCCGCCATCGACATCGCGATTCACGACCTGATCGGCAAGGCCCACGGCATCCGGGTGTGCGACATGCTGGGAGGTGCAACGACCGATCGCGTGGATTCCTATTACGCTCTGTCCGTATGTGATCCGGACGAAGCCGCCGAGATCGCCGCGGAGAAGATCGCCGAGGGGTATCCGCGTCTGCAGATCAAGGTGGGCGGTCGACCGGTCGAGATCGACATCGAGGCCATTCGCAAGGTGTGGGAAGCAACTGGGTGCACCCGCATCGCCGTCGACGCGAACCGGGCACTGTACGCGCGGGACGTCCTGCGGATCGGCCGGGAATGCGCAGACATTCCCTTCGTCTTCGAACAACCCTGCAACACAATGGAAGAGATCGCCGCGATCCGCGGCCAACTGCATCATGCGGTCTACCTCGACGAGAACACCGAGAGCCTGAACGATGTGCTCCGGGCGATCTCGCTCGGTGTGTGCGACGGCTTCGGACTCAAGGTCACGCGACTGGGCGGCCTCGGCGCCCTCGCGACCGTGCGAGACCTCTGCGAGGCGCGCTCCATGCCGCATACCTGCGACGACTCGTGGGGTGGCGACATCATCGCGGCCGCCTGTGCCCACATCGGAGCAACGGTGCAACCGCGTCTGCTCGAAGGCGTGTGGATCGCCGCGCCGTACATGGAGAACCACTACGACTCGGCCAACCCCGTCCGGATCGACGGGGGTCGCATCCAGGTACCGACCGGCCCTGGTCTCGGAGTCGTTCCCGACGAGGGCGTCTTCGGCGAACCGGTCGCGTCCTTCTCGTAGACACGCTCGGCTGCCGGGATCGCCGGCGCGAGCGGGGCCGCAGATCTGCCCCGACCGACGGATGCGACGATGTACGTGGCCTCGACGGCTACCGCGTCGTCGACATTTCGAAGCTGGGTTCGGCCCTGGAACCCGGTCACCTGAGAGGGGCAGTGCAATAGACCTCCGCGACGCCACGGCACTCGACGACCCGGTGGGCGAATCACTGCGATCCCGGCACGCACATCTCGCACGCCGATACGGCCGGGCCGTCACCTACCTGCCGGAGGTGGCGACGTTCTCCGCGGTCGTCGACTCCGAACCGCAGGCGTGGGACGACCTCGCCCGGTTGCTCGGGCCGAGCGAGTTTGCCGACATGTTCAGCAGTGACGCGACGCCGCCGGCGGACTGGGAGCCGGTGTTCACCCTGGAAGGCCGCCAGATGATCTGGGTCGGCGACGGGCCGGACGATCGTGATCGGGCCGGAGTCGGTGTGGTCGAACTCGGCGCGGACAGTGTGCCCGACATGCGCGCCCTGATCGCGTCGACTCGGCCCGGACCGTTCTGGCCGCGTACCCATGAGCTCGGCGGCTATCTCGGTATCCGCGAGCACGGCACGCTGGTGGCGATGGCGGGCGAACGACTCCGGCCACCGGGATGGACAGAGATCAGCGCTGTGTGCACCGCGCGAGAGGCACGCGGGCGCGGCCACGCAGCCCGTCTGGTACTCGCGCTCGTCGCGCAGATCACCGCTCGCGGCGAACGCCCCTTTCTGCATGTGGCCGAGACGAACACCGGCGCGATCGCCCTCTACGAGCGGCTCGGCTTCCGCACACGCAAGCACGTGACATTCCGCGGATTCCGCACGCCCTGACCACCGTTACGCCGGGGCGTATGGAAGAGCTCGAGCAACACAGGCCGGCACTCCCCGGCCGTCCGAACCGATTGTCTCGGTCGGACGTCCGGGAAGCAGCATTCATGTCAGGCCGAGACGAGGCCGTGCGGGTCGATGACGAACTTCTTCGAGGCACCGCTGTCGAATTCGGCGTAGCCGGCGGGCGCGTCGTCGAGGGAGATGACGGTCGCGTTGACGGCTTCGGCGATGTGCACCCGGTCGCGGAGGATGGCGTGCATCAGTTCGCGGTGGTACTTCATCACGGGGCACTGTCCGGTGGCGAAGGACAGTGACTTCGCCCAGCCGGTGCCGAGGCTGAGCGACAACGCTCCCTTGCGGGCGGCGTCGTCCACGCCGCCCGGGTCGTCGGTGACGTAGAGGCCGGGGATGCCGATGCCGCCGCCCGCGGTGGTGATGTCCATGAGCGAATTGAGAACGGTCGCGGGCGCCTCGTGCCCGGCGTGGTCACCGTGTCCGCGGGCTTCGAATCCGACTGCGTCTACGGCGCAGTCGACCTCGGGAACCCCGAGGATCTGCTCGATCTGCGCGGCCGGGTCGCCCTGGGACACGTCGACGGTCTCGCAGCCGAACGAGCGGGCCTGCTCGAGGCGGCCGGCGTTCATGTCGGCGACGATGACGGCGGCGGCCCCGAGCAGCTGGGCTCCGACGGCGGCCGCGAGTCCGACCGGACCGGCACCGGCGATGTAGACGGTGGAGCCGGGTCGCACGCCGGCGGTGACCGCGCCGTGGTAGCCGGTGGGGAAGATGTCCGACAGCATCGTCAGGTCGAGGATCTTCTCGAGTGCCTGGTCGCGATCGGGGAACTTCAACAGGTTGAAGTCGGCGTACGGGACCATCACGTATTCGGCCTGCCCGCCGACCCAGCCACCCATGTCGACATAGCCGTAAGCCGAGCCGGGCCGGTCGGGGTTCACGTTCAGGCAAATGCCGGTCTGCCCGATCTTGCAGTTGCGGCAGCGGCCGCAGGCGATGTTGAACGGCACCGAACACAGGTCGCCGACGGAGAGGAATTCGACGTCGCGGCCGAGTTCGACGATTTCGCCGGTGATTTCGTGCCCGAGGACGAGCCCTTCGGGTGCGGTGGTGCGGCCGCGGACCATGTGCTGGTCACTGCCGCAGATGTTGGTGGTGACCACCTTCAGGATGGCACCGTGCTCGCACTTGCGTCCGATGTTGGCGGGATGGACTCCGGGCCCGTCCACCAGTTCCAGCTTGGGGAACGGGATGTCTTTGATGCGAACCTCTCCGGGTCCGACGTAGGTTACTGCTCTGTTCGATGCCATCTCTGGCCTCCTCGTCACTGAGGTCGGGGTTGCGATGTGGTCTGACGTGTCCTCGCCGGCGATCAAGCGTCGACGACGAGCGGGGTGCGCGGCGTGGAGCAGCACAGGAGGATCTTGTTCTGGGCGATCTCCTTCGGACGGATACCGCCGTTGTGCTGCATGTCGACCTCTCCGGAGACCAGTGTGACCTTGCAGGTCCCGCACAGGCCCTGACCGCAGGAGGACGGCATGTTCAGTCCCGCCTTGGTCGCGGCGTCGAGCACCGGCGTCCCCGTGGCGCAGCGGATCGTCGTGTTGCTCTTGGTGAATTCGACGTCGAAGCCGGTGTCGGTCTCGCTGTCGTCGCCGCCGGCGAGGATCACGTCGGCATCGCCGGCGTCGACGGCCTCGGAGTCGGAGAGCAACTCGTCGAGGACGAAGCTTTCCTGGTGGTGCCGGTCCATGTCGAAGCCGGCGTTCGACAGCAGCGACTTGACCGCGGCCATGTAGGGTCCCGGCCCGCACACGAACACTTCCCGATCGCGGAAGTCCGGGCAGATCTGCGTCAGCGTCTCGACGGTGAGCCGGCCCCGGTGACCCTCCCACGCCTCGGTGGGCGCATCGGTCTCGCAGACGTGCGCGACCTGCACGGACGGCGACGCCGCCGCGATGTCCGCGAGCTCCCGGCGGAAGACGATGTCGATGGGCGTGCGGGCACTGTGCACGAACACCACATCGGTGTCCTGGGAGAGATCGTGCAGGGTCCGGAGCATCGACATCACCGGTGTGATACCGCTGCCGCCGGAGAGGAACAGATACTTGTCGGCCGGGTAGTCGGCGCAGGTGAACTGTCCCAGCGGGCCGCGGGCGTTGATGCTCTGACCCGGCTGCAGATTGTCGTGCAGCCAATTCGACACGACGCCACCGGGCACCCGTTTGACCGTGATCGAGATCGTGAACGGCCTGGTGGGTGAGGAGGAGATCGTGTAGCAACGCTCGATCAGCGTTCCCTCGATCTCCACGCCGATGGTGATGAACTGACCGGGTTCGTAGTCGAACCGCCGCGGCGCGAGGGCCTCGAAGACGAAGGTGGTCACGTCGTGGGTGACGGCGTGGCGCCGCCGGCACACGAGAATGGTGTCTGTCTCGTCGTCCCAGGCGGGGCGCGCGCCCCAGGCGACGAGTTGGGTGGGTGATTCCTGCACGATGGTCATTCTGCGAGGTGCTTCCGGAGTCGGCCGATGTACCAGTTGATGAAGGCCTCGACCTGGTACTCGGAGGGGCTGTAGGGGCCGGGGATGTAGGCCGGGCTGAGCAGGCCCTGATGGGCGCGCTCGACGAATCCGGCGTCCTGTTCATTGGTGGCACGCCACACCGAGGTGAGGTTGTCGATGTCGTAGTCCACGCCTTCGACGGCATCCGGGTGAACCAGCCAGGTGGTACGTACCAGGGTCTGGTCCGGGGCGATCGGGATCGCGCTGAACGTGATGGCGTGGTCGGCCATGAAGTGGAACCAGGCATTCGGCTGAACGTGGAATCCCAACCGCCCCAACTTCGGCGACGGGAAGTCCGCCATGAGCCTCTTCGAGGCAGCTGTGCCGTCGGGGGTGAAGGACTCACCCGCCTTCTCGAGCGGCACCCGGTCGATCCGGAATCCGGTGGGCCGGGTGTCGAGTTCCTCGATCTCGGCGTACGGCAGGGACAGCGTCTCGCACTTGTCCACCAGCTCCGCCATCGCCGTGACATAGCGGTCGCGGGCCGGCACCAGGCGGGGCGGCAGGTCGTCGAGGTCGAAGCCGTAGACGGGGAAATACGAGGACAGCAGCTCGGGATGACCACCGCAGTGGTAGCACTCCCGGTTGTTCTCGACCGTGAGCTTCCAGTTGCCGTGCTCGATCAGGTCGATCTGCTTGGCCACCTTCGCCTCCCGCAGGCGGTGCGGTGCCAGGTACGGCTCGACGGTCGCGGCGAAGTCGTCGAAGTCCGGCGGGGTGTCGTTGCTGATGCAGATGAAGATGAGACCGCCGACGCTGCGCGCGTGGACGCCGCGCAGGGAGAAGCAGCTCGGATCGAAGTCCGGCGCCTGCGAGTCGGCGAAGACGAGCTTGCCGTCCATTCCGTAGGTCCACTGGTGGTACCCGCAGACGATACGACCGACGGACCCGCGCTCGTCGTTGATGATCCGGGCGCCGCGGTGACGGCACACATTGTGGTAGGCCCGCACGTTCTCGTCGTCGTCACGGGTGACGATGATGGAGTAGCGACCGACGGTGACCGTCACGTAGTCGCCGGCGTCGGGGATCTCCGCCTCGTTGGCGACGAAGATCCAGGACTTGGCGAAGATCGCGTCGATGTCGAGGTCGTAGTACTCCTGACTGGTGTAGAAGGGCGCCTCCAGGCTCATACCCACTTCCCGACGTTCTACGAGCTGGCGCGGATCGCCCGCGGCTTCCTCGCGAGCGAGGTCGGGGTCGAACTGTGGCTGGGTGGGGGCACTCATGGCATCTCCAAGGGTGTCGACGGTGTGGGCTGGAGTCCGGATGACCAGGCTCGGAACTGACAGAGAACTGAATCGATCTGCATGCCAATAGCTTCCGTGCCTCTTCGGGATGTGGGGTCTCGCACCGATTCGGGCTGTCACACGCGATTGCTGTCACAGCCATTCCGGTATTCGGTTCATCGCGGTTGTTTCGTATCGTGAAACAGTGTCGCGATATGAAACAATTCTGATTCACGCCGGGGTGTGGTGTCAAGCACTCTTTTGCACCGGCTGCGGTCGGAGTCGCACCACATCGCGGGGCACGCGCCCGGATCGACCCTCCCGTCCGCCCGCATGCGGACGGGAGGACCGATCTTTCCTCACACAGGCGGATGCGTTCGGGCTGTCATCCAGATCACCCTGGAACCCAACCCGCAATCCTGAACATCCCGGCCCACCGCACTGGAGAGAACACCATGCATGACATGCACATTCTGAATGCCACGACCGAGCGCGACGGCATCGTCACGGGCGGTTCGATGACCGCCTTCGCAGCCGCGACCCGGACCGGCGAACTGCTCTACCTGTCGGGCCAGATCGCCCCGGAGCCGGACCGCGGTCCCGCCTCGACCGTCGTCTCACAGACCGAGGCCGCCTACCGGCAGGTCGAGCAACTCCTCGCCTCCCACAACCTGACACTGCAGGATGTGCGGTACGTGACCGGCTATCTGAACAACCCGGCCGACTTCGACGAGTACCACGCGACGTGGCGAAAAGTCTTCCCCGTCGACCCGCCTGCCCGGACCACCGTCGCCGCCGCGATCCTCGCCGACAACGCGCTGATCGAACTGTCGGTGATCGCCGCACTCACCACGCACCCCGGCGACTAGACCGTTCGACCAATTGCCGGAAACCTGTTCGACCACAACAGCTACCGCTGTCACCGGCACTCGAAACTGCCGCCTCCGCGCCGGTTCACCGCGGGGGCGGCTTCTTTTTGACGACGAAGAGGAGGGACGGACCATGACCCGACGGCCGCTGCTTCAGGTCCCGAGGCCCTGCACCGGCCAATGGGACTGGCAGCTCGAAGCGCTGTGCCGCTACCTGGACACCGACGTGTTCTTCGCCCGGGACAACGAGAGCAAACCCGCACGAATCCGCCGTGAACGCGCAGCGAAAGAAATCTGCGACGACTGCCCCGTTCGGGCGAAGTGCCGAGAATTCGCACTGTCGACCAGCGAACCCTTCGGCGTCTGGGGCGGCACCTCCGAAGCGGACCGCCGTGCCTTCGCGCACCAGCCCGAACCCGAGCGCACCGAGCGCCGGCCGCTGCGGATCACCGGGCAGTACCGCTCCCCCAGCATGCGGAGGTCCACCGAATCCGTCGACTGCGCAGCCGGATGACGAATCAGCGTACCCAGGCTTCGACAGTGCACGACAACACCTTTCGACACGAGTCCGACACGCCCTCGAGGAGGAGGTGCGCATCGAACCCGCGGCCGCTCAACCTCCAGCGTGAGCACAAACAGGGCTGGTTTTCCTCATACCGTCGGATGCCCTCGGGCTGTAACCCGGATCACACTAGAACCCTGCCGCACTTCGACCGGACCACCATCCGAGATCGCAACCAGTGAAGGACGTTCCATTGAAAAACATCACAACGGATGAGGGGTCATCGGTGCCATCGATCACCAATCCGGCCGCCGATCAGGGTAAGACGTCCGCGGCGTTCAAGCGCCGCTTCAAGTGGAGACTGCTCGCCGTCCTCACCGGTGGGATGTTCCTCGACGGCTACATCCTCGGGATCATCGGTCCGGTGACCGGCACGATGTCCGCCGACCTGGGCCTCTCCACATTGTGGGAGGGCATGATCGCCGCGGGCGCGCTGATCGGCATCCTGGTCGGCTCGCCGCTCGGCGGGTGGGCAGGCGACAAGTTCGGACGCAAGCCGCTGTTCCTGGCGGATATGGGTGTGTTCCTGGCCGCCTCCGCCCTCCAGTTCTTCGTCGACTCCGCCTGGCAACTGTTCGTGGTGCGACTGCTGATGGGTGTCGCGATCGGCGTCGAGTACTCGGTGGGCTGGCCATTGCTCTCCGAATTCGCACCGGCACGGCTGCGCGGCCGGCTGATGGGCGTGACGCTGATCGCCTGGTACGTCGGTTTCATGGTCGCGTTTCTCATCGGCCACGTGCTGAACGAGTCGACGAATCTGAGCTGGGAGGTCATCCTGGGCACGAGCACCCTGATCGCAGGGGTCCTGTTCGTCGGCCGGATCGGTCTGCCCGAGTCGCCGCGCTGGTTGTGGAGCCAAGGCCGCAAGGATGAGGCCCTCGACGTCGCGCACCGGTACATGGAGAACGTCGACGACATGGCGGATCTCGAACACGAGGACGTCCGCAAGGGCACCTTCGGGAGCCTGTTCACTCAGCACCGACGGGCCACGCTGTTCATATCGGTGTTCTGGTTCTGCGCGGTCACCCCGTACTTTGCGATCGCCACCTTCGCCGACAGCGTGCTGGACAAGTACGGTCTGAGCGGGGGCCTGACCGGCGGAGTCGCGCTCTCCGGGCTCGCCGTCGCCTCGGTGGTGCTCACGGTCCTGTTGATCGACAAGGTCGGTCGGCGTGTGCTGACGGTGCCGCCGCAGTGGCTGTGCGCCGGGGTCCTCGCGGCGATCGGCCTGTGGGTGGGTGCGCCGCCGCTCATCGTGCTGGTGCTCTTCCTCGCCTTCTCGTTCCTCTCCGCGATGTGCGGCACGCTCACGAGCATCTACCCGTCCGAGGTCTTCCCGACCGAGGTGCGCGGGATCGGCACCGGCTTCGCGGCCGCCGTCAGCCGGATCGGGGCGGCCCTCGGCACCTTCCTGCTGCCGTGGTCCATGAGCAACCTCGGCACCACGGTGACCCTGCTGGTCGCCGCCGGCATCGCCGCAGTCGGGGCAGCAGTGTCGCAGTGGCTGGCCCCCGAAACCAGGGGGAAGAGCCTGACCGAGACCGCCGCCGAATTCACGCACTGACCGAACATGCGATGCCCTCCCTCACGGCGGGCGCACGGCCCCGGGAACGTCGGTTCCCGGGGCCGCCGGCCGTTTCGGTCGACGGTCGGCGTCAGTTCCGATCAGGTGTCGCGGATTTCGACACGCCTGCAAGCGCTGACGCTCCACGCCCGGTTACAGTGTCGCTGTGAGCAGGTCAGAAGGTGCACGAGAAGGTGTGGTGCAGTCCGTCGACCGGGCGATATCGATCCTCGAGGTCATTGCGCGGAAGCGGTCGTCGGGTGTCACGGCGATCGCCGGTGAGTTGGGTCTGAACAAGACGACCGTCTTTCGTCTGCTCGCCACCCTCGAATCACGGGGCCTGGTCGAACAGAACGAGGACCGTGGTGAGTACCGGCTCGGATTCACCGCCGGGATGCTGGCCGCCGGTGCGGTCCGGCAACCGGACACTGCTGCCGTGTGCCGCCCGTACTCCGTCGAACTCGCCGATCGGGTCGGTGAAACCGTCAACGTCGCGATTCTGGACGGTTCCGATGTGATGACCCTCGACCAGGTCACCGGCGGGTCGTCCACCATCGCCAGCATCGATTGGATCGGCCGCCGGGCACCGATCCACGCGACCGCGGCAGGAAAGCTGCTTCTGGCGTACCTTCCTCCCACCGAACGTGACCGTCTCCTTCCCGACCCTCTGGTCCGGTACACCGATCACACCGTCACCGATCGTGCGGTACTCGACGCGCAACTGGAAGCCATTCGCGCCGAGGATGTCTCGTATTGTTTCGAAGAGAACGAGATCGGTGTGGTGGCGCTGGGAGCACCGATCCGCCGGCTCGACGGCGAGATCATCGCCTCGTTGAATCTCACCGGACCCACGTTCCGGGTCACCGCCGAAGTCCTCCCGGACCTCCGTGACGCCCTCCGTGAGACCGCCGAGCGCATCTCCTGGAAATTCGGCTGGTCCAAACGCGCGTAGGCCCCGGCCACGTGGTGGCGGGGCCGGTGCTGCGCGGACGCGGCGAGCCGACGGGTCAGGCCGTGCCGACGGGGCCGGGGTCGTCGAGTCGATAGGCTTCCAGCAAGCGGGCCAGTTTGATGCCGAGATGCAGGCTGAGCCGGTCGCGGCCGTCACCGAGATCGACGCCGGCGGTCTTCTCGATGCGAGCCAGCCGGGCATAGAGCGACGAGCGATGGATGTACAGCCGCTCCGAGGTGATCCGCGAATCGCCCGCGCAGTCGAGAAAGACCTCGGCCGTTTCCAGGAGATTCTCGGCGTCCTTGTGTTGTTGCAGTCGCCGTACCGAGTCCGGAATCATCCGGGCGCTGAGGTCGCCGACGGGCAGGCTCATCAGTGTGGCGTAGACACCGAGGTCCTCCCAGGTGCTGATCCGGGGCAACGTGGACAGCATGCTGCAGGCGTGTGCGGCGAGGCAGGCTTCGGTGTAGCTCTTGTGGCTGTGCGCGATGCTCGCCACCGGCCGGCCGACCCCGATGGTGCAGTGCGCCTCGGAGCCGAGTGAGCTGTCCGTTGCGGCGAGCAGCCGGGAGGCGAGCTGCCCCGGCAAGCGGCTGTCCGGCGCGAGACCGGCCAACAGCACCGCGATCTGGCGGCCACGAAGGACGAACAACGTGGTCCCTCGCGGCTCGGCGCGCACGCACCGCTCGATCGCACTGTAGAGACCGTCGCGGTCGATGCCCTGATGGGTCGGTGCCTCGTTGAGGCGCACGACGAGGACGGCGACGGAACCGCTGCGGGTGACGAATTCCTCGTCGTGGATCTCCTGCGCCGCCCGCAGTCGCGCGGCCTCGTCCGCGGAGAACAGATCGCGCATGATCGCCTCGAACTGGTTGTGCACGCGTTCACGCAGCACCAGCCGCCGGTAGAGCACCACCCCCGCATCGCGAGCGGCTTCGACGCCCTGGTCCATGGCTTCCTGGCTGAGGTTCTGATCCCGGTCGACGAGCGCCAGAAACCCGAGGGGCACACCGTGGTGACGGATCGGGACGATGAACCGGGGGTACAGACCCAGGTCCTCGTTACCCGGCACCCAGGCCGGGCTGTCGAGCTCGGTGACGCCGTGCCTGCGCAGATGCTCGACCGCGGGTGTGTCGAGGCCGCGTTTCATCACGGCCGTCACGCGCGCGGGGTCTTCGTCGCCGAAGTGCGCGCTGACGGCAAGCATGCGGACGTTCATGTCGTCGATCGCCACCGACCGTCCGATCCGGTGCGACCACGCCTCGACCAGTTCCTGTAACTCGTCGTTCTGTCCGGTGCCACCCCCGCGCGAGGACGCCAATTCCTTCGGACTCATCATCCTCCGAATCGTAGTGACCGCGGTCACCCCCGCGCATTCTCACGGCGTCGAATGAATGAGGGATTCTGTCCTCGCCCGTGAGGATGTGGTCGGCCCCCGGCCTCCGGCACTCTTCTATCACCAGCCGTGCATCGACGCGCAACAGAAGAGAGAACTCCAGTGAAGATCACATCCATCAAGGCAACACCGATCAACGTGCCACTCTCCCCGGGATACGTATGGAGCGTCGGCAACGCGCACGGGTACTCGAAGACGATCATCGAGGTGACCACCGACGAAGGCATCGTGGGTCTGGGCGAGTCACCGTCGTCGGCCTATGCCGCGCTGATCGAGTCGGATCTCGCTCCGGTGCTGGAAGGACTCGACCCGTTCGACATCGCGACCACCGAACAGACCGCGATGCCGGAACTGCGGTCGGGCCTGAACTTCATGGACGCCGGCCTCGCCCGCGCGTACGGCGGTATCGAGATCGCTCTGTGGGACATCAAAGCGAAGGCGCTCGGCGTCCCCCTGTACCAACTGCTCGGCGGCGCGGTTCGTCGCGACATCCAGTTCACCGAATTCTTCGGATACCGCGTCGGGCCCGATGACGAACCCGTGCTGAACTCGACCGCCGCCCTCGTCGACTACTGCCTGGAGATGAAGGAAACGCACGGCTCGACCATCTTCGAAGGCAAGGTCGGCTGCCTCTCTGCGCGAGAAGACGTCGCCATGCTCACCGCGCTGCGTGAGGCCCTGGGCGCCGATGTGCAGATCCGGATCGACGCCAACTACGGGTGGTCACTGTCGACGGCACGGTCGATCGTCCGGGAACTCGAGGACCTGCAGATCTGCAACATCGAGGACCCGGTGCTCGGCTACGAGAACATGGCGCGCCTGCGCGAGCAAACCTGGATTCCCTTCTCCACCCACGAGATCAACCTGCCGCGGGCGGTGGAACTCGGTGCTCCCGACGCGTTCGTCGCGAACTTCGCCAGCCTCGGCGGGATCCGCGAGACGATGCGCTTCGCCTCGGCGTGCGACGTGATGGGACGGGACTTCTGGGCGTACTCCGGAGACGCGGGCATCATGACCGCCGCCTACCTGCACCTGAGCGCCGCCCTGCCCTCGATGCGTCTGCCCCACCAGTCGCTCGGACGACTGGCGCCGTTCGACGTCGTCGCCGAGAACGTGCTGAAGCCCCACAACAACGTGGTGGCGGTTCCGGAAGGCCCCGGCCTCGGAGTCACCATCGACCCCGCGGCTCTGCAGAAGCTGCACCAGATGTACCTCGACGAAGGCGCGAGCGTGTCGATCAGCCGCGGTAAGCAGGGACTCTTCAACCGCCTGCCCCGCTACTGACATACCCGGCGGCTGGACGGGTCCGGCCGGTACGGGCCCATCCAGACCCGCGTCCGGGACGCGGGAACGGTTTCCTCCTCGGTGAGTGTCGTCTCGCCGACCGATCGATTGGTTCGACGCAGCGCATGACGACACGATCCGACAAGCATGTCTTCGACGAGAACGACGTGCAGGTCACTCACCACAAGACCTACGCCGCAGGCGTTCCGGCGGTACTCGTGTCGCTCCGACGTGGCGTCGAGCAGATGGGTGCGGTGCGCACCGCCCGCACCTTCCTGCGGCTGAACCAGCGACACGGGTTCGACTGCCCGGGCTGTGCGTGGCCGGAGACCCCCGGACACCGCAAGGCGGCGGAGTTCTGTGAGAACGGCGCCAAGGCCGTTGCCGAAGAGGCGACCACGCGCACGGTGACGCCGGAATTCTTTGCCGTCCATTCGGTCTCGTCGCTCCTGGGGGAAACCGACTACTGGCTCGGACAGCAGGGCCGGCTGACTCACCCGATGATCATCCGCCCCGGCAGCGACCACTACGAGCCGATCGGATGGGACGACGCCTACACGGTGATCGCCGACCACCTGCGCGCCCTCCCCCACCCCGACGAGGCCGTGTTCTACACCTCCGGCCGCACGTCCAACGAGGCCGCGTTCGTCTACCAGTTGATGATCCGAGCGTTCGGCACCAACAACATGCCGGACTGCTCGAACATGTGCCACGAATCCTCCGGCAGCGCACTGACGGCGACCATCGGGATCGGCAAGGGATCGGTCTCGGTCACCGACCTCGAACACGCCGACCTGATCCTGATCGCCGGACAGAATCCCGGCACCAACCACCCCCGCATGCTCTCGGTCCTGGAGAAGGCGAAAGCGAACGGCGCCAGAGTGATCGCCGTCAATCCCCTTCCGGAGGCCGGACTGCTGCGGTTCAAGGACCCGCAGAAGGTCCACGGTGTCGTCGGCGACGGGGCACAGATCGCCGACGACTTTCTCCAGATCCGTCTCGGCGGTGATCAGGCCCTCTTCCAGGGCCTGGCCAAGCTGCTCCTCGACGAGGAAGACCGCCACCCCGGCACCGTCCTCGACCGTGAATTCCTGGACACCTGCACCGCCGGCTTCGCGCCCTGGGCCGAGCGCATCCGCACGGTGGACCTGGCCACCGTCGTAGAGGCAACGGGATTGTCGATCGAGCAGATCCAGCAGACCGCCGCCGCGCTGATCGCCTCCCGGTCCACGATCATCTGCTGGGCGATGGGCCTGACGCAGCACACGCACGGCGTCGCCACCATCGAGGACGCGGTGTCGCTGCTGCTCATGCGCGGCATGATCGGCAAACCCGGCGCCGGTGTCTGCCCGGTCCGCGGACACTCGAACGTCCAGGGCGACCGCACCATGGGCATCTGGGAGAAGATGCCCGAGTCCTTCCTCCAGGCACTCGACAACGAGTTCGGCATCACCAGCCCCCGCAAACACGGTCTCGACGCGGTCGACTCGATCCGCGCCATGCGGGACGGCACCGCGTCGGTGTTCATGGCGATGGGCGGAAATTTCCTGTCCGCCACCCCGGACACCGACGTCACGTCCGCCGCGCTGCGCAACTGCGCCCTCACCGTGCAGGTCTCGACGAAACTCAACCGCAGTCACCTCGTCCACGGCAGCACCGGAATCATCCTCCCGTCCCTCGGTCGCACCGACAAGGACATCCGCGACGGCCGCAAACAATTGGTGTCCGTCGAAGATTCGATGTCGGTGGTGCACCTGTCCCGCGGCGGACTCACCCCGACGAGCAAGCACCTGCGCAGCGAGGTCGCGATCGTATGCGAACTCGCCCAGTCATTGTTCGGGACGGACCATTCGGTGCCGTGGTCGGTGTTCGCCGACGACTACGACCGGATCCGCGACTCCATCGCCCGGGTGCTCCCCGACTTCGCGGACTTCAACACCCGGGTACGGCAGCCCGACGGATTCGTTCTCCCGCACCCACCGCGCGACGAACGCCGATTCGTCACCGGCACCGGAAAGGCCAACTTCGTCGTCAACGACCTCGAATGGGTGCCGGTACCCCCGGGCCGGCTGATCCTGCAGACCCTGCGCAGCCACGACCAGTACAACACCACCATCTACGGGCTCGACGACCGCTACCGCGGCGTCAAAGGTGGTCGGCGCGTGCTGTTCATCAGTGACGACGACCTGCACACCTTCGGATACACCGCGGGCGACCGCGTCGACCTGATCTCCGAATGGTCCCGCCCCGACGGCAGCATCGAGGAGCGTCGGGCCGGCGACTTCCGGCTCGTCCCGTATCCGACGCCGGTCGGCAACGTCGCCGCCTACTACCCCGAAACCAACCCCCTGATCCCCCTGGACCATGTGGCACGTGAGTCCAACACCCCCGTCTCCAAGGCCGTCACCATCCGGCTCGAGGCGTACCCCGGACGAGATCGCGCGTCTCGCCCACATCGCGGTGCATCGCCTCGGGGTGCGGGAGGTGCTGTTCACCGGCGGTGAACCGCTGATGCGTGCGGATCTCGGGCGGATCGTCGCCGGCTGCGCGGAGGCGGCGCCGGGCGCGGGAGAACATGGTGTCCGCGGACCGGTTGCCGGCGGTGCTGGGGAACGTTTCGACCCTGCGGAGGTCGAGCGGGAAGACCCGTCGGAGCCGGCGGAGCGGTGGCAGGTGAACGGTGGCCCGGCGACGGTGGGGATCATCGCGTCGGTGACGCGGTCGTTCTGCGCCGACTGTGATCGCACCCGCCTCACCGCGGAGGGCACCGTGCGATCGTGTCTGTTCAGCGACGCCGAGATCGACCTGCGCGGAGCGCTGCGGTCCGGGGCCGGGGCCGGGGACGAGGAACTGGCGTAGCTATGGCGTGGAGCGATGTGGGGCAAGTCGGCGGGACACGGCATCGACGCTGTGCCTGCGTGCGACACCGGACGCATCGGATCGGCGAACATCTCCGAGAAGTGCGGTATTGACGCCCACCCATTCGGCTTTTAGAGTTATGTTCAATAAATGAATCTTATATTCACTTATTGAACGGAGATGGGAGATGACACCTCGACGCATGCATGCCCATCGCCGCACCCACGACGACGTGGCCCACACTCGACGCGGACTCCGCCTTCGAGGTCGAGCGAATCGAAGTCGAACGCCATCGCAGGCGGCGACCGGGCGGGCACCGGGTCGGCGAATACGAAAGTTCGGCACCATCGAGTTCGACGTGTCCACCACCACCAATTGACGCCTCGTCCCGCTGTCCAATTGCACACGGGGAATGGCGAACTCGCCCGACAGCATCCCGCTGATCACCAGCGGCAGCCGTGGGCACAACAACAACGTCGATCCGAGAAATCCATGACCACAACCGAACTACCATCCGATCGTCCCGCCCCCACCCGCTGGGACTGGCGGGTTCACGGATCGTGTCGCGACATCGACCTCGACATGTTCTTCGCCCCCGACGACCGTGAGCGTAGGACCGTCCGCACCCGACGCGAGCGGCACGCCAAACAGATCTGCCGGCACTGCCCGGTACTCGTCGAATGCCGAACCCACGCCATCACCGCCGCAGAGCGCTACGGAATCTGGGGCGGTATGTCCGAGACGGAGCGGGCCCGCCTCGCTCGGCAGCGGCCGCCGGCGCACAGGCCTCGAGGGCTACCAAAACCAACATGAAGATCGTTGCGCGGCGATAGGCCCGCGAGAAGAGCATCCCGAAGGCGCCCTTGCGTGTGGGTTCGTGCCGACTCCCCTTGACAGGGTGTGATCCAGAACGCAATACTGATATTCAGTTTGAACGTAGCGTTCAATATATGAACGTATGACGAATCGTTCCGTCCCTCCCCGTTCCGCGCCAGCGTATGACCCGAATAGGAGCCACCATGCTCAGCACCATCGATCAGGCGCAGTACCGCAGCGTGATGGGCCATCTGCCGACGGGGGTGGTCGCGCTGTCCGGCATCACGGCGGGCGCGGAGTTTCCGTGCGGGCTGGTGGTCGGCACCTTCCAGTCGCTGTCCCTGGATCCGCCGCTGGTCAGCTTCAGTGTTGCGCACACCTCCACCTCCTGGCCGAAGGTCCGCGCCGCCGGCCGGTTGTGCGCGAGCGTGCTCGCCGCCGGCCAGGAACCGGTGTGCCGCGCCCTCTCCGGCAAGCAGCCGAACAAGTTCGCCGACCTCGACTGGTCCCTGTCCGACGCCGGGTCCCCCCGGATCACCGGGGCGCACGCGTTCATCGACTGCGACATCACCCACGAACTCGACGGCGGCGACCATGTCATCGTCATCGCCCGGGTCCTGCAGATGGACACCGGCCACGGCGAGCCCCTCGTCTTCCACAAGGGCAGACTCGGCGGCATCCGGGAACTCACCGCCGCCTGAACCACAAGGTCTCCTGCATGTGAGAATTACTGCCGCGCAGCAGGAATCGAGGCCCAGGAACAGCGTTCGACCATCCCGAAGGAAACATATGAAGATTTATGGTGAAAGCAACCGAAGCAGCGGTCTGCACACCCCGCTCCTGACGCTCGACGACGGCCGCATCCATCCCGGTGCCTGGGTCAGCTTCCGCGACCCGGCTGTCATCGACATCTTGGCCGCCGAGTCCTTCGACTGGGTCTGCATCGACGGTCAGCACGGCGGGCCGGAAGTATCCGAACTGCAGCCCCTCATCGAGGCTGCACACGTGTTCTCCGTTCCGTCGATCGTCCGCGTACCCGGCCACGACATGGGAACCATCGGGCGGGTCCTCGACGCGGGAGCCGGAGGCATCATCTTCCCCACCGTCGAGGACGCAGCGACGGCGACGTCCCTGACCGCCGCGTGCCGCTTTCCTCCGCGCGGCAAGCGCAGCTACGGACCCACCCGGCGCAGCCCCCGGTATGCGAAGCAGATTCCCGGCCGCCCGCAGGAGGACACGTTGTGCATCCTGATGATCGAGACGGTCGACGGCCTGGCCAACCTCGACAAGATCCTCGCCACCGGTCCGGACGGCATCTTCGTCGGGCCGTACGACCTGGCACTGAGCCTGGGCACGACCCTCGAGAAACTCACCAGCGGCGGTGAGGACGGGATCTTGGCCGATATCGCACGCCGGTGCACCGCAGCCGGTGTCGTGCCGGGCATCTATGCCGGAGAACTCGGGCTGGCCGAGAAGATGGCCGACCTCGGCTACCGCTTCATGCCGACCGCATCGGACACCGGCCTGCTTGCCGTGGCAGCTCGCACTGCGGTTGCCGCTGCCACGCGACTCGCGGACCCGCTCGGCGTGAGCTGAGCTTCAGGACCGATGCGCCACCTGGCCACGGCGGATGGCCCTATCGCTAGCGGTATCCGATTGCCCGCAGCGGGCGTGGGGTTCCCGACGACGCTGTGGTGCCACCGTCGACGGGGATGATCGCACCGGTGATATAGCCTGCATCCGGACCGGCGAGGTACAACGCCAGTCGCGCAACGTCTTCCGGTACGCCCGCCCGGTTCGCCGGCACCCGGTTCATCAAGGCATGCGAGAATTCGGTGTCGTCGAGGCGGGACCGGGTCTGCTGGGTCGCGATGAAACCGGGGGCGATGGCATTGACCCGGATCCCCCGGTCGCCGAGATCCAACGCCAGACTCTGCACCATGGTGTTGACGCCGCCCTTCGTGGCGTTGTACGCGAACTGGCCCCAGTCGCCACCGAGCCCCGCGATCGAAGAGATCGCAATCAGGTTTCCCCGGCTGGCGGCCAGCGCCGGAACCGTCGCGCGCGCAACGTGAATGAGACCGTCTAGGTTGACCGATCGCATACGGTCCCAGGCACGGTGATCGAAGTCGTCGATCACACTCGGCTCACTCGACCCCGCGTTGTTCACCACGACGTCGATCCGGCCGAAGCGGTCGAGTATCGACCACACGGCGCTGTCGACGTCCGCCTGCACCGTGACGTCGGCCGGAACCGCACAAGTACGTTCGGCAGGGAACCGCGCGATCGTGTCACCTAGAGCATCCGCCGACCGACCCAGCACACACACCGTCGCTCCCTGCTCGAGGAAGGCCACGGCGATCGCCCGGCCGATGCCGGATCCGGCCCCGGTCACCACCACGACCCGGCCGCCGTACGGGTAGGTGGCCCAGCCAATGGTCATCGTCGAATCCTCTTTCCTCGGTGCCGGATCTATCTCGTGTGATGGGCGGTCCAGGCGTCAGATACCGGCCGATTTCCTCGCGGCCAGCAGGGTGTCGGCTGCGATCTGCAGTCCTTCGAGTGCGCTGTATGCGGTGTCCTCGTGCTCGATGTTGACGGCCATGTCGGGATCGACCTTGTGCAGGGCGGCGAGGAAACGGGACCAGAACTCCACGTCGTGCCCGTTGCCGACGGCGACGAAGTCCCACGCCGAGTCCTCGGGCCACTTGTTGACCACGTGCCTGCCGCCGAGGCTGGTGGGGTTCTCGTCCGCGGGAATGCGGGTGAACCGGTCGTCGAGCACGCCGTAGATCTCGCAGTTCTCGTTGATGCGAGTGTCTTTCGCGGCCGCGTGGTAGACCAGCGGTCCCAGCCACTCGATCGCCTTGACGGGGTCGATGCCTTGCCAGAACAGGTGTGACGGGTCCATCTCGGCACCGACGTTGGTGGCACCGATCTTGTCGACGAGACGCTCGAGCGTCGGCGGGTTGAAGACGAGGTTCTGGGGGTGCATCTCGATGGCGACCTTGACGCCGTTCTCGCGGGCGAGGGCGTCGATCTCCGTCCAAAACGGGACCGCGACCTCGTCCCACTGGTAGTCCTGCGAGTCGAGGTAGCCCGAATCCCAGGTGTTGACGTGCCAGGCCGGCCACTGTCCGCCGGCATGGGCGGCGGGCAGACCCGACATGGTGACGACCCGGTCGATGCCGAGCAGGCCGGCGACCTTGATGGAGTTACGCAGATCGTCGGCGTCTTCCGGGCCGACCTCCGGATCGGGATGCAGCGGGTTGCCGTTGCAGTTCAAGCCCGCGATCGACACGCCCGTTCCCTCGAACACCGCGAGGTACTCGGCAGGAGTGACTGTGCCGGACAACAGATCTGCCACCGGGATGTGCACGGGCGGCAGAAAACCGCCCGAATTGATCTCGATGCCTTCCAGGCCGAGGGACGCGATGGTCGCGAGCGCCTCGGGCAGCGGCTTGTCGTGCAGGATTGCGTTGTAGACACCGAGCTTCATCAGCTACTTCTTTCGTCGTGAACGGCCTGGAACCGATCGATCTTCGTCACCGAGCGCCGTAGCCCCTCGCGTCCACGCCGCGGACGTGGTTTGATCGGTCTACTTAAGCGCTTTAGTGACCCACTATCGGTCAACTCACACCCCGCGGTCAAGACCTCGCGGAAATCAGGGCGCCGGAGCTGGACGAACGAGGAGGTCGGCATCGACGAGAACATCCCGCGGCGTGCGACGATGCAGGACATCGCCGATCGCGTCGGCGTTTCGAAGGCACTGGTGTCGATGATCTTCCGCGACATCGCCGGCCCCAGCGCCGCCACCCGGGAAAAGGTGATGGAGGTTGCCGACGAACTGGGTTACCGCCCCAACCGCGCGGCCGCACTCCTGTCCCTGCGCCGCACGAAGCTGATCGGCGTCATGGCGGAAATCCGGAACTCGTTTCACACCGAGTTGGTCGACTTCCTCGTCGACGACGCGGAACGAGCCGGATACGAGGTGGTGCTCGGGCCCGTGACAGCCACACGCACACAAGCCCAGGCCGTCGACATGCTGCTCGAGTTCCAATGCGAAGCGCTCGTCCTGCTCGGCCCGCAACTCGACTCCGCCACGCTGCACACGATCGACGAACGGGCGCCGGTGGTGAGCGTCGGTCGTCGTTTGCCGGGGTCGACCGTCGACGTGGTTCGGACTGCCGACGGACGAGGGGTCGCGATGCTCGTGAATCACCTTGTCACCCTGGGACACACCGACATCGTCCACGCCTCGGGCACCGGGGCCATCGGAGCCGACCGGGCATCCGGTTACCGCCGGGCGATGATCCGCCACGGGCTGGATCCGCAGGTCGTCGTCAGCGGGTTCACCGAGATGGCGGGTTCGAGCACCGCGCCGGGGCTGCTCGAGCGTGACGACCTACCGTCGGCCGTCGTATGCGTCAACGACCGCTGCGCGATCGGACTGCTGGACGCGATGCAGAAGGCCGGGATCGACGTGCCGGCCGACATGTCGATCACGGGATACGACAACTCCCCGCTCGCACAGCTGACACATATCGCATTGACGTCGGTGAGCCAGGATCCGCGAGAACAAGCCCGCCGCGCGGTCTCGTCCGTACTGGAACGACTCGACGGCGGCCGCACCAGGCCGGCCTCGGTCATCCTGCGCCCACGCCTGAGCTTGCGCTCCACCACCGGCCCCGCAGCTCAGCGCGAGAAGACGCGTCGCCGCATCGAGCGCTCACGCTGAACGGACCGGGCGGGTCCGGTGCTCCCCCGCACGATCAACCGCGGTTCTACGATGACCTCGGCAGCGACTGCGTCGTCGTCCTCGAGACGCTTCACCGCGAACGCGACCGCGTTCTCGGCGAGCTGATCGACGTCCTGACGGACCGTGGTCAGATCGATGCGCGACAGATGCGCGATCTCGCTGTCGTCATACCCGACGACCGACACGTCCCGAGGGATATCGACGCCCGCTCGGTCCAGCGAGTCCATCAGCCCCAGCGCACACCGATCGTTGCCTGCCAGGACCGCGGTGGGCAGCGTGCCTTCCTCGAGCATCAGCCGTCCCGCCGCCACTCCCGCAGCCTCGTCGTGAGAGCCGGGGATCACACGGATGAACTCGGCCAGGCCGTGATCGCGCATCGCCGCAACGTAGGCGTCGCGTCGAGCGTCCGCACCCGGTGCCGAACCTCCACCGATGTGATGGATGGCGCGGTGCCCGAGGCCGGCGAGGTGATCGACCGATTGCCGGATTCCGCTGGCGTCCGCGCTGCGCACCGCGTCGAATGCACTCGGCGGCATCGGTTTTCCCACTACCACCACGACTGCGCGATCTTCCAGCTCTTCCAGGTATTCCCGGCCCGAGTTCGGGCCGAGGAGAATCAGGCCCTCACAGCGGTGACTGAGCATGGACTCGATCGCCTCGACCTCGTCGCGTCCCGGCGCGCTCACCGACAACAACACGTCGTACCCGGCCGCTTTCGCAGCCGGGTAGATCCGCGTGACCAGGTCGGCCTGAAACGGCTGCTGAACGTCGAGCAGCACCCCGAGCGTTCGGCTCCGGCCGCGGGCCAGCAGTTGCGCCGCGCTGTCGGGCTTGTATCCGAGTTCCGCGGCGACTTCCAGCACGCGCAGACGGGTCTGCTCTCCTGCCCCGGGCTTGCCGCGCAGCACGAACGAGACCAGAGTGCGGGAAACTCCGGCACGGGCGGCAACGTCGTCCATCGTGGGTTTGCGTGCGCGCGCCGTGCCCGTCGCACGGGTGGAACCAGCACTGTTCACGGCAACCCCTTCCTCTGTTCACCGGCCATGCTGTCACCAGCACCAGTCGATCCGCCTCATCGTACTGATTAAGCGCTTAAGCAACACCCCTGCCACGTCGAATCCCACCCGTCCAGCCGGGGTCGACGGCCGTCGCCGTCGGACGGAGTGGCACGAGACCGTAGTTGTGGTGTACAACATAGTCGGCCACGATGTGAACCAGATCACAAGCGTGACCGTGAGGCACACATATCAACATCGACGAAAGCAGGACCGTGGCGACAACCTCGATCACCCCGACGACTCCCACCGGACCGCAGACGTCCCGGCGCGGCGGCACCATGAGCACCGCGGAGATCAAGTCGAGGATCGAGGCGATGTTCGCCGACGACCGCAGGCCCACCCGCCGCACCGCTGCCGGCTGACAGTAGAAACCGATCTGGCGCTCAGCCGTTTTCGGGCTCGCGCCACCTCCTGACTACCCTCGATCCCAAATGGGTGAGGCGCGTGGGATGACGGCCGGTAGGTGACGGATGAACGATGTCCAGCAGTACGCGGACGGTCTCGCGGATCAGTTGAACCGCTCGATCGAAGTCGACGACTGTGGCCTGAAGCCGCTCGCGTTGACCGAGCAGCACGGTGATCTCGACGATGTCCGGGTCCGGTCCATCCTGCAGCGGCACTCATCCCCGGAGGTATTCGAGTACGCATTCTCGCTCGATATTGCACACGCGACCGGGCCCGTTCGGTTTCCCTCGAACCCGGCGCTGCAGACGTTGCCGCGGGTGTGCATTCCGATGCGGGCCCGCGGGGAACTTCAGGGATATCTGTGGCTGATCGACAGTCCACCGCTGACAGATGCCGACATCACCGCAGCGGCTGGCACCGCCTCGGCGATCGCAGAAGTGCTCCACCAACAGTCTCAGTCGACCACCACGGTGCTCGACCGCGAGGCACAACTCGTGAGTGTACTGCTGGACCCGCCTCGCGAAACCACACCGCCGGCCGAGCTTCTCGCCGATGAACCCCTCCTTCGCTTTACCGATCCCGCGGTGGTGCTCACCACGAGGCTGGCAGCGATCGACGCCGACGGCGAACCACTGAATGCCCGGGCGGTGCGCGCCGCCGCACAGGAAGTGGCGTATGCCCGGCCGCTGGGCCATTCTCTCCTGGGCCACGGCGAGGACACCATCCACCTGATTGTCGGTGCAGACCTTCTCGGTGACCGCCTTCGCTCGTTCCGCCACGCTCTTGCGCAGGCGGCTCGGCGACGCGGATGGACACTGCTCGCAACCGGCGCGGGACAGACCGCTTCGACTCTCGATGAGCTGCGCCTGTCCGGAATGCACTCCCGCTATGCGGCGACCGTTGCCCACGCTCGCAACGTCGAGCAGCTGAGCTGGAACGAACTCGGAGCCGACGTCGTGTTCTATGGACTGCCGTGGACAATGGAGACCCTGGAGATTCTCTTTCCGGGCGCATCTCGCCTGCTCGACGCAGACAACTCACTCATTCGCGAGAGTTTGGACGCCTACTTCGATTGCGGCGGTGACACACGCCGCGCGGCCGGCCGGCTCTCGGTCCACCGCACCACCCTCTACTACCGGCTGGACCGTGCGCAGCAACTCCTCGGCGAAGGCTGGGCACAGGGCGAACGCCGGGCCGGACTCGAGCTCGCCCTCAGATTGGCGATGCTGATCCGTAACGCCTGACGTGTACTGAACCGTCAGTTTCGCACGCTTACCTGCCGCTTTCGACAATGTGAGGAATGGGGCTCACCGTTACTCGAACGCAGACGGAAGACGCTCCGATACGTCGTCCGTAGTGTTCCGAATCACAGTCGAGAACGTCACCGGCGCCCCTCCACGCAAGGCCCGCCGACTACGTCCGCGATCTCGACGTACACAGCCACTTTCCCGAAGGAGCCCACCGTGGCCACACACGCTCTCGATGACGCGAAACTATCGCGGTTCCATCTGAAAACGACGCTCTACGGAAATGGCGGACATCTCTGCGATGGGTACATTCTCGGCGCAGTCGTGCCCGCACTCCCCCTCTTCGCGCAGTCTCACCCCATCGGGCCCTTGATGAGCGGATTGATCGGTGCCTCCGCACTGATCGGCGTGTTTCTGGGGAGCTTGTTGTTCGGCTGGGTTACCGACAGGATCGGCCGCCGGCGCATGTTCGTCATCGACCTCGCGCTCTTCGTCGTTCTCTCCCTCGCCCAGATCGCGGTCACCGACGCCGTCATGTTGCTCGTCCTCCGAGTCCTGCTGGGGATCGCGGTAGGGGCCGACTACACGATCGCCACGACTTTGGTGGCCGAGTTCTCACCACGGAAGTACCGCGCCACCCTGCTCGCCGTGGGGCCGGCGATGTGGACGGTGGGATACGTCCTCGCGATTGTCGTCGGAACAGCGCTGGCCGAAGTCGGTGGTGACGACGCCTGGCGCTGGATCCTGGCGACCAGCGCAGTCCCCGCGCTCGTTCTGCTCATTCTGCGGCGCAACACCCCCGAGTCCCCGCGCTGGCTCGCCCGGAACGGCCGGGCCGAGGAAGGCCTTGCGATTCTGCGAAAGCATGTCTCCCCGAACGCAACCCTCGCCGACCTCGCCGAAGAGGAGGAAACGGAATCGCACGGTTCGCTGCGCGACGTATTCGCGCAACAGCACCTCCAGCGTCTGGCGTTCGCGTGCCTATTCTGGTTCTGCCAGGTGGTTCCCTATTTCGCGGTCTTCACCTTCCTCCCCACGATCCTCGACTCACTCGACATCGAATCCGGCTTCTGGCAGACCACCAGTGTCAACCTCTTCCTACTGATCGGCGGCGTCGTCGGCATCGTCACCATCGGCAGGATCGGTCGACGTCTCTACACCCTCATCTCCTTCGCACTTCTGACCGGATCGACGCTGGCGATCGGACTGTGGCAGAGCGCCCCCGCGGGCTATGTCATCGCCCTCTTCGCACTGTTCGCACTCATCTCGTCGGCAATGGCCGCACTCGACACCGTCTATCCGAGCGAACTGTTCCCGACCAGCATCCGCGCTTCGGCGACCGGAATCTGCGTGTCCTTCAGCAGGATCGGGGCAGCGATCGGCACGCTCCTGCTGCCGATGGGGATCGATCGATTCGGGGCGCACGGGGTCACGCTGATCACCGGTGTGGTGGCCGGTGTCGGTTTCCTCATCAGCATCGCCTGGGCACCGGAAACCGCGGGCCTGACCCTCGCCCAGGCGGCCGCCGACGCGCCAGGACAGTTGATCCCCGAAAGTCCGGACAGCAACTCATCGTTCGTGGCTCAGCCGTAGCCCCATTCGACGTGGCCGTTCGACCGGCCGGACCGTCGCCATCGACAGCCCACTACACACGGAGGATTTTCATGACCGTTGTCATCGACAGTAGCGACGACCTCACCCTCGACAACGTCGCTCGGGTGGCCTGGATGGGCGAACAGTGCAGCATCGGTGATCGCGCACTCAGTGCCATCCGGTCCCGTCGACATGAGTTCGTCGACTTCGTCGAACAGAATGCGGATCGTCATCTCTACGGAATCACCACCCGACACCATGTCGGCGCGAAATCCGTTCTCGGCGAAGATGGCCGAGCAGAGTTCGCGACTCGACTGCCGTCGACACCCGCCACGGTCGGCCCGCGGCTGCCTGACCGCGTCGTCCGTGCCATCGTCCTGGCCCGGCTCGCCGACGTGCTGAACGGAACTGCGTGCCTGCGCGTGGAGACAGTACACCGGCTACTCGCCCTGCTCGAAGCGGAGCTGCCACCGGTCCCCGCGCGCGGAAACGGTGAACCCGGCGACATCGTCCCCCTCGGACACCTGTTCCGGAACCACTTCGACGGAACCCTGGAGATCGGCGAGGGAATGGCGCTGATCAATGGTTCCCCGGTCGCTGCGGCGGCTCTGAGCGACGCCGCACTGGCCGGACGGCATCGAATCACCGTCATGGAGAACGTGATGGCGCTCGCGGCGGTCGCGATCAATGCACCAGCCGCTCACTACGCCCCCGAACTCGAGGCCGCCTGGCGCGACGAACATCAGGCCGAGGCCGTACACAACATCCGCCGGCTCATCGAGACCGATGACGGCTCGTCCGAACTCCCCTACCAGGCGCCGGTGTCCTTCCGGAGTGGCCCGCGCGTCATCGGGTGGGCACGGCGGGCGCAGGCCGCCGCCGAAGAATGCGCCGAAATCGCCCTCTCGGCGTCGTCGAACAATCCCATTTTCGTCGGCCCGGCAATCCACCCACCCCTCGGTGCGATCCTGTCGAACGGCGGCTACCACAACCCCCTCGTCGCCCCGAGTCTCGATTCCCTCGCTCGCACGTGGGCCGACGTGTCCCAGTTGGTCACCGCCCAGGTCAATCGCATCGTCGAGGATCCCCGGGGGCTTGTCGCTTCCGAACCCGAATCCCAGGTCAGCTTGCTGTACATGACGGCAGCCGGGTGGGCTGAGGAGGCGCGCGCTGCCGCCACGACGTCACTGATCGGGCTCGGTGGAGCAGGTCAGACGGACACGGGGACACCCGACCTGCTTGCGTGGCGGAAGGCGCAGGACGCCGGTGCCGCCCTCGACAACACCCTCGCCGTACTCGCCGCCGTGTCCAGCCACACACTGGCCCGCAAGGGGCAGACGGTGCCACACCGGCTCACCGCGCTCAGCCGGCAGATCCTAGAGCGATTCCCCGTCGGAAGCCCGCCGGTCGACTTCGGCGCGCAGCTCGCGTCGGTGGTTGACGTGCTCGGCGAGCCTCGACAGGACTCGTCGGCACCCATCGCCGAATTAGCCATCACCTGAACCTATTTCATCGAATCATCACGAAGGAGATCGATATGACTGTCGCAGTGATCGGCGGCGGGATCGTAGGGATGAGTACGGCGTGGAGTCTTCGCCGTCGCGGTGAGGACGTCACCGTCATCGAAAGCGGTTCGATCGGCCACTCGGCTTCGGGCGTCAACGCCGGCTGGATCACCCCGTCCCTGTCGACCCCGCTCGCCTCACCCGGCATCGTCGGACTCGGAGTCAGACACGCCTTCGACCCGAATGGCGCCCTGTCCATCCGGCCACGTCTGGACACCGACTGGATTCGGTGGCTGTGGAAGTTCGCCCGCGCCTCACGCCCCTCCGCCTACGAGAGCGGAGTCCGGGCGCTGTTGGAACTCAACACCCGCACTCTCGACCTGTTCGACGAATTTCATCAGGACGGCGTCGATTTCGAGATGCATTCGGCCGGACTGCTCGCTCTCGCGAGATCCGCCGACGGCCTGAACTGGTTCACCCAACTGTTCGACCACCTGCTCCCGATGGGATTTCCCGGCAGCGTCGAATACCTGTCCGGCGACGAAGCACGGGAACGCGACCCAGCCGTGGGAGCCGGAGTACACGCCGCCGCGCACACCTCCATCGACCGACATGTCGACCCGGAATCCCTGCTCCGAGGCCTGCACAAACGAATCACCGAAATGGGGGTTACTGTCCTCCAGCACACGTCCGTGCAGTCGGTCGCTCCCGGTGGCGCACGGTGGTCGGTACGGATCACGGACCGCTCCCTGGATGTCGACCACGTGGTCGTCGCGCTCGGTGCCGCGACGAACGCGCTTCTCGCTCCACTCGGTGTCCGATTGCCGATCGTCGGAGCCAAGGGGTACTCGATCGATGTCAAGGGCGTCGGCACGCCCCCACGCCATGCGCTGTACCTGATGGAACCCAAGCTCGGACTGAGTCCGTACCACGACGCGATACGCATCGCCGGCGCATTCGAACTACCCTCCCGCAATGAACGCGTCCCCGAGCGCCGGATTCGGCTCCTCGTGGACCAGGTACGCCACTACCTGACTGAATGGGGTGCGGACGTAGGGAGCGACATCGGCGCCGGCAAGGCCGGACTCCGGCCCGCCACCCCGGACAGTCTGCCGTTCATCGGCCCGGTTCCCGGGCGCCGCGGACTGTACATCGCCGCCGGCCACGGAATGCTGGGCGTCACCCTGGCACCTGCGACCGCCGAGGGTATCGCCGACATGGTCACCACCGGTCACATCCCGGAGTCGATGCTTCCGTTCCAATTGGCGGGACGCACCTGACGGCCACATCGACAACTTCATGGCCGTGACCGACTCGATGAAAGGCCGGTGAGCAACCGCTGCCATACTGTCGCGCACGAGATCAATGATCGTCGGGAGGTCATGGGTAGTGGGCAGCACAGAGGCGGTTCCGGAGGCTCCGGATGTCGAGGCCGAATGGAACGACTTCGACTGCGCGGAGGCCGGGTACGCGGCCCGGATGGAGGAGTGCTCCGACTTCTTCCGCCAGCCCGAACTCGCGCACCTGCCCGATTCCCGCTTGGACGAGGCGCTCCGGTCACTGGCCGCGACGGGACGCTACGAGCAGACCCGGGAAGAGATCGAGATCGGCGCCCAGTTGGCCTGGCGAAACCACGCCCGGTGTGTGGGGCGCAAGCATTGGCGCACCCTCAAACTCCTCGACGCCCGGCACGCCACGACGGCCGACGAGATCGCGGAGGCGTGCTGGGAGCATCTGCGGGTCGCGACCAACGGCGGCGCGCTGCGGTCGGTCATCACCGTCGGTCCGCTGCCGCTCCCGGACGGTCGCGAGTACAGGATCCTCAGCCCGCAACTCATCCGCTACGCGGGATACCGCAATGCGGACGGGACGGTGACCGGTGATCCCGCGCACCTGGACATCACGGAGACCGTCACGAGGATGGGGTGGCGCGGCGCGGGAACGCGATTCGACGTGCTGCCCCTGCTGATCAGCACGCCCGACGAGCCGCTGCGCTGGTACGACGTTCCCCCGGACCTGGTCCTCGAGGTCGAGATCGAGCACCCCGACCACCGCTGGTTCGCCGACCTCGGTCTCCGGTGGCATGCCGTACCCGCGGTGTCGAACATGAGCTTCTCGGTCGGCGGGCTGATCTACCCGCTCGCCCCGTTCAGCGGGTGGTACGTGAGCACGGAGGTCGGGGCCCGCAACTTCAGCGACGAGAACCGGTACGACATGCTGCCCGCCATCGCCGAAAAGCTGTGTCTGGACACGTCATCGGAGCGGACACTGTGGCGCGACCGCGCCCTGGTCGAACTGAACCGGGCCGTGATCCACAGTTACCGGCAGGCCGGTGTGCACATGGTCGATCATCACACGGTCGCGAAGCAGTTCATCAGCCACGTCGAGCGCGAAGAGTCGCTCGGCCGGACGTGCCCGACGGATTGGTCGTGGATCAATCCGCCGATGTCGGCGGCGCTCACGCCCACCTTCCACCGGCTCTACGACGCGCCCGACATGGACATCCGGCCGAACTTTCTCGCTGCCCCTGCGGCGTCGGGATGTCCGATCTCCGGCGCGGGACATTCCGCTCAGCCGCGATAGGGCGGGGCGACGCCCCACCCCCAGCGCGGGACGGGGGCGTGCTCGACGACCTCGGCGCCGGGACTCGAATTCTGGAGGGCCAGTCTGGTCCCCCATTCCACGTAGGCCATGAAGGCGGAACGGAACTCGGGATCGGACGGCAGGCCGGCGTCGTCGGCTGCGAGGCTCATCGTCGCCGCGAAACGATGCCGCTGCTCCGGGCTGATGCCGAGTCCGATGTGGTGCCGCAACATTCGTTCGTAGCCCCCGAGTCGCTCGGTGTAGCCGGGCGGGCCGCCGAACACCTCGCACCACCACAGGGTCACGTTGCGGCGATGCTCCTCGTGCACTCCGCCGGGGAACATCGGCGACAGCAGGTCGTCGCGCTCCACCCGGTCGTAGAAGGCGTCGATCAGCCGCCGGAACGACTGCTCACCGCCCGCCCACTCGTACAGGGACGGTGTGTCCTGATCACTCATGCGAGCTCCCGATGTCCGTCATCTCTCCATTACAATACACATCAGTATTGGATTGAAAAGAGGATCGAGCATGAGTGTGGCCGGGCGCAGTCGCGACACCGATATCGACACCCGGGTGCTGAAAGTGGCGAGCCGGCAACTGTCCCGGGCCGGATACGACGCGATGTCGCTCGCCGCGATCGCCGCGGAGGCCGGCACCACCCGTCAGGCGCTGTATCGGCGGTGGGCGACGAAGGCGGAGCTGGCCGCGGCCGTCGTGGCGCTGCTGGCCGACGAGGCGGCGGACCCGTCGTCGGCAGACCCGTTCGGTGATCTGGTGCGCGAACTGACCGACTTCCAGCGCGGAGTGTCGCGCAGCGGCCGGCTGTCGCTGGTCGGGACGATGCTGCAGGACACGACGGACGACGACGTCCGCGCGCAGTACCGTGCGCGGGTGGTGGCGCCGCGCCGCCGCCGCATCCGCGCGATCCTGGACCGTGCCGCGGCGCTGGACCTGATCGACGCCGACGCCGATCTCGATGTCGCCGTCACCATGACCACCGGCAGTTGGTACGGCCGGGCCCTCGCCGGCGATCGTCCCCCGGCCGACTGGCCGGCCCGGACCGCGGCGCTGATCTGGCGGGCCGTCGGGGGAACCGTCCCCGCCTGAGTGCCGGCTACGCCGCCGACATGACCGGGGCGCGGCGGTCGCCCATGTTCCGCGACGTCAGCACACCGACGAGCAGGAGAACACCCGCGACGGCGATGAACCAGCCCGTGCGGTGCAGGCCGTCGTCGCCGATGACGTGACCGGCGGTGGTCTGCAGCACGACGGCAGACAGGTTCGCGCCGACGTACTGCACGGTGCGGTACATCCCGATCGCCGTGCCCACTTCCTCGACGGACGTGACGGAGCTGATCAGATTCTGATTGCCGATGTTGTTGAACCCATTGGGGATTCCGAGGACCGCCGCCACCAGGAGCAGGACGACGATCGGGGCGGTACTGCTCTCCACCGACGCCAGGAGCAGCCCGCCCACCAGCAGTGCGCACGTGCCGACGGTGAGCGTCCGGCGCACCCCGTGCCGGCGGTACGTCCGGGACGCGAGCAGCGTCGAGCCGATACCGACGGCGGCGACGGGCAGCATCGTCAGCCCCGCCTCGGTGGCGCTCATCCCCCGGGAATACTGCAACCACTGCGGAATTCCGAAGAAGACGCAGTAGAACGCCGTGTAGGTGAGCAGGGTGCGGGCGAGGGTCGCGCTGAGCGCACGGTTTCGGGCCAGCGCCCGGACGTCGATGAACGGTTCGTCGGCCCGCCGTTCCCACTGGACGAACAGGGCCAGCACCACCGCCCAGACCGGGAGGAGCCACCACACCGGCGCGGTGGTGAGCGAGAGCAGGAACAACATCGTCGACGAGATGAGCGCGAGGAACAGCAGGACCCCCACGACGTCGAGCGCGTGCACCAGTTGCCGCCGGCTGACCGACATGCCGCCGACGAAACCGACGTTCGCGAACTTCGTCACCGCCACGGCACTGAACGCGGCAATCGGAAGGTTGATCCACATGATCGACTGCCAGCCGAACGCTCCCACCAGCAGACCGCCGAGCGTCGGGCCGAGTGCCACGACCGCCTGGCTGCAGATCGCGAGGGTCGTGATCGCGGTTCGCGGCTGCGCGCCGTGGCGTTCCGCATAACCACGAATCATCGTCATCGCATTGGGATACTGCGTGGCGGTACCGATTCCGACCAGGACTCGGGAGAAGATCAGCCAGCCGACGGTGGGGGCCAGCAGACCGGCGACGGAGCCCAGCGCCACGAGGGCGAGGCCCCCGAGGTACACCTTCCGGGCACCGAGGAGGGCGCCGAGTTTCCCTGCCATCGGGGCGGTGACGGCCGTCGCGATGTACAGCGCCGAGATCACCCAGGTGATCCCGGACGAGGAGCCGAACTGGGCGGCGATGCCGACGATCGCCACTGCGATCATCGACGAGTTCAGGGGTTGGAGGATGCTGCCGGTCGCGACGGATCCGCTGACCCGGAACGGCACGGATCGAGCCTGCTGCGCGACCCCGGCGTCCGCGACGGCGGCGCTCACGAGTGCATCAGTGACTCCCGCTGCGGCGCCGGCTCGGGGGTCGCGGCGAGTCGGCGGAGTAGCCGTCCGGCGATGAAGAGCAGGTCGCGCTCGGCGTCGGTGCATTCGGCGGCGAGCGCGGCCGTCAGCCACTCGCTCCGCCGTGACCGGTCGTCGACGAGGGTCTGCAACCCCAGCGCGGTGATCGCGACGATGCTCGCTCGCGCATCCTGGGGGTCCACGGTCCGGGAGACCATTCCGGACTCCTCGAGTATCGCGACGGTCCGCGCGATCGACTGCGGCGCCACCTGCTCGAAGCGTGCGAGAGCCCGCGCACTCATCGGACCTTCCCGGTCGAGATGCGCGAGGGCCTGGAGCTGCGAGGGCGTGAGCAGATGGCCGGCGCGCTGGGTCCGGATGCGCCGGGTGAACAGATTGACGTCCTCACGGAGCTGTTCGACCTTCTCGTCCATGGGGCCTCCCTCTCGCAGTCGGTTTCATTAGCCAGTCTAGCTGTTTTATTTCCGTATCACAATCCGCCGATTCCAGCGCAAACACGCAATTCGGTGCGAGATATTCATCAGCACTGCTGTCTAATACGTTCGGGCGCGGTTCGGCGCGCTCGAATTCCTGCAGGTAAGGCGGGCGCGTCGGGCGTCCCACAGGAAACTCGGAGGCGATCGCTGGCACTATTGAGGACGGCGAACGCTGATCGAGATCGGAAAGAAGGTGGTCGTGACTCTCCGCACGCGCACAACCGGCATCATCGCAGTCGTGGCCATGACGTTCCTGGCCACGGCATGCACCATCGGCGATACCGGCACGTCCTCGCAATCCGCGACCACCACACAGGCCGCACCCGCCTCGATCGCCGTTCCCGCGGCCGAGGGCGCGCCGATCAACCCGACCACCCCGATCGTGGTCACCGCGACGGGCGGCAAGCTCACCACCGTGACCGTCACGAATCCCGCGGAAGCCGGCGCCCCCGTCGCCGGAGCGCTCGCCCCCGACAGCATGAGTTGGACCACCAGCGTGCCGCTCGGCTACGGGTCCACGTACACGGTCGTCGCCGACGCGGTCAACCCGGACGGTGCGCCCGTCGAGAAGACCTTCACCGTGACGACGATGACGCCCGGTGCCACGGCGTACGCGAACGTCGTCCCGGCACCCGAGGTGGTCGCCGACACCGGCATCGGCGTCGGCCAGCCGATGGTGTTCCAGTTCACCGAACCGGTCGTGAACAAGGCCGAGGTGCAGCAGCGACTGCACGTGACGACGACCCCGCCGCAACCCGGGGCCTGGTACTGGACCGACGACCAGAACGCGCACTACCGCGCCGCGAACTACTGGGCGCCGGGAACCAAGATCCACATCGAGGCCGACGTGTACGGCGTCGACCTGGGCGACGGCGTCTTCGGCGCGGAGGACAACTCGGCCGACTACACCGTGCACGACGCATGGGTGGCCAAGGCGGACGGCGCGAGTGAGGTGCTCACCGTGTTCCACAACGGTGTGCAGGAAACCTCGATGCCGATGAGTCTGGGATCGCCCGATCACCCGTCGCACGAGGGTCCGCACGTGATCTCCGACAGGCAGCAGAGCATCATCATGGACTCCTGCACCTACGGGGTCTGCGCCGGCGACCCCGACTACTACCGCGAGAAGGTCGACCTGAACCTCCGCATCTCGAACGACGGAGAGTTCGTCCACTCGGCCCCGTGGTCGGTGGGCGATCAGGGCAGCAGCAACGTCTCCCACGGTTGCGTGAACCTGGCGCCCGCCAACGCCCATTGGATGTTCGACCACTTCGGGATCGGCGACGTCGTCGAGATCACCAACTCCGGCGGCCCACTGCTGCCGGTGTGGGACACGTACGGGGACTGGGAGGTCCCGTGGGCTGAGTGGCAGGCAGGTAACGCAACCGCATAGGAGGCGCTCGTGAGTTCACCGTCCGCGGGATGTGTCGAACAGTTGAAGGCGGTTCTGCCGCACCGGGTGCACCTCCCGGAGACGGACGACTACCACGCTGCCCTGGGCCGGGTGTTCTTTCCCGAGGCCGCGAGACGCCGTCCGTCCTGCGTCGTCGAACCGGTGTCGGTCGACGAGGTCTCCAACGTCATGAGGGTGGCGCACCGGACGGGCGGCACCGTCACCGTCCGCGGCGGAGGGCTGAGTTCCAACTGCGTCGCCGACGACGCAGTCATGATCGACCTGTCGGCGGCTCTGAACACGGCCCGCCCCGAAGGTGACCGGGTGGTCGTGGCCGGCGGCGCCACCGTGGGAACCATGCTGGACGCCCTCGCCCCCACCGGCCGGGTGGTGCCGGTCGGGATCGTCGGACACGCCGGTTTCGGACTCGTCACCCGCGGCGGCGTCGGGTACCTCACGCGCAGTCTCGGGTTGACACTCGATCAACTGGTCGAGGTCGAACTCGTCCTGCCCTCCGGGGAGGTCGTCCACCTGTCCGACGCGAGCACCGGCGACGAGGCCGATCTGTGGTGGGCGGTCCGGGGCTGCGCGCCGTGCTTCGGCGTCGTCACGTCGGCGGTGCTGCGCACGCATCCGCAGGGCCCGGTGTGGGTGGATCGGATGGTGCTCGGAATCGACGCGCTCGCCACCTATTTCCGTGTCGCGCCGACGCTTCCGCGGAACACCACGATGGGCGCGGTACTCGGCTACAGCGCACTGTCCGCCGACGAACCCGTCCTCTTCGTCTACACCGCGTGCGCGAGCAGCGACGCCGCCGACATCGACCGGGCCCGCGCCGCCGCCGATTCGGTCGCCGGCGTGTCGGGCAGCGTCCTGTACCGGTCCGAGACGTCGGGCGCCTACCTCGGCGGGCTGCCCGAATTCGCACCACCCGGACTCGACGGCGAAGAACCCGAGCCGATCCGGCTACCCGAGCCGGGCGAACCGCGGGGATCCTTCTTCGGGAAGGCCGTCTTCACCGGCGCCACCCTCGACTCCCACGTCGCGGAGGCCCTGGCCACCCAGATCCGCGGGGCGCCGACGCGGGAATGTCGTATCGACTTCCAGCACACCGGTGGTGCACTCGCCGACGTGGGCGACGAGGACACCGCCTTCTGGGGCCGGAGCGGCGAGTGGAACATCCCGCTCAACGCGATCTGGTCCGACCCGTACGACGGCGCCGCCTGCCTGTCGTGGGCGGGCGGCACCCTCGACGCGCTCGCGCCCCACACCACCGGCGTCTACAGCGTGGAGGTACGACCCGGCTTCCCCGAAACCGGCGCCGAAATCGACGCGGCCTACGGCGGAAACCTCCGCCGACTGCGGGATCTACGGCAGCGACACGACCCGATGGGCGTGCTCACGCACTATCCGCTGTAGGTTCGGGACTGACGTCGCCAGGGGACCTGCAACTCCGAACGTCCTGGTTTCTGTTGCCGTTGGGCTGCTCTCGGCGAGAGCGTCGCCCAGATAGACTCGGTCACCGGGCGCAGGGGTGCGTTCGGCAGCGCAAGAATTACAAGGAGGAATCGCCGTGCCACCACGGAAGAACGCCGCGACAGCCGCAAACAAGAGGGCTGTCAAGCGGAGCGATCCAGTGGACTGGGCGAGCTACTTCTGGGAGAAGAACGACCTCGGCGCGGACCGCGAAGCCTTCCTCGCCATGAGTTCGATGCTCCGGTTCCATCGGATCGTGACCGACGCGCTCGAAGTCGAGCTGAAGACCCACGGGCTCAATCTGACGGACTACCTGCTGCTGATGACGCTCGAGCTGAGCGAAAACGGTACCCGGCTGCTGTCCAGGCTGGCCAAGAGTTTGCTCGTGCACGCCACGACGATCACCCTTTCGACCGACCGTCTGGAAAACAAGGGTCTCGTATCGCGGGACGCGCACCCGACGGACCGGCGCGCAACGTACGCGACGATCACCGATGAAGGGCGCGAGTTCATCCTGGCGGTGACCAACACCCTGAAGGAGATCAACTTCGGCCTGGTGGGCAGTACGCCTGTGCAGCAGCGCAAGCTCCTGGCCGCGCTCACGGCACTGCGCTCCGCTGCGGGCGACGTCGACCCGGCAGACTGAGCGGGCATGATCGCACCTCACGTCGGAGAGTCGGCCTGGTACTCCACCGGCCGAGGTGAGATCTTTACCGGATGAGTGTGCGTGCGGTCGGCAACCTGCCGGTGGAGATGACCAGTTTCGTCGGCCGGCGAGAGGACCTCACGCAAGCGAAGAATCTCCTCGCCTCCGCGCGGCTGCTGACCCTGAGCGGCATGGGTGGAGTCGGAAAGACGCGATTCGCCCTCAGGCTCGCCGGCGAAATCCGGCGCAACTTCGCCGACGGTGCCTGGCTGGTCGAACTGGCGGATCTCCGGCAGGGCGGCTTGCTGGCCCCGACGATCAGCAGCGTCCTGGGCATTCGGGACGAGTCGAAAGACCCGGTCGGCTTCTTGACCGAGCACCTCCGGGATCGGCGGCTCCTCCTGGTTCTCGACAATTGCGAACACCTCACCGACGCGTGCGCGGAGCTGATCTCCGGGCTCCTTCGCTCTGCACCGAACCTGAAGATTCTCGCCACGAGCAGACACATCCTGGGGGTCGAGGGCGAGCAGGTCTTTCCCGTGCCACCTCTCGCGCACGAGTCCGCAACCGGCCTCAGTGAGGCGATGTTGCTGTTCGAGGAGCGAGCATCGGCAGCGGACCCCCGATTCCGGATCACCGACGACAACCGCGAAGCCATCGCAACGATCTCCCGAGCGTTGGAAGGCCTACCCCTGGCTGTCGAACTGGCTGCGGCAAACGTCCGCACGTTCAGCCCGGTCGAGATTGCAGAGCGACTCCAGGACAGCGAGGTCCTGACGGCCACCGAACAGACGCGACCTCCACGCCATCGGACGTTGGACGCCGCCGTGGACTGGAGTTACCGCCTGTGCACTCCACACGAACGGCATGTGTGGGAGCAACTCGCCGTCTTTTCCGGAGGGTTCACCGTCGAGACCGCGGTCGGGGTATGCGTATCCTCCGAACCCGGATCCAGTGTGCTCGGCGCGTTGATCGGGCTCGTCGACAAATCGATCATCGTCCGCATCAACGGCCCTCACGGAACACAGGGCCGGTATCGAATGCTCGAGCCTGTGCGCCAATACGGTATGGAGAAGTTGACGTCGTCCCCGGACGCGTCGACTGTACGACAACGTCACCGGGATTACTTCTTCCGTCTTGCTCAGCGCGGGATCTCCGACTACTGCAGCACCAGGGACATCGAGTGGTACGCGACGACACAAACAGAACAAGCCAATATCCGCGAAGCGCTCGCCTTCAGTCTGTCCGACCCCGGCGAGCCGCTGGTCGCGCTCGAGATGGCTACGGCTCTGCGTCCCTTCTGGGAGCAATCCGGATCCGTTCTCGAGGGATATCAGTGGCTTCGACGCATCCTCGATCGTGTCACCGACCCGTCGCTCGAGCGGGCCACGGGTCTCGTCGCCGCGAGCATCCTCGCATTCCTCGTCGAGCAGACCGAAGACGCCCGCACACTCCTTCGCGAGTATCGCGAATATCGCGAACTGACCGCACAACCACCGTCACACGAGTTGGCCGTGACAGCCCTGTTTGCATCAGCGCTGGAAGCGTACGCGGACGATGACATTCAGAAAGCATTCGACGAGGCCGAGAGGGCTGTGGAGCTGGGAATCGACCGGGAGAATCCGGGTCCCGTAGCCGAAGCGATGGCCCTCTCCGCCCTGTGCGCATTCGTTTCGGAGCGCGAGGACGCGGAACACATTACGGGGCGTTTCGTGCATTTCGCGGAACGCCACGAGGCACACCTGCTCAAAGCGATCGCCCTGTATCCGCTCGGAGCAGTGCGGTGGCGGAAGGGAGACAGTGCCTCCGCCACCGCCCTCATGTCCGAGGCGATACGCCTGTACCAGATGTTCGAGCATCCGGGCATGGTCGCAGTCTGTATCGATGGGCTCGCGTGGTCGGCCGCCGCGAGCACACCTGATCGCGCCGCCATGCTCTTGGGCGCGGCAAAATCGATATGGCAGTACAGCCAGATGAGGCTGGCCCAGGCTGCCCTGCAGCAGGTCACGAGCACTGTCGAACGGGAACTCCGTCAGGAACTCGGGAACCCCACGTTCGAGCAGATGTATGCCAAGGGTGAAGCTCTCACCTTCGACGAATCGGTGGCCCTTGCCCTCGGATCCGAGACGGATCGAAAACCGAAGGGTAAGGAATCTGCTACTCGCGCCGGCCTGACCCGCCGTGAGCAGCAAATCGCCGCCCTGGTCGCCGACGGTCTCACGAACAGAGAGATCGCCACCAAGCTGGTGATCTCCCAGCGGACCGTCGACGCCCATGTCGAGCACATCCTTGCCAAGCTGGGTTTCCGCTCACGAACCCAGATCGTGCGATGGTTGGATACAGCCGAGCAATCCGACTGACCACCCTCCGCTCAGCTCGTCGCGGTGATGTACGCGAGCGCTTCGATGCCGGCCGAGGTGATCATGACGCGTCCGCCGCTTCGCGAGTGCGCCCCGCGCGCGACGAGGCCCAACTTCTCCAGTCGCCCGAGCGCCTGGCGGTCGGAAGCAGGTTCACCGGCGGGGCCGATCGATGTCGCCGTCGGCCCGGATTCGTCCCACCGATGCGAGTACGCCACCAACTCGCTCACTGCCACCTGCTCGAGTACGCCCAACTCCGCTGTGTTCATTCTCTGACCTCCTTGTCTTGTCCAGCTTGGAGGACCGCGACCGGGGAGACCATTCGTCGAACTACCTACGTAGGTACCTATGTCGTACGTCACACCGGGAGCACGTCGGGTGATCGGTGAGCGTGGTGACTCAGTCCGCCTGGAGATAGTTCGCGACGAATCGCACGCGGTCGCTGCGGCACGACCGGTTGATGTAGATGGTCGGAATGCCGTCCTCGTCGACATTGAGGCCGTCGCGCAGCAGCACCGGTGCTCCTGCGGGCACACCGAGCAGTTCCGCTACGCGCGGTGAGGCCGCGGCCGCGGCGAACGACCGCCATGCCGACTTCAAGCGCACGCCGTAGACGTCGCGCCACACCGTGTACAGCGGGACACCGTCCTGCAGGTGCCGGTCGATCCCGGCGAACCGGTGGTCGTCCATCCACACCGAGTTCGCGAACCAGGGTTCACCGTCGACCGCGAGCACGGAGTCGATGCGACGCAGTCGACGACCTGGCAAGTACTCCTCCGCCTGCGGTGCACTACCACCGAGCACGATCGCGCTGCTGACGGGCGTCTCGCTCAACGTGCGGCCGACGGATGCGAATGCCCCGCTGAGACCATCGGGTCCGTCGATGTAGCTGGCGGCGAGTTCGATGGGGAAATGCCGGGGCGGCGGAGCCACGAACGTGCCCGACCCCTGCCGGGCGACGAGCCGGCCCGCCCGGGTCAATTCACCGATGGCCTGGCGGATCGTCAGCCGGTTCACCTTGAGTTCGGCGGCCAGGTCGGTCTCGGGCGGCAGGCGGTCGCCCGGCCGGAGGGCGCCGCTGTCGAGTCGCTGCAGGAGGACGTCCTGCACCTGTCGGTAGAGCGGTACCCGGCCCGCGGACCTTGTGCTCGGCATGCGACAAGTCTAGAGGACTTTCGGCGCTGACCCCCGTGCCAACTGAGTGCATCGGACCTGTTCGACGGGCATTCACTTGTGCGACACGTTCGAGCGTGGTTTACGCTACTTGTCTAGATGAATATTCGGGCATCACTTCGAACACATCTCGGAAAGGCCCCGCCCGTGAGCATCCACCCGACCCTGCGCCGCACTTTGGCCGCTACCGCCTGCGCGGTCACCCTGTGCGGCGCCGCCGCCTGCGGCGACTCCTCCAACCAGGACGGCGCGCCCGACGTCCTGCGGGTGGGACTGCCGCCCGCGGAGGCCAACGCAGACCTGCAAGCGAAGTTCGCGCCGGTCACCTCTTTGATCGCGGACGGAACAGGCAAGTCCGTGGAGGTCAAGCCGACGAGCGACTACCTGTCGATCGTCGAGGCGATGCGGTCGGGTCTCATCGACGTCGCCGCGTTCAGCCCCTTCCCGACCCCGCTCGCCGAGGCCGTCGCCGGTGTCGAGCCGCTCGTCGTGGCCAAAGGCGCCGCCTACAGTTCGGTGTTCGTGTGCCGCGCCGATACCGGCATCGACTCGATCGACGACCTCCGCGGCCGCAAGGTTGCCTTCGTCGATGCCGGCTCCACCAGCGGCAACTACATTCCCAAGCTGCTGCTGAAGCGTGCGGGTATCGACCCGGACACCGACGTCGAGGGCACCTACGCGGGCGGCCACGACACCGCCGAACTCGCGGTGAAGCAAGGCTCCGTCGACTGCGCCGCGGACGCCCGCTCCTCCTACCAGACGATGGTCGACAAGGGTGTCATCGACGGCGCTGCGCAGAAGATCGTCGCCGAGTCCGAACCCATCCCCGTGTCCCTGGTCATCATCGCTCGCAAGGGCCTCGACCCCGAACTCGAGCAGGGCATCGTCGACGCGTTCGTGGGCAGCGACAACACTGCCGCGCTGGGTGTCGTGGGGGCGACCAGCTTCGAGCAGGCGAACGAGGACGACTTCGCCATCTTCCGGGACGCCGCAGCAGAACTCGGCGTGAACCTCGAGGAGCTGTCGCGGAAATGACGTCCACACAGAACGGCGTGCCCCGCGTGGAGGCCGACGCGGTGAGCTACACGTATCCGGACGGCACGACAGCGCTGCACGAGGTGTCGGTGCGGGTGGCGCCCGGCGAGATCGTCGCGGTGCTCGGCCGCAGTGGCGCCGGAAAATCCACGCTCATGCGATGCCTCGCGGGCCTCGAGGAACCGACATCGGGGTGCGTGCTGCACGACGGGAGCGAACGCGGCGGATTGCGCGGCCGCGCCAGGCGGCGTGCACAGGCCCGGGTGGGGTTGGTGTTCCAGGAGTTCCAGCTCGTCGAGCGGGCGACCGTGCTCTCGAACGCGCTCATCGGACGCCTCGCCTATCAGCCGCTGTTCCCCAGCCTCGTGCACTTCGTCCGGCGCGACGATCGGGAGATCGCCGTCGAGGCCGTCCGCCGCCTCGGACTCGAGGACCAGCTACGCAAGCGGGCCGACGCCCTGTCCGGCGGGCAACGTCAACGCGTGGCCATCGCCCGCGCGCTCGTGCAGCAACCAGACATGCTCCTCGCCGACGAACCCGTCGCCAATCTCGATCCGGTCGTCGCCCGCGGCGTCGTCGACGACATCGTGCGACTCGCTCGCGTCGAAGGGCTCACTGCGGTCTTGAATCTGCACGACGTGGATCTGGCCCGGCAGGTCGCGGACCGGCTGGTGGGTTTGCGCGCCGGAGAACTCGTCTTCGATCTCCCCACCGCGTCGGTCACGGACGCCGACCTCGACCTGCTCTACGCCGATCCGGCGCGTGCGCTGGCGGGAGTGCAGTGATGAAGGCGGACCTCCCCTCGGCCCCGACGACGGCCGAACTCGCCACGCTGCGACGCCCGTCCTGGCAGACCGGCGTCGGTGTACTCGCCGCCGCCGCGATCATCCTCTGGTCGGCGCAGGCCACCGAGTTCTCCCTCGCCGCACTGCTCGACGGGATCCCGAACATCACCGACTTCATCGGTCGCATGTTCCCCCCGGACCTCTCCATCCTCCCGACCGCCGTCACCCTCATGGGTGAGACCCTCGCGATCGCGGTCATCGGCACCGCGATCGGCGTGGTCCTCGCGCTGCCGTGGGCGCTGCTCGGCGCGCGTTCGGTCTTCGACCAGGCGTGGTTGCACCACGCCGCACGAACATCGATCAACGTCACCCGGGCCATCCCGGAACTGATGTGGGCGTTGCTGTTCGTCTCCGCGGTCGGGTTGGGTCCGCTCGCCGGCACCCTCGCCATCGTCGTCGGGTCGGCAGCAGGCATGGCCCGCTTGTTCGCCGACATCTTCGAGACGATGGACATGCGGGCCTGGGAAGCGGCCGCCGCGGCAGGCGCCACCCGATCCCAGCGCATCAGCTGGGTCCTGCTGCCGCAGAGTGTGCCGACCGTCGCCAGTTACACCCTCCTCGTGCTCGACGGGAACGTGCGCGCCGCGTCACTCCTCGGCATTGTCGGTGCCGGTGGCATCGGCATGGAACTCACCCAGCAACTCCGGCTCTTCGAGTACGGAAACGTCCTCACGATCGTCCTGGTCGTGCTGGTGGTCGTGGTGACCCTCGACCGCGTCGCCTCCTATCTCAGAAAGAAGCTCCTATGACAGTGACCGACATCGACGCTCTCCCCAACCTCCGCGATCTCGGCGGGCTCCCGACCACCGACGGCCGGCGAACGCGAACCGGGGTGCTGTACCGCAGCGCACTCCCCGCCCCCGGCGACGCCCGTCCCACGGCCGTCGCCGAATGGCCTGCACGCACCGTGATCGACCTCCGCAGCCCGCGCGAGTTCGCCACCCGCGCACACCCGCTGCAGTCCGACGACACCACCGTGCATCAGGTCTCTCTGCTGACCGACGCCGAGGTCACCGCACCCAGCCAGGGCACGCGCCTCGCCGACGTCTACCAGGGCATTCTCGTCAACGCGGGCGACAAGCTCGTAGACCTCCTGCAGATCGCCGCCGCCGCCCCCGGACCGATACTGCTGCACTGCGCGGCGGGGAAGGATCGCACCGGCATCGCCGTCGCACTCCTGCTGCGTATCTCCGGTGTCGACCCCACCGACATTCTCGCCGACTACGTGTCGACCAACGAGCACATGCCCGCCGTCCTGGCGCGCATCACCCGGTTTGCTCCCGAGCTCGGCCGCACGCATCCCCACGACCGCGACCTGCGGGGCGCCGTCCCCGACGCCCTCGACGGCGTTCTGTCGCAGTGGGACTCGCACTCCGGCGGAGTCCACGGATGGGTCCAGTCGCGCGGCGCCACAGACGAGTCGATCCAGCTCTGGAAAGAGCGATTCACCGAATGACGGTGTCCGGCCGGGCGGACGAGACTTCCTCGTCCGCCCGCCATCACACCGCTCCCCCCGCGGTCAGTGGACCGTGACCGTTCCGGCCCCACCGTCCACCGTCAATACCATGCCGTCCTCGATTCGCTTGGTCGCCTGCCGAACGCCGAGGACGCAGGGAATGCCGAGTTCCCGACTGACAATTGCTGCGTGGCTCATGGAGGAGCCGACGTTCACGACAACTGCGGCAGCCGAGGTGAAGATCGGCGTCCAGCCCGGATCGGTGAGCGGCGCAACGAGGATCTCACCGGGTTCCAGATCAGGGGCGTCTTCGGGGTCGGTGATGACACGAGCGACGCCGGTCGCGACACCCGTACAGGCCGGCAGCCCCGTCAACACGTCCCCCGACACGGCAGTCTCGGCACCCGGGTCCGATTTCTTCGGCCACTCGGTGACCGGCGGGATCTTTCCGGCCTCGACGATGAACGGCGGCTCGAGTGCGGAGAGCTGATCGAACCACGCCCACCGTTCGACGATGAGGTTGTGGAAGGATCGCGGATCGGCGACCAAGTCGTCCAGTTCGTCCTCGCGCACCATGACGATGTCGTCGGGACGGTCGAAGATTCCCAGGTCGGCGTACCGTCGCCCGAGTTCGGCCATGGGCAGCCTGGCTTCGTGCAGAACCCTGATCGTGTTGGTCTTGCTTTGCTCGCGTGCAGGTGAGTACACGGACACCGACTGAAGCGCAGCCTCGAGCTTTGCCAGTTGTTCGGGTTGGTCGGCGAGTGTGTCGCGCATCTGGGCAACACAGAGCTCTCGTTCCTCCCGCAGCCTCTTGCTCTGCTGGACCGGGTTCTTGTCCTCGTCCTGCAGTCGCATCCGGTCGATCATCCCCAGCGGAATGGACGGGAATGCTTCCCAGGTTCGCGCGTTGGCCTCCCATTCCTGCGTGGAGCGGGAACCGAACTCGTAGAGGAACTCGTCGAACGCGGCAACGAAGTCGGTGATCTCGGGATCGGTTGCGGCTCGGAGACGTTCGTCGAGCGATGCCACGCCTTGCTCGAAGAGGGCGGTGAGGTTCGGACTCTGCCTGACCGTTCGGCCGAGTGTCCACATCGCGTGATTCGGAGCGGCCGAGGCGATGTTGCCGAGGCCTGCAGTGAGCCGGACAGCGAGCCCCGGGTCGGCGAACGGGGCCACTGCGTCTTCCAGTGCCCCGGTGACGATGGAACCCTCGTAAACCATGCGCAGGTGGGTGCGAGTGAACATCGGATAGTACTCGCGCATCACCATACGTTGGTACGCGACGAGGTCGGCCTCGCTCATCGACGAGTAGTCGGGGCGGGCACTGCGCAGCTTCTCGGCGGTCTTCCGATGTTCCTCGATATCGGGTCGGCCGGTTTCACTCATGACGCGCTGGACCGTCGCCAGAATCCGGTCGGTGTACTCGGGCCTCTGGTCGTCGGGATGCGGCACGTAGGCGGGCGCTTCGCGGTCTCCGAGGTAGGTACGGTCCATCAAATCGGGTGTCGCTCCGGGCATCCGAGCGCCGAACGTCCGCATGTTCGACAAATTCAAGTAGACGTACCCATGCACGAGTCCTTGGATGTCGATGACGCCTTCACGGAACTCATCGATGTCGAACGCACCGAACTCCGCCAGTGCCTGCTGCCATTCACGCTCGGAAGGCGGACCACCGATCATGCTCCAAAAGAGCGGTGTTGCAACGGTAGAAGAGACTTCACCGACGTTTCCGCGGGTGTAGACCGGCCACCGCGTGCTCAACTCGTTGTCAACTACCCAGGGACGTGTGATGTCGCCCATGATTCTCCTTCCGGCGACTCCGAGTGGCGTCGCTCACACAAGATAGTAGTTCACACGACTATCGGAAACTAGACTTAATTTGCCGAGTTCTGGCGATGCATGTTCCCGCTGCGCCACATGATCGGCAGGTGCGCGAAGCCGGCCTCACCGTCGACGGTGACCGCCGCCAGGTTCTCGCGATGGCCCGCTTCGATCGGAAGTCCGTCGCAGTACACGTCGCCCGAGTCCGCGAGGTCGAAGACGTCGTATTCCACTACATCACCACGACGGGCACCGAATCCGAGTCCGTCGCTGAATCCACGGTTGTAGCCACCACCGCGACTCGCCCATGCCTTGTCCGGATGGGGAGCCGCCTCGATGGCGAGCTCGGCGCCGTCCTCCAGCGTGACCCGCAGCCGGGCCTTGCGCCAACCGCCGGGCGATCTCTCGATATCGTGACCGATTGCGGTAACGCTCAGCGAAGAACCGTCATTCGCGTACACCCGCCCATCGACGTAGGGAGGCCTGCCGTCGGCATACTCGCGAAGCTGGACGAGTCCGCACCGGGTGGGGGTCGAGAAGTTACACCAGATCGTCAGACTACCGACACGCCGCGACAGTGGTGGCGGCTCCAGGCCGCCGACGTCGACACGGACACCCCAGGAGTGGTCGCGATCCCCCCACCAGTCACGGACGTTGAATCGTCGCCCCTCGACCTCAACCCACCCATTCCAGGATCCGACCTGGTCGTATCGAGTTTGCTCTTGAATCAGTCGATGCCCGGCCATTTCACGATGCTTGGCCTCCAGGTGGGCAGGACGCTCGGTGACGAATGCGAGTTCCGCCCGTACACGATGCGACGGCTCGTCCACCGTGAGCCGGATCAGTCGGAACGGATCCTCGACATCGATCGCGAAGCCACCGACCTGGGCCCTGTTGACGGTTGTGGCATCGGCGAGCACGTCGATCTCGGTCGACACCCGCAGGTTGTGCTGACGCGACCCGATGAGCACGTTGAGGAAGGCGTCGCGCGTCGCCATGTTGGGGTATCTGCCCGTTCCGGCGAAGAAGGCAACCGTTCCATCGGGGGCCAGACCCGAGAACCAGTAGCGATCGAAGAAGCGGTGATCGGGCGTCGCCACCACGGCGAACGGGTCCGAAGTCTGGTGAAACAAGCTCTCGTCGAGGGGAGTCAACATGCGTGTGCTCCCGTGACCGCGCGCGCCGAAGACACCGAACGCACCGCACGTGTGAGAAAACGTGGCGCGAGAAGAAGACCGGAGATTCCGTAGAGGACCTGGTCGGGGCTCCGCAGGAAGAGACTGCGCATCCGATAGGCGGACACCGCACGCCAGAAGTCCTGCCAGACGATGTACCAGACCAAGGCGTCGCCCGATGGTTCTCGACCGCCCGCCGCAACGTACTCGCGCATGAATGCGGTCCACGAATCGTCGTCGAGGGTGGGCCGGAGGTAGGCGAGATCTTCCACCGCAAGTCCGGCGTGACTACGTTCCCAGTCCAGGATCCCCGAGAGCTCGTCGCCCTCGATCAGGAAGTTGTGGGGCCCGAAGTCGCCGTGGACCAGTACCGGCGGATCGGCCGGCTCGGGGATCGCAGACTCGAGCCAGTCCAGCACCAGACGGAATGCCGGTGCCCAGGCATCGTCGCCAATCGCCCACAGACCGTCGAGCACCTCTCTTCGCTCGGCGAGCGCCTCCCGCCGGTCCTCAGCGGAGATCAACGGGGGCAATGGATTCGCATCGAACGCCTCCAGCTCTACCTGATGCTGCTGCGCGGCCGCTCGCGCCACCGACGCCAGCACAATCGCAGAAGGAGGGGCAAGCCACCCGTTCGGGTCGCCGGCGGGGGTACCGGAGAGTGCCGAGGTTGCGATCGCAGGGGTTCCGAGAGCCTCGCTGTCATACCACCACGGCTCCGGCACAGGGCAGCCGCTGCGGAACGCCGACGACAGGACGTCGTATTCGGCACGAAGGCCATCTGCCCGTCGCCCGGGCGCCACCTTACGGACGACGAATCGTTCGCCGGAGCCGTCGGAGTAGGTAGCTCGCGCCATCAACATTTCCTTCGAGAATCCGCCGGACAGCCGTCGGACATCCTGCACGGACGCCACGACGCGTCCCCCTCTCGGGTGGAAACCCAGAGCCGCAACAAGATCCGAGGCAGTGACTGTCAATTCCGTGGACGTGCCGTAGTCGATCGGGACGACGGCGCCGTCGAGTTCCTCACCGACGGCTGGGAGTTCGACCGCGAGGAGTTCTTCGATGCCCTGGGGGGCAGGCGTTGCCGCGCGCCTGCAGGCGAGGCCGTCGTCGAGTTCTGCTCGTCGTAGCAACGCGCGCCCCACCGTCAGCAGGTCGAACACCCTACTCGGATCGGTGTCGACGAGAGCCAACTCGGCTTGAAGAACGCGGGCTACCTGGGACGCTACCGAATGTCGCACTCTCGCACGGTAGCATCGTCAACAATAAACATCTAGGGTTAGACTATCGATAATTCGAATATCTGACCCGGATCCCAGAGGTGACCAGTGATCGACGAACGCACTCTCCATCCCGCGGACGAGACCTTGCTCCACCAGGCGCCATGGCCTTTCCTGTACACCGCGACCAGCGACCACCGATTCTTCGACCGGTACTGGTTCGCGGGCGTCAACCCCTCCGGGGAGTTCGGCTTCGTCGCCGGACTGGCCATCTACAAGAACATGGGAGTGTGCGACGGCTTCCTCTGCATTCTCGAAGGCGACCGGCAGCACAACGCGCGGTTCTCCCGGGCACTCGGCGACGACGTCGTCACGACGGGCGTGGGCGGTTTGACCGTGGACGTTGTCGAACCATTTCGGCAACTCCGCGTTCGACTGGCCGACTCCGACACCCCGCTCACTGCAGACCTCACGTTCACCAGCACGCACGAGCCGGCCTGCGAGGCACACTATGTCGACTCACGCGGCGGACGTGTCGGACAGGAAATCACTCGGTACCACCAGCCCGGCCGCTGGGCGGGGTCGATACAGTACCCCGGCGAAACGGTAGACGTCGACAGCTGGTGGGGTACGCGTGACCACTCGTGGGGAGTGCGGCCCGGTGTGGGAGGTTTCGACCGGTCGGTCGCAGATCCACAATCGGCGAAGTCCGCCTCGCCGACCTCGCCTGCCTCGTCGATGCTGCACATAGCTCTGGTCGTCGAGCACGACGACTTCTGGGTGTCGCTTCAACAGCGCGAAGACGGTGAAGGACGGATCACGTTCAGCGACGTCGTTGCCATGACCCGGGACGGGGTTCGTCTTCCGGTGGGCATTGCCGCCTTCGACGTGGACTTTCACCCGGGAACCCGGCAGTACGACGAGGTGACGCTACGACTGGTCGTCGGCGACGGGAAGGAGTTGCTGGTCAGTGCTACGCCGTTGATCCATGCCTGGGCGTACGCAGGGACCGGGTACGACGGCGGATACAGGGACGGGCGCGGCCTCGGCGCGTGGCGAGGTGCGGTCGCCGAATACGACGTCTATGTGCATGCGGATCGGGAGCAGGTGCTACTCGACGGTCAGCCGACACCGACCGGACATCGCGAGCAGCTCGCCCGGATGACGGTGAACGGTGTCGAGTCGACGGGCTATTGTGCCGTGATGACGCGTGGGACGCTCCCCCGGCGCGGCCTGTACGCCTGAGTCGCCTGGTTGCCGGTGCCCCCCGAACTCCGGCGGCACCGGCAACCCTCGTGGCGGAACGGGATCAATCGCCGAGTAACGCCGTCGCATGCTCGTCGAGCATCTCCGGCCGCGGCGTCTGCCACGGCACGAGCGAGCGACTTCCGACACCCCCGTCCACCGGGAGAACTACCCCGTTGACGTAGCGGCCGGCTGCGGAGCTGAGATACAGCACAGCATGCGCAATGTCCTCAGGCGTACCCGCTTTGGGAAGCGAGGGACCCCGCCAGGCATCCGGATCCTCCTCGACCGGATCGGCGGCGGCACGTAGGCCCCCGCCGTGATCTACCGCAATCCGGCCGACACGGATTGCGTTGCAACGTATGTCGAGATGCCCATAACTGCCCGCGATCGCACGCGTCATCGACTCGATCGCCCCCTTGCCGGTGGCATAGGTATCAAAGCCCGGCATCGCCTGTGCTGCGGCCATCGAGGAGATCATGACGATGCTGCCGGCACGCGCACCGAGCATGTCGGTCAGCGCTTCGCGCGTCGGCAGGTAACTCGACGTGACCGTTCTTTCCATCAAGGTCGCAAACGCAGTCGGCCGTACCGCACCCAACGGACCATCGACGTCGCGCGAGTGCAGCAGGTCGGTCGGGCCGGCGTTGTTGACGAGGACGCTCACCGGTCCGTAGCGCGACCTGACATCGGCGAACAGATCGGAAACCGAATTCTCATCACTTACGTCAGCGGGGGTGAAGTGCACGTCGCCCACCGCCCTCAGCTGCTCGACCGCGTGGCGCCCTCGCTCAGGATTGCGGCCGCAGACGACCACCCTGGCCCCGGCGCTCAGTAGCACCCTGGCCGTCTCGAAACCGATCCCCGCGGTGCCACCGGTCACGACTGCGACCTCACCGTCGAGCCGAAACGGATCCATTGTCATGAAGTCGCCACCCTGCATTTGTTCCGGCCGACGCCGGTGTCGACCGAGACCGGCCGTGTCGTGCGAATCCATCGCGATCTCATGTGAGTTCCTCCTCGACCGAACCTGCAAGCCTGTGAGCTACCGATCCCGGTGTGGGGCCCGTCCCGGACCCCTCACCGGCGGGAAGATCAGGCGGTGACGGCTCCGTGACCCATCTCCTGAGCCAGCGACTGCAGCTGGGTCGCGGTGCCCAGACTGTCCAGGTAGTCGGTGTAGCGATGAATCTTGCCGTCTCGCACCTCGAGAACGCCCGCAACACGGAAGTCCATGATCTTCGATCCGTCGCCCCGGTACATCGTGTCGACGCGCTCGGTGAAGACCAGGTCCCCCGCCGAACCGATATTGATCACATTGATGTCGCAGTACGCCATCCCGGTCTGCTCGGCGAGCGTGTCGAGGTACTTCAGTGAGTCCTCGAGGTTGGGATGGTGGTCGAACCCCACGCTCTCCCACTCGACATCTTCGGCGAGGCTCTCGCGATACGTCTTCTTGAACGACTCCAGGTCAGGTCCCATTCCCCGGAAGAAGTCGAGAACAAACCGTTCCTTGTCATTGCTGGGCGACACCATGCCAGATCCTCCAACTATCGAGTGGTAGATATTCCGAAACAAGACTATCAGTCGAGTGACGTGGGTAACAGATCGAATTTCAGACTCGACCGCCGAACTCGTTGCGCGACAGACGCCAGGAGGTCAGCCGATGATGCCGGGAATGACCAGTGGGTTGTGGTGGACGACTTCGCGGCGACCAGCCTGCCAGGCCCGCACCGCTTCAGCGATCGAGGGCTTGTGCAGATCGGCACGATCGAAGTGATGGGCATACCGCTTGACAGCGAGGGCCACCTCCGGATCCTCGGTCGCGACCTGCGACAGCAGGGCACCAGCATTCATGTCCTCCGGGGTCGGCCTCGGCACTCCGACGAGTTCGGCACCCTCGTACGCCCCGTCGGTGGACACCGCCATGGCGAAGACGGTGTCGATGACGCCCTTCATCGCCGCCTGCGCCCGATGCGACAGGCCGGCTACCGACGAGTTCGCAGACACGCTGCGCGACAGGGCAACCGCCTCACAAGCGGCTACCGACATGCCCTGACCGTACAGTGGGTTGAACGCCATGACGGCGTCACCGATCAATAGATATCCGTCCGGCGACCGCCGACGGTCCTCCCACATCCGGCGCCGGCTACCGCGGACTCGATACGTCACGATGTCGGTGAGAAACTCCGCCTTCCGAGCGATCTCCCCCACGATCGGACTCGGAGCGGCGTCGAGGTGTGCCATGAAGCCATCGAGGTCTCGTGGTGGATCCTGATTCATCATTCCGAGGCCGGCGATCAGATAGATCCCGTTGTCGGCGGGTACCGCTGCCGCACCACGACAGTTCCCGGGGTGCGGATGCGCCAGCACCCCCACTACCCCGTCGTCGAAGGCATCATCCGGCAGACGCACCTCGACGGTGGCATACCCGATGTGCGAACGCATTTCCTTCTCTTCCGGGGCTTCATATCCGAAATCGGCGAGCCAGTCGACCGATTTCGATACCCGGCCGGTGGCGTCGACGACGAGATCACCGTCGACGGTTGTGTCGTCGTGCAGCCGAAACCCGATTACTCGCGTCCGGTCGCCGGTCATCGACAGTCCCGTCGCCGCCGACTTGTGCACCGTGACATTCGGGAGAGACAGAACCCTCGCACGCACCACGTGCTCGAGCACCGGCCGACGCATCATCACCGTCTTGGTGCCACTGCGCACTCGCCCGGCCCAGCCGAATCGACCGAAGACCGCAAGATCTGCGGGAGAGTCGACCATGCGGGCGCCTGCGGCCTCGAAATCATCCACGATGCCGGGCAGCAGTTCCGACATTGCGTCTTGACCCGCGCCAAGTAGTGCGTGGACCTGCCTTCCCTGCGGCACCCCGCGGCGGTGCGCTGGTTCAGCAGGGAAGTCGTCCTTTTCGAGGATCGTGACCCGCTGCGCGTGGGGACTGACGGCGGCGGCGGACAGCAGGCCCGCGATGCCTCCCCCGGCAATGACAACCGAATCCAGACTCACTGTGCCTCCCGCGCGACCGACGATAGTTACGTTGACGATCAATAGTTTTTCATGCGAGTATCTGCTGCGACAAGGACCATAAACCAAGGAGGATCGAGTGATCATCCACCCGGGCGCAGAACCGCAAACCGACGACGAGAAGGCTGTCGTCGGCTTCCTCGATGACTGGGGACCCGGCGGGTGGCCTCACATGCGTGATTGCTACGACCGGTGGATGACCGATGATGTCTCGTGGGAGAACACCGGGTCACCTGCCACCAAGGGCAAGCAGGCTGCCATGGATTTCCTGACAACCCTGCACGACACCCTCGACATGGAGTACTGCACCGCGGAACTTCTCAACATCGCATCCCGGGGCAACACCGTGCTGACGGAGCGGATCGACCGCGTGCACACCGCCGACGGCAGGGTGGCGATCGAAATCCCGATCATGGGCACGTTCGTGGTCGAGGACGGAAAGATCGCTCGCTACGCCGACTACAACGCGGACTCCCCCATCCGGGAGCGATTCCCGCGGCACCACCACTGAACACCGTCGGACAGGAGTGGAACAATGACCGTTGAACCCCTCGAGCAGGCCGTTCGCCGGCTCGTAGCCATCGAAGACATCCGCCAACTCAAGGCCCGTTACTTCCGCTGCGTCGATTTCCGACTCTGGGACGAGTTCGCCGACCTGTTCACGGAGGACCTACAGGTCGATTTTGCGGAGTCGACGTCGTCACCCCGAGGAAAGCAAGAATTTCTCGCCAGCGTGGCCCGGCACTTCGAAACGGGATACTCCGTGCATCACGGCCACGTTCCCGAGATCGACGTCACCGACGATTCGACGGCCACCGCCACCTGGCCGATGTACGACCGGGTCGAATCTCCCAGCGACAGTGGATATGTGTCCCATGAAGGGTGGGGGCACTACACCGAGACCTACCGCCGGTGCGACGACGGACGGTGGCGCATCTGTCGCAGTCGATTGACTCGGATCGAGCGCCGCGAACTCCCGAAGCAGGGCGTCCCGTCGTGACCACAATCGGCCTCACTCTGCCTCAGCTAGGACCAGTCGTGTCGGCATCGCTGGTTCGCGACTTCGTGCAACAAGCCGATGAGATGGGCTTCGACAGTCTCTGGGTACAAGATCACTTCCTGTACTCGCTTGACCAGTCGGGTGACTACGGCGGTAGCGCCGCCAGCCAGCCCGACGTCTACCGCTCGGTGTGGGCTCCGACCGAGATGCTCGCCGCCGTCGCCACCTGGACGGAACGGCTGCAGTTGGGAAGCAGCATTCTCGTCGGCGGAAATCACTGGCCCGCTCAACTCGCCAACCGCTTGGCCACCATCGACCGAATCAGCAACGGTCGGCTGTCCGTGGTCGGCCTGAGCGTCGGATGGTCCGAGGAGGAGCACCGCGCGGTCGGAGTCGATCCCCGGACACGCGGCAAGCGCATGGACGAATTCGTTCCTGCGCTTCGCGCATGCTGGGGCGACGACCCGGTGGAGTATCACGGCGCCTTCTTCGACATCGGCCCGGTAATCATGCAGCCGAAGCCCACCCGGATTCCGCAATTCATGTCGGGTATGTACTCGAAAGCCGGACTCGCTCGAACCGCACGTGACTTCGATCTGTGGAACCCCGGTTCGATACCGATCGGCAATGTCGTGAGCCTCCTCGACGACATCAACAGCGTGCGTCCCGCTGGGAAGGCACCGGTGGGAGCGATCTATCGACTCGCCCAGCAGTCCACCGCGGGCAAGCGCATGTCCGTCGAGGAGATGACCACCCGAGTCGCGGAGTGTGCCACGGCCGACCTCGACGGAGTCATCGTCGAGACAAACTTCTGTTCCGAAATCACCACATCAGCAGCGTGGCTCGACGTTCTCAGTAAGCTCGAGCCGCTTGTTGACGCAGCGAAGGGATGATCACAATGATCACCACCATCGAACGCCTGACCCTCCGCGTAATCAGCGTGACGGTCGCCGCCGACGACGTCATCGAAGTGTCTTTTGCGCATCCGGACGGAGATCCCCTCCCCGTCTGGGAGCCGGGAGCGCACATCGAAGTGCATCTGCCCTCCGGACTGTCACGTCAGTACTCACTCTGCGGCGACACAGACGCCCGGTCGAAGTACACGATCGCCGTGCTGCGCGAGGAAAACGGTCGCGGCGGATCGAAGGAACTCCACGACGCCGTGCAGACCGGGGTCGAGCTGAGCATCCGCCTCCCGAGAAACAACTTTCACCTGGTCGAGGCGGACTCGTACGTCTTCATCGGCGGAGGAATCGGCATCACGCCGCTCATTCCCATGATCGAACAGGCCCGCAGAGCCGGCGCCACGTGGTCGCTCGTCTACGGTGGGCGCCGCGCGAGTTCGATGGCGTATCGCGACAAGCTCGTCTCTTTCGGAGACCAGGTAGACCTGTGGATCGAGGAAGAGCGCGGATATCCCGATCTGCCGGCCATTCTCGCTGATGCACCCGCTGGAACTGTTGTCTACACATGTGGCCCCAGCCCGATGATCGATGCCGTCGCGAAGGAGTACACCGCCCACAACCATTTGGGCGACCTGCACTTCGAACGGTTCTCCTCGAGTGGCCCGGTCGACACCAGCGGAGACTCGTTCGAAGTGGAGTTACGCCGGACCGGGGTCACCTTCACCGTTCCCGAGGGTGTCAACATCCTCGACGAGGTACGCAACGTGCTCCCCGATCAACCCTTCTCGTGCGAGGAAGGCTACTGCGGGGAATGCGAGACCAAGGTACTCGAGGGTGAACCCGACCATCGCGACGACTACCTGACTCCCGACGAGCAGGAATCCAGCGACGTGATGATGATTTGCGTGAGCCGCTGCAAAGGACGAAAGCTCGTCCTCGATCTCTGACGTGGTGATGCCCGTGTGGTAGACAGGTCGGCACATCGTCCGATACTCTAATGCTCAACATTCTATCAATCGTGCATGAGGAGTTTGCGGTGACAGAACGAGTGGAGACCTCAACCTGCCCAGTCGCCACACTTGACGACCTGCTGGCACTACGCCCCGACGTCGTGCGGTGTCCCTACGGCGCGTACGCCGCGCAGCGGGACAGTGAACCGGTCACCCACAACGAGCAACTCGGGGCCTGGGTCGTGACGCGACATGAGGATGTCCTGGACGTGCTGCGCGATGTCACCCGATTCTCGAATCGAATGGCCAGCGGTCCGAGTTCGGTGTCCAGCATTGCCCAGCAGATCCTGCACAACGACGACATTCCCGAGCGCACCCGTCGACAGGCGGCCCGCAGGATGGAACTCAGCAAATCACGTGTTCTGCTGTTTTCCGACCCGCCTCTGCACAAGCGTCAACGCTCGCTGGTGAACGCCGCATTCACGCCTCGCCGGGTGGCGGAACTCGATGGCGCGGTGAAGGAGTTGACGAACAGCCTCGTCGACAACTTCGCCTCGGACGGGACCGACATCGTCGAAGCCTTCAGCATGCCGATCCCGATGACGGTGATCGCCACACTCCTCGGAGTCCCGCCGTCACACATGAAGACCTTCAAGGATTGGTCGAACGCCTTCACACGTGGGGTCGGCGCCCTCTCCCACGACGTTGATGCCATCATCGAAATCTTCGACCAGGTGGATGCCTTCTACGACTACTTCACCGCGGAGCTCGACCGTCGACGCGAGCACCCGGTCGACGATCTCTTGAGCGACCTGCTCGCCGCACGACTCGACGGTGAAGCACCGCTGACTCTGCCCGAACTGCTTCAGATGCTGGTTCAGTTCCTGGTCGCCGGAAACGAGACGACCACGAACCTGCTGACCAGTGCCGTGTGGACCCTGGCCAAGGATCCCCAGCTGCAGGACGTTCTGCGTGAGGATCCCTCCAAGATCACGAACTTCCTCGACGAGGTACTTCGTCTCGAACCGCCCGTGCAGGGCATCTGGAGGGTCGCGGTCGAAGACGTGGAGGTCGGAGGCACACATATTCCCGCCGACAGTCTCATCTACCTCGTCACCGGCTCCGCGAACCGTGACCCCGCGGTCTACAGCGAGCCCGACGATCTCGACCTGGACCAGGCGAGGGCACGGCACCTGACATTCGGGCGCGGCGAACATTCGTGCCTGGGTATGAATCTGGCCAAGATGGAATCCAAGGCCGCACTGGCGGTGCTGCTGGAGCGGTGCCACAACATCGCTCTGGCCGACCCCGACCAGGACGTGACCTTCCACCGCAGCTTCGTGTTGCACGGCATCGAATCGCTGCCGGTCACCTTTTCGCCTGCCTCGGCCTGACGGATCGTCGCGGGGATCTGCCACGATGACAATGCGATAGTACGAACTCCATCCGGGAGTTCGTACTATCGCATTTTTGATCTGCGATCGAAAGTGCCGGATACCGCAGGTAATTTCGACTATTCGACCATGTCGCAATAGAGCATCAACAAGCAACCTTCATCGCGAGGAGAGACGGCAATGCAGCGATCACCCGAAGAGGTAGTTCTGCGGTACAACCACGAGTTCTGGAGTGAACGAAAGTTCGACCTTGCCGACGAACTCATCTCCGAGGAGGTGATCAGACACGAGGTCGGCAAGGTTGAAACGCTCACGCGAGCGGAATCACGACAACGTGCAATCGATTTCATGGCCGAGATGGACGACGCGCGATTCGACCTCCTCCACACCGTCTCGGACGGCGAGTTCGTGACAATTGTGTATGTATGCACGTTGGTTCCGAAAGAGGCCGAGAAGCAGGAGGTCTCCAGCATCGAGGTTTTCCGCGTCGTCGACGGACGAATCTGCGAGGTGTGGAACGCCGCGTACGAAGCAGGACGCTGGCGCTAGCGTCAGCCTTCCCTCGAGAGTCATCGCTCCAGAACAGGGACGTGATCAGTAGCTGCACCATTGACCAACCATCCACACATAGATAGTCTCTTATTAGACCATTTCTGTGACGCCTGCCACTTCCGCGAAGGAACTTCTGCACCATGACCTATCTGTCATACGTTCCAGACCCACCACGAGACGTTCTCGCCCCCGCGACCACGCATGATATTGCATTGGCAGTCGCGATCGTCGTCGCCGGCTTGTTCCTGATCTACGCACTCTACGACTTCATTCGACATCGCACTCCCGCGCTCCTGATGTGCGCTGTCGGTGGACTTCTCGCTGCACTCACCGAGCCGTTCTACGGCGTCCTCGGGCTTCTCAATTACCGCGAGGGCAACATCATGACGTTCGTGATGTTCAATTTCAGGGGAGATCCCACTTGGTCGACATTGCTCTACCCGGCTTTCGCCGGAGGGAGCGCCTACCTGTTCTTCCAGTTGTTCAAGAGCGGTTCATCGAAGAAGGAGTTCTGGCGTGCTGTCGCCGTAGTCTTCGGAGCAAATCTCATCATCGAGATCCCACTCACCGCCCTCAAGTTGTACGACTATTACGGTCCGCAGCCTTTCCAGTTCTACGACGGCGGCTTCCCGCTGTGGTGGCTCTTCACGAACCTGGGCGGGATTGCCTCGGGTGCACTGCTCGTGGTGGCCGAGAGACGGTTCGGCACGAGGGGCACACTCCTTGCAGTTCCACTGATACCCAGCGCTTTCGTCGCATGGGAAGTGTGGACCGGGTGGCCGACGTTTGCCGCGCTCAATCTGGGCGGAAGTGTCCTGTGGACGACGGTAGCGGCGGTGATCACGGCGGCACTCAGCATTTCGACGGCGTGGATGGTTGCAGAGTTCATGCTGCCGAAACCCCATGTGACCGGGGAAATCGCGAGCGAGCCGAGTCGGGCCGAAGCGCATTGACGGAATAGGTTCCTTCCACAGACGTTCTATGCCCGAGCCGAGTCATTCTCGGCTCGGGCATCCGCATATCACCGGCTACGGCGCGAGAGGGTCATCCAGGACCGGCCGGCCTCGATCCCATCCGGCGCTTTGCTGAATAGCGACGACCGTAGTTCGGCCCTCTTGCTCGTCTCCGACGCCGTCGAGACTTGGTACTGCAGATAACGCTCTGCAGGTCGACGCATTCTCGCGAACCACGTTCCGACTCAGAGGTTGTCGACGAGCTCCCAAACGCAGAGGCGCCGCATCCGCGGGATGTGCGGATGCGGCGCCTCGCCATCATCGAAGCGTCAGAGATCAGTCCGGTCAGCCGTACCGGCGAACCTCTCCAAGACCGTGACAATGCCGGCTGTACCGTTGACACGGATGCGGTCGCCGGTGCGAATCGCACGGGTACCGTTTCCGGTGTTGATGACGCAGGGGACCCCGAGTTCCCGAGCGACGATGGCTCCGTGGCTTGCGGTGGAGCCGATGTCGATGACGACAGCCTCCACGAGCGTGAACAGTGGTGTCCAGCTCGGATTGGTGATTCGACACACGAGGATGTCGCCGTCCTCGAAGAGGTCGTCGTCGTCCGCGTCGGTGGCCAATCTGGCCCGGCCCTCCACCACACCGCTGCTGGCGCCGATGCCGGCAATCTCGGTGATGTTCGGGTCGTAGTCGGAGGCGGGGACGGGTTCCGGCACGCCGTAGAAGGTCATCGGCAGGTCGACGGAATGATATTCCAGGCGACGGTCCCGCCGGAACTCGATCAGCTCACGCACGTGCGCCGGTGGCGCGCCGAGTTCTTCGATCGTAAGGAAGAACACGTCCTCCGGATCATCGACGAATCCACGGGCGGCAAGGTCAGCGCCGACGCGCCGGGCCGCCGCCCGGCAACCGTCGAGCGCAATGTGGTAGCTCGCCTTGCCCAACTCCAGATTCCGTACCTGCCGACCCGCTTGCGAGAAGAGGAACCGAGAAAGTCTCTGTTTCAGGGGGCCCATCGTTGCCATCAGCTGCGCCTCGGCGTCGAGGCGGGCCTCTCGTGCAGAGTCGGCGCGGCTGCCCACCTCATGAGTGGGACGGGCAGCCATCGACCGCGCCAGCGCGAGCAACGGTGTCTGGTCCTCGCGCCATGACGACGTCCAGACCATTCCCTCGTCGGGGCCGTAATAGCCGTGCAGCTCGAGGAACTCGGCCATGGTGAGCTGCTCACGGCCCAGTGCCCACATGTCATCGGCAAGCGCAGATTCGCTGACGTCGCCGTAGGCCGAGAAGACCGTCAGCGACAAGTCCGCACGCCCCGCCTTCTCGGCCATGCCGACGAGAGCGCCCTGGACCCCTTGCAGGAACGTTCGGGTACGAATATGCAGAGTCATCGTGTCGCGGAACCGGCTCGCCGCGTCGTGCAGATCGGCAAGGGGGTCGTCACTGCCGACCCCGTACAGGACGTCCCGCCGCCACCAGTCCACCATCTCCGTGTGGGAGCGCTGGAGCTCGCCCGAATGGCGACGGAACACTCGTGGCAACTTGACCAGCATGGCGGGGACGCGTCGGAGTGAACCCTTCCCGTCCTGCATGTCCGGGCGGACTGTGCCGCACACGTCGCGCTCGAAGTCATTCGGCGACGCGCCTGGTACGGCCCCCATGAAGTCGCGGACGTAGTCCACGTTGAGAGCGTGGCGCCCGTAGAAGACGTAGGTCTGCCGGAGATTCGGATCAGCGGGTAGGTGCACATCCTTCGGCTGCATGATCCCCATCTGGCACCACGCAGCCCGGACGGCCAACTCGAAGTTGTCCCAGACGCTCCAGTCGAGCGCCGTGAGGATCCCCGGTGTGACCTCGCTGGTGTTGGCGAGGGTCCAGAAGCGGTCCGGCTCGGACCACCCGTGGACAGGGTCGGACAGGTCCGCCGCGGCGGGGGTGAGAGCGTTCATCGACATGTGGGCCTCATGCGGGCTTGCCGTCGGGACCGACCCTGTCGACCGGGAAGCCTTCGTTCCAGGTCAGGCCGTCCACAAGCGTGCGCGTGTCGCCATCGCGTCGGGACTGGCCGAGCTGGGCACGGTAGCCCGCCCAGCGCGATTCGGAGAATTCGGTCATCCGACCGGTCGCGGGGGCGTCCATACGGTACGTGGACTCACCGACCTCGAACGTCGCCTCGGTGGGCCAGCGTGCGTCGTCGAGCTGGAACCAGGCGTCCGTGTCGGAGGTCAGCTCGACCTCACCGGTGCTTTGGATCACCACACCCGGTGAGAAGCCATCGCGGCCGGAGACGAGATGCCCCCTTCGAACGAGCCGTCGTCGAACTTGTTGCAGAACACGTGCCACATGATCTGCTTGTCGAGGAAGTAGCCGTACTCCTTCCACTCCAGACCGTGCCGCCAGAAGGAATTGTCGAACCAGATCGGACCGGATACCTTCTTCCCCTGGAAAGTGCCCTCCATCCAGAAGCACGTGCTGGTGTACAGCAGCGGACGATCGAGGGACGGGATGAAGAACTGCATACCCAGTCCGGCGGACACGCCTTCCATGGCGAGGATGTCGCCCTCGTTGTAGACCAGCTTCTCGCGGCTGAACTCCAGTTCCATCGACTGCTCGCCTTCAGGGAAACACCCCGCCGGGAGCTTCTGAAAGACAGGATCGGACCACCGGCGAGTCTTACCTTCCACGGTGCGACGCAGCTCCCCGCGGGCGCTGCGGCCCGAATCGGGATGCACATTCAGTTCACGCGAAAGGTCCCCGTCCTGAGTCATGACGAACAGGCCAGAGGTCAGTGATCCGACAAAGTTGCGTTCGATGCAATAGGTGAGCCCTTCGGCATCTCTGAAGAAGCCGTAGAGCCAGGACTTCTGGAGACCGAGTCCGTGCTTGTCCGCCAATAGGTCCATATCGTCGGGCTCGGGCTCGAAGGCACCCACTACCGGGCGCGTGGCAAAATCGCCCAACTTCCAGATTGTCATTCGATCTCCTTCGTTACGCCGCTTCACTGACCGAGTGTGAGGCTAGTCACGATCGGAGGGCATTGTCTAGCATCCGACCGTTTGATGGTCGACTTATGTCGTGGCGAGTCGATCCGCGACTCGGCTAACGCTCCCGAGAGTGACCGCTTCAGCCTCATCTGAAAACAATCGCGATTGCGAACATCTAACTATCGACTTTTGTGTGGCCTACGTCATAGAGTTGAGCGGGTGGCGACGGTTCTGCAGTCGTTCCCACTCGAGAGTTGCCGCTTCAAGGCAAAGTCCACACTCGCCGTCGCCAAAGAGAGGCGCAGACATGGTTTCCACGCCATCCAAGGAGGGCTCCCCACAGCGAGTCGCTCCGCAGGTCAACCCCGATCAATCCTCGCTGGAAGGAATCACACCAAGAGGCAAAATCATTATCGCCGTTACGGTTGTGTGCGCAATCGCTGCGGCTCTCATCATCACCGCGCTCCGGCAGGGCCCTGTTCTCGGAAGCGCGGACTTCACGATGGATCCCGTCTTCAAGATCCCCGTTCCGCCGCAAGATACCCCGTACATGTCGATGAACAACATCATTGCGACGTCCTTCATGACCTTGGCAGGGCTGATCGGAGTCGGACTCGGCGTCCGCGAACTCAGGAAGACCGGTTCCTTCCTGCCCTTGATGCTCGCGCTCAGTGGGGCGATGATCTGCATCCCCGAGGTCTTCTACGACGTGATCGGCGCGGTGTACTTCCCGTGGAGTGAGTCGAACCATGCTTTCACCATCCTCGGCCGGGAGATGCCGTGGTGGATCGTAGCCGGCTGGTTCGGCTACGGGGCTTTCATGATCTTCATCTACAAACTTCTCGAGAGCAATCCGCGCACGAAGACGATCTGGCTGATGTGGGCGGGGGCCGCGGCGAGTTCGGTGATATTCGAGGAGATCCTGCTGAACATGGGTGTCTATCACTACTACGGGAATCAGCCGCTCATCATCCTCACACAGCTGCCGTGGTGGTGGATCCCGTGTAATTCGGTCGGTGTGTTCCTGGCCGCCGCAATTGCCTACCGGTACCGCGAGCGTCTTCGCGGTTGGAGGTCGGTGTCGATGCTCTTGATCACTCCTCTGTCCGTGACGGCCGTCTACGGTTTCATCGCAATGCCCTCCTGGATCGCGGTCAACGGCAACTACCCCTGGCTGCCGACACAGCTGCTCGGAATGGTGACGATCGCCTTGGGGGTTGCGGTGTTTGCATTCATCCTCGAGACAGTGCTCGGGCGCCGTCCCTTCCGACCCAATTACAGGCCCGCTACTACTCCTTCGCCGCGGTAGGCGGCTCCGCCACCCGTGCGCCTTTCTGGTTGTTCCAGCTACCAGAAAGGCGCACGAGGCGCGAAGCGGCCACGTAGGTCCCGGTGGCAGTCGCGACAAGACCGCCACCGGCAGATCTTGCAACCGCGCTGGTGCGGACGCGGTCGCCGATGACCTCATCGATCTGGGCCTCGACAGTGAGTTCCTGCTCGGCATCGGAAAGATGTTCGCAATCGATCGACAGGTGCTCGACCTTCATCGATGTCGACACCAGCCCACCGAGCAATCCCATCGACTCCTCCAGAATCGCTGAGATGATCCCGAGCGGTACGGGTCCGATGCATCGTAGATTCGTCGCTGCCGGTGCCACCGACGCACGCAGCGACAGCCCCGGACCGGCGGTACACCGGAGTCCGAGCCCGATCGGGTTGTCACTGCCGCAACCGAAGCAACCGTCGTCGTGACCCGTGATCATTTCAGACGCCTGCACCATGGACGGCCCGGCAAATGCAACGGGGATGACAAAGGCGAGTATGACAATTCGCGCATCCTTTCGTGTCGATGTGTGAAGGTTCGGCAAACCAGTGTGGCCCCTCAGCGAACTCGCTGAGGGGCCACACCCTGCACCATCTCTCGTCAATTATGTTGTGCTGATTCGTGACTAATGCGCAGCCGCGAGAATCTTGTTGAGCGGGTTGTCGCACCCGGTTGCACTCGCCGCGAGCCACTCGGTGACGACGCGGAGATCGGGGTGCGTGTCCTTCGAGGGAATCTCTACCTCGAGGACGCCGTCGAGGATTTCACCCGACGTGGCGTCGACGGTGACGTTCTTGCCCACCAGACCCATGAGCGAATCCTCACCACAGCCGACGACGCATGCCCGGTTGAATTCGCGACTGACCACCGCCGCGTGCGAGGTGGCCCCTCCGATCTCGGTAATGATCGCCTTGGCGGCGAGAATTCCGTGGACGTCGTCCGGATCGGTCGTCGGGCGAGCGAGGATGACGTCGATGCCTTGTTCGGCCATCTCCTCCGCCTCGTCTGCCGTTCCGACCACCAGGCCGCTGACCACGCCGGGACACGCGACTTCTCCCCGCGCCAGTAGCTTGGCACCGATGCGTGCCGTCGGCGCGAGATGTGGTCGGAGGAACGCGCTCAACTGCTCGGGGCTGATCATCGACAGTGCCCCCTCGGGTGTGACGATGCCTTCCTTTTCGAACGTGACGGCATGGTGCACTGCGGCGCTCGCCGAGCGCTTCGCGGAACGTGTCTGGAGCAACCACAGATGCCCGGACTCAACCGTGAACTCGATGTCCTGGACGTCACGGAATGTGCGTTCGAGAAGCGCGGCGGACTCCATCAATTGCCTGTGAACGTCAGGCATGAACTCGGCGAGGTGGCCGAGAGTGAGCGGTGTACACCGTCCGGAGACGACATCCTCGCCCTGCCCCTTGGGGAGCCACTCACCGAACGGCGCGGACTGAGCCGTGACGGGGTCGCGGGTGAACAGTACGCCCGTCCCCGAGTGGTCGTCGAGATTCCCGAAGACCATGGCCTGCACAGTGACCGCGGTGCCCCCGTCGTCGGGGATCCCGTGGTGGCGGCGGTAGGCCACCGCGCGAGGCGAGTGCCAGGAGTTGAATACGGCCGCGACGGCGGCTTCGAGCTGCTCCCAGGGCTCCGGCGACGGGTCACTCCCGACAACCTTTCGGAACTGCTCCTTGAAGCGACGATGGGTGTCCGCTGCATAATCCGAGTCGGCGGTCTCCTCACGAAGCGCAGCCTCGACGGCGTCGTTGATGCCGAGATTCAGAACGGTGTCCATCATCCCCGGCATACTGCGGGGCGCACCCGATCGAACGGAGACGAGCAGCGGCTTCTGCGCAGCTCCGAACGTACGCCCGAGTGTGCTTTCGAGAGATTCGATCCCCCGTCGCAATTCTGTCAGTACATCATCGGCGAGCTTCCGGTCGGAAGCGTAGTACCGTGCGCATTCATCGGTTCCCAGAACGAACGCGGGGGGCACCGGGAGTCCAAGGGTGAGCATCGAATTGATGCTGAACGCCTTTCCTCCGATGAGCTCGCGCTCCGCATCCGGGCACTGCCCCAGGCGCAAGACCGTCATCTCTTATCCTTCCTTGCCAATTTCAGTCCATGAATGGTGACGGTGATCAGACCGCTCGGCCAGCTGCGGCCTCGGATGCGCGATCCCTGCCGAGCAGGCCGATCAGTTCTTCGTGCAGCTCGAACCACACGGTGTGGTAGCTGTCGGCAATTGGGCGCGCTATAAAGCTGTGATCGCCGCTGTTGACTTTGTCAATAGCGGTATCGAATCGGGCTGTGTAGTGAGCCAGGCGCTTGTTCAGCACCGCGAGCTTTCCCAGCCATGGCAGGAAGGACTCATGCAGGTCGGACAGCCGACGCACGATCTCCTCGTCATATGCCGCATCCGAGTGATCGTTGGGTGTGGCCCCATCCTTCATCTGCCAGTCGGTGACAAGGGCTTTGAGGTCGTTGTTGTAGGAGTCGAACTGCTCGTACAGACTCTCCAGCCCTGCGTGGTCGACCGACGCTCGCTCAGCGGCAGTCAGTTCCGCAAGTCGCTCCTTTCCCGATGCCGAGAGCTTCACGAACTGACCCGTTCGAGTGCATCGTTCGGCGTCGACAGCGCTGTCGACGAGACGTTCGACCGTTGCGTCGTCGATCCCAGCAGCGGACGCGAGCGCATCCGATGTCGCGCGTCCCTTCAGGCGAAGGGTCTGCAGCAGGCTCAGTTCCTGCGAAGTGTCCTCGTGGTGCGAACTTCCGGTGCTCATCGATTCTGCCTTCGTGCTCGGTGTGCGTTCTTACTCGACTGATTTATTGTCGACTCTTAGAGTAAAACTGATCGTACAGCAGTGTGCAACAGATCACTACCACTCGTCATCGCGACCCGCACCGGCTCGAAGCGCTCGCACCGATACGCTCGAGCAGACTATGGCGCCGCACGGCATGTGCGAACGTAGGCGCGAATGCGGTCCCAGAAGCGAGATCATCCCGGATCTGCGCGTATGCGTTCGCCACGTTGTAGGCCCGCGGAACATCGCCGAACGCGTCCCGCGGTGCGAGTTCGTAGCGCCGCGGCGGGGACATCACTGCCATGTCGCTTCCGGCGCGGGAGCCCCGCAGCTCGATGTCCGCCAACTGGAGATGCCCGGAGTTCCCCGTCAGCACGAGGTCGCCGTCCGTGCCGTTGATCTCCCAGAGAAGGTTCGTGCCGGCGGACATTCCACCTCGGAAGTGCACGGACGCGATTGCACCGCCCGCGAGAACGCCGCTCACCACAATTTGGTCTTCGGCGGTCATCGGGATCCCCCTGCTCGACTCCCCGTCGAAGACCTGCCGTCGTCGTGTCGCCGTGGTGGCGGCGAGGTCATCGAACTCTCCCAGCACCACGGTGAGAGCGTCGATGGTGTGACCGAACGGAATGGTCAGCATTGTCGCGCCGTTCGCACGATCGAGGGTGTACGCGTTCCGGGCGTCGACGGTCGCCCCCCAGGTACCTCCCGATCCGATGAGGCTGGTCGACAGGACCTCTCCGATATAGCCGTCGGCGATCAGATCGCGCATGTATCGGATGGTCGGAGCCGACCGTGCCTGGAGTCCGACGAATCCTGGGAGACCCCGCGCGTGCGCCGCCTCCGCGAGTTGCTCGGTCTCCGCGAGTCCGTTGCCGAGCGGCCATTCGCAGAGAACAGCCTTTCCGCAATCGAGAGCCGTCATGACGAGCTCGCGGTGTTCAGGAACCTTGACCGTGATGACGACGAGATCGATCTCATCCCTGTCTACGAGTTCTCGCACGTTGTCGTACGCCAAGTCGACACCGAACTTGTCGCCCGCCACCTTTGCCGTAGCACTGCTGCTGGCGACCAATCCACGCAACTCGAAGCCGGCAAGCCTCGTCAGGGCGGGCACATGGGCACCGGCGGCCCAACCACCCGACGCGCTGAGCCCCACGATGCCGACGCCGAGCGAACTGTGATTACTGATGGGGACCGTCATGTGCTACCACTCCTATTCGAGACCATCACTGAGGGGCGCGCAATCGTCTCTGCCGATCGGTCCTCGCCGCACAGGCCGAGAACTGTGGCGATCGAGCATCGACGCCCCACTTCCCCATACTATCTAACTGTTGATTATTGATGACAAGAGTGATTTGCTGACATCAAGCGGCCGAGCAGAGCCAGCCGACACGGCAGCTCCGGCACGACCTGGACCACCAGTTTGGAGACACCGTTGCCTGACATCGCAGCAAAACTGGAACTTCTCGCGGCGGAACGTGACATCGATCGGGCGTTGAAGTTGTACTGCCGGGGAATCGACCGGCGGGATGGCGAACTCGTGCGATCCGTCTATCACGACGACGCAATCGATGACCACGGCGGAGCGTTCCGGGGTGGACCGGACGCTTATGTGGAGTGGGTGATGGAACACCTCCTTCATTTCGAGAGCACGATGCATACGCTGCAGAACACCCTGATCGACGTCGACGGCGACATTGCGCGTGCCGAGAGCTACTGCGTGGCCCACCACGTGCGGCCCACCGACAGCGACGAGTTGATCATGGATGTCTTCGGGTGCCGTTACATCGACCGCTTCGAGAACCGGCCGGGGGCGGGGTGGAGGATCGCGCACCGCATCGTGGTCCGCGAATGGCGCCTCCGTCAGCCGATGCTCTCGGAGGCAGAGCAGCCACGTGGATTCGCGCGGTCACGACGTGATCGCTCCGACCTCAGCTACATGGGTCGTCTCCCCGCCCGCGACGACGATTCTGTCGTCGGAATGTTGTCCCGTTGGTGGCCTGCGTCCGATCTCGCATGAGTGCGTCGACGCGTCACCATGCGGGTGCCATGAAACCCGCAAGATAGCTCACCCTGAGCGCAACTCGAGGAGTAACTCACCCATGAACGAGACAGCACGCCCTATCCCTGCACCCGATTCGACGCCGTCGACGCGTGATCGGATCCACCGCGCGCTGCTCATCGAGGGGCCCCGCACAGAAGTTGTTCTCATTCGGCACGCCCAACAGGTGTCGCCCTCCAGGACTGAGCCTCGCTCAGTGCATTTGGATCCGCCGCTCTCCGATGTCGGCCTCGAGCAGGCCGATGCGGTAGCGGCGCACCTTGCGCACGAACAGTTCTCTGCGATCTACTGCAGCGATCTGGAGCGTGCCCGAGAGACCGCCATGCGCGTCGCGCGAGCGCAACCGTCTTCGCTGGACCCGGTGGTGCTCGGCGGGTTGCGGGAGATCGATGTCTTCGGTTTCGGCGACGATTCTCTCCCGGATCCCACCGCGGACGAGCTCACGGCCGCCAGCGCCGAGTTCCTCCGGACACGACGCTGGGAGGCATTTCCTCACAGCGAACGCAGCGACGACTTCCGTGCGCGCGTGTATCGCGAGATCGAAAAACTGGCACTCAACCATGACGGCGAGCGATTCGCTGTCGTCGCTCATGGCGGTGTGATCAGCGCATTCCTGGCTGCAGCATTCGCGATCCGTGAGGACATGTTCTTCTATGCAGCGCACACCTCGGTCACCCGCGCCTTCCATGGCGACGGACGGTGGGCCATGCACACTGTGAACGAGATCGACCATGTGCGCTCCCACGACCTCGTCAGCTACTGATTCGTGCGGCAGCGGGCCCACAGCCGCGCGGTGGTTTCAGTGAGACCGATCGAGATCGCCTGCCGAACGCCGCACGGGTGCCAGTAACTCGACGAGCGTTCGGGCAGTTTCGGCATCGAGACCGGGCATACCGAAACCACAGCCACTGAGCTTCTCGGTCGCCGAATCGACTACCGCACGCCCTTCCTCCGTAATGGTGACGCACCTCGCTCGGCGGTCACGAGGATGCGTGTGGCGGTACAGCAACCCTCGGGCCTCCAGACGGTCCGTCGCGATCGTCACGGTCGTTGCATGCACGAGCAGGTGCCACGCGACGCGGCTCAACAACCGGGTCCCGTCATCGCTCATCTGGAGTGTCTTGAGCATGAGGAAGTCGGTCAGATTCATCTCGAAGTGCTCTTTCAACTCACGTTCGAGAACCGAGGTCATGTGTTGTTGCAACCGCATGACCGACCGCATCGCCATGAACATGGTTGTGTTTCCGTCGTCGCGATGGTCTCTCGCGAAGGTCAACCAGTCGACGGTCTCGGGTTGCGCCGGGGCCGCCGACACCACTTCCTTCACCGCAACCTCGAGATTGTCGTCCACTGCTGCCGCCTCCTGATGACGATCCGTTCCGGATCACGCACGCACTATCTACATCGACATCGATTGGAGACGGTGCGCGAGCACCTCGGTGGCATCGCCGATGATCTGGTCGATCACCTCCGCGCAGGGCGCGATCTCGTGGATCAGCCCCTGGGCTTGTCCTGCCCACCACATACCGTCGTCGACGAGGCCGTGTTCGAGAACCTGGGTGCGACCACGCTTACCGGAGGCGAGGTGTGCGACGTCCTCGAACGTTGCGCCGGGCTTGCCCGATATCTCCACGATCTGTTCCGAGATCGCATTGCGCGCGACGCGCGCGGTGTTCCGGAATTCCCGGAACACCACCACCGTCGATCGCTCGTCGTTGGCCACGATCTGCTGCTTCACATTCTCGTGCACAGGCGCCTCGTCGGTCGCAACGAAACGCGTGCCCATGTTGACAGCTGAAGCACCCAGGGCAAGCGCCGCAACGAGCCCGGCACCGGTCGCGAACCCACCGCTGGCGATGATGGGAATGGACAGAGCGCGCGCTGCCGCCGGAATCAACACGAGCCCCGGAATGTCGTCGTCGCCCGGGTGGCCCGCGCACTCGAATCCGTCGATACTCACCGCGTCGACGCCGAGAGCCTGCGCCTTCACCGCGTGCCGCACCGCGACCGCCTTGTGGATGACCTTCACGCCTGCAGCCTTGAACGCCGGCAGGTGCGGCGCCGGATTACTGCCGGCGGTCTCGACGATCTTGATTCCACTGTCGATGATGACGTCTCGATAGTCGTCGTACGGAACCGGATCGATGGTCGGCAGAATCGTCAGATTGACCCCGAAGGGGCGATCAGTCATCTCCTTGCAGCGCGCGATTTCCTTCGCCAGGTCGTCCGGTGTGGGCTGCGTCAACGCCGTGAGGAATCCGAGCGCGCCGGCGTTCGCAACGGCCGAAATCAACTCGGCTCGACCTACTGCCGTCATCCCACCGCAGACGATCGGGTGCTCGATCCCGAAGGTGGTGGTGAAATCGGTGGTGAACATGCTTCCTCCTGGGATTGTCTCGGGCAACCGGGGTAACGGTGGTCAGCCGACGTACTCGGCGCGGCCGTCGTCGAGGACCACACGTGCATCCGTTCCGTCGGGTGCAACTGCCTCGGTGCGAAACACCGCCACCCCGGGTTCAGTGGTCCACACCGATGTCGTCAACGTCTCACCGGGGAAGACGGGCGAGGTGAATCTCGCGGCGATCGCCGTGATGCTCTGTGCTTTTCCGTGACCCAGCTCGGCGACAAGAGCGCGCCCGGCGACACCGTACGTGCACAGTCCGTGCAGAATCGGACGCGGAAAACCCGCCTTCTCCGTGGCGAACCAGGGGTCACTGTGCAGGGGATTGCGGTCTCCGGAGAGCCGATAGAGCAAGGCCTGATCTTCGCGGGTCGGCAGGCTGACTCGTGCGTCCGGCAGACGGTCGGGGATCACGACGGCATCGGCACGGGTCCCCGGCCGGCCGCCGAACCCACCGGCGCCACGGATGATAAGGGTCGTGCGGGTCTCCACGACCGCCGAACCGGTGTCCGGGTCGGTGCCCCGGGCCAGCAGGACGATGACAGCATTCTTCCCTTCACCCTTGTCCTGGATGTCGGCCACCTCCGACACCACGTCGAGACTGCCGGCGGCCGGAAGTGGTGCGAACAACCGGATCTCCTGAGATCCGTGAAGGAGTTTTCCCCAGTTGATCTTTCCCACCTTCGACAATGCGCCGAATCCGGCGCACGCGATGACTGCGTAGGTGGGCAACACCTGCTGCTCCACACCGTTGCTGTTCTCGGTGGTGAACGACAGGTCCTGCGTTCCCACCCCCACACCGAGCGCGTAGAGAAGGGTGTCGCGGTCGGTCCACGAGACGCGTTTCGGTTCCGTCACTGCACCGATAGCTGCTGGGTTGATCGACATGAGTTGATTCCTGTCTGTGCCGTATGCCCGGGGGCGGAGAAGGTTACGAGGTCGTTGCAGGCTGATAGGTGTTCCCGGCGATACCGTCGGCGATCAATGCCTCTGCGCTCGCCAGCCCCCAGTCGGTCAGTACCTCGAGAGTGTGCTCACCAAGCCTGGCCGGGGGACGTTGGACCGCGCTGGGAGTTCGATCGAAGCGCGGAGCGGGCGCCGGCTGCCGGACGCCTGCGATGTCGACGAACGTCTGACGATCGCGCAACTGCGGGTGATCGGCGGCTTCACCGAGAGTGAGAACCGGAGCAACGCACGCGTCGGTGTGCTCGAAGACCGCAGTCCATTCCGCGCGGGTCCTGCTCTGGAATCGATCGGCGATATGTTTGCGAAGCTCCGGCCACCCGTCCTCCTTCGGACGGCGCGTGAACTGCGCGGGAAGTTCGAGGAGCTCGACGAATTGTGCATAGAATTTCGATTCGAGGGCGCCCACCGTCATCCATCCACCGTCGGACGTCTCGTACACGTCGTACCAGGGGCGACCGGTGTCGAGTAGATTCACACCGCGCTCGTCTTTCCAGCTTCCGGCGTGGAGCATGCCGTGCAGCATGGTCGTGAGTGACGCCGCGCCGTCGACGATTGCGGCGTCCACGACCTGCCCGCGACCGGACTGTCTCGACTCCCACAGTGCGGCGAGCACGCCCATGACGAGGTAGGTCGACCCCGCACCGAAATCGCCCAGCAGGTTGACCGGGACCGCAGGAGGTTCGCCGGCACGGCCCACAGCGTGGAGGGCACCTGTGAGGGCTACATAGTTGATGTCGTGCCCGGCCATCTGCGCCCACGGGCCCGACTGGCCCCACCCGGTCATCCGGCCGTAGACGATCCGCGGGTTTCGAGCAAGGCAATCCTCGGGCCCGACGCCGAGGCGTTCAGCGACGCCCGGGCGATAACCCTCGAGGACGATGTCCGCCTGCTCGACCAGGTCCAGGAGCACCGCGACCGATTCCTCCCGACGTAGGTCGAGCACGACCGAACGGCGGCCCCGCTGGAGCACGTCGGTCGCCCCCAGGTTGCTGTCCGGTCCCGGACGATCCACCCGGACCACATCTGCACCCATGTCGGACAACAACATCGCCGCGAAGGGTCCCGGCCCGATCCCGCCGAGTTCCAGGACCTTCAGCCCTGTCAGCGGCCCGGTGGCGGACTGGTCCGACGTCTGCTCTTGCTGGGGCACTCGTGATCAACTCCGTCGAATCGGTGTGGCTGCGCGATTGATATTCGCGTGTCAGATTATCTAACAATAGAGCTTTAGGTCAACGTCGTCAGATTCGCTCGATGATCGTGGCGGTTGCCATGCCACCTCCGGTGCACATCGTGACGAGGCCGGTGGAGAGGTCGCGACGTTCCAACTCGTCGAGGACGGTCTGGAACAGCATCGGCCCGGTCCCTCCGATGGGGTGGCCCAGTGCGATGGCTCCGCCGTTGACGTTGACGCGATCCGGGTCGATCTTCAAGTCACGGATAACCTTGAGCGGCACCGCTCCGAACGCTTCGTTGATCTCCCACAAATCGATGTCCTGCACGGACATGCCGGCCTGCTCGAGACAACGCTCGGACGCCGGGCCCGGGGCGGTCAACATGATGATCGGGTCGGCCGCGGCGACTGCCGCCGCCCGGATCGATGCCCGCGCCGTCAAGCCATGAGCCCTCGCATAATCGGGATCAGCGAGCAGGAGGACGCCGGCACCGTCGACGACACCCGACGAATTGCCTGCATGATGAACATGATTGATCGTATTGATCTGCGGGTAGGCATCGACGGCCATCTGATCGAAGGAAATACCCTCCGGCTCACGCACCTTGGAACCGCTACGCGCGAACGAGGGTTCCAGCGCGGCCAGCGATTCTGCGGTGGTCTGCGGCCGCGGGTGCTCGTCGGCATCGAGGAGAATCGTCCCCGCGTCATCACGCACCGGAACGAGACTCCGCGCGAAGCGTCCGTCGGCGATCGCTTCGGCGGCCTTCTGCTGGCTCTGCAGCGCAAACTGGTCGACCTCCTCGCGGGTGAACCCCTCCACCGAGGCGATCAAGTCGGCGGAGATTCCCTGCGGGACCAGAGCATGTCTTGCGAGGATCGCGGCATTCCCTCCGTCCAGCCGGCCGCTGGTGCGCCGAGGCTGGTACCGGGACATCGATTCGACGCCGCCTGCGACGACGAGCTTCTGCCAGCCGGCTGCGATTCCCGCGGCACCGAACATCACGGCCTGTTGTCCCGAACCGCAGAACCTGTTCAGCGTCACGCCGGGAACGGTCACCGGCCAGCCCGCCGCCAGCACGGCGAGACGCCCGATGTCGTCGCCGTGGTCGTCTCGCTGATCGCCGTTTCCGATGATGACGTCGTCGACATCGGCCGCCGCAATATTGTTCCGCTCAGCCAGAGCCGCGAGGAGCTGGGCGAGCAACTCCTGCGGGTGGACACCGTGCAGTGCGCCGGTCGGCTTTCCCTTGCCACGCGGCGTCCTGACGCCGTCGACTATCCATGCCTGAGTCATCTTGTCGTGTCCTTGCTGCGAGAGACGTGTGATTCGGCAACCGGATTCCGAACACGGTTGCTTGCCGGGAAACTCTACTCATATACTATTTTCATGTCGAGCTTTGTGTAGGCGCTCGGCCCTCACCGCTATACGCAGATCGGACGGATCACCATGCCGGGACAGATTCCGGTCGTCGACTACTTGGTGCTCGGCGACCCATCCCATCTCCAAGCGCGGATGTGCGCGCAATGCGATGCCCTCTACTTCGACCGGCGCAATGCCTGCGCACACTGCGGTAGGCGGGACTTCACCTGGAAAGCTCTCGCCAGTACAGGACAGTTGCGTGGCTATACCCAGGTCCATCGGGCGGCTCCCTCCGTTCCGGTGCCCTACATCTCCGCGATCGTCGAACTCGATGGAGGTGGCGTCGTCAAGGCGAACCTTCTCGATGCCGAACTCGACGACATCACCCCGGGCCTGACCGTCACCATGACGACGTTCGTCGCCGGTGTCGACGACGACGGCACCGAGGCGATCGCCTTCGGATACAAGCCTGTGAAGGAGCAAGGATGAGCAGCGGCGACATCTGGATCATCGGCGCGTCCATGACGCCGTTCGGCCGTCACGACGACAAGGATCTCATCGACCTCGCCGCCGAGTCGGCGCTCGATGCCCTCGGCGACGCAGACGTCACCATCGAGGACATCGACATTCTCACCATGGGCAACGTGTACGAGGCCAACTCGCACAACGGCCAGCGACTGCAGAAGCAGATCGGGCAGACGGGCATCCCCGTCTACAACGTCGTGAACGCCTGTGCGACCGGCGCCACGGCACTGCGGGTCGCCCTCCTGTCGATCAAGGCCGGCGAGTCCGACATCGGGCTTGCCGTCGGCGTCGAGAAGATGGGCAAGGGTGGACTGATCGGCGGCGCAGCCAAGAAGCGCGACGCCCGGAAGGTGTACAGCCCGAACGGTCGGTACGGCTCCGTGCTCAAGACCGAGGGTATCCTCGGCACAGGAATCATGCCGGGCGTCTTCGCACAGGCGGGGACCGAGTACGCCCTCGCTCACGGCGTCACCGCGACCCATTTCGCCAAGGTCGCCCAGAAGAACCACGCGCATTCGGTGCTCAATCCCCTGGCGCACTACCGCAAGGAATTCAGCCTCGACGACATCCTGAACGCCGACGTCATCGCGTTCCCCAACACACTGCCGATGTGCTGCCCCAATACCGATGGCGCCGCCAGCGTCGTCGTGGTCTCCGACGCGAAGTTGAAGACCATGGATCCAGATGTTCGCCGGCGCGCTGTCAAGATCTCCGCGTCCGTTCTGACGTCCGATCCCTGGGTGGAGGGCGGTCAGGTCCAGCCCGACGTCAGCACCCTCACCCGGAACGCGGCCGTCGCTGCCTACGAGCAGGCAGGTGTCGGCCCGGAGGATCTCGACCTGGTCGAACTGCACGACTGCTTCGCGACCGCCGAACTGATCCACTACGACAACCTCGGGCTGTGCGAACCGGGCGGCGCCGGGGACTTCCTCGACTCCGGCGCGCCGTGGCGCGACGGGAAGACCCCTGTGAATGTGTCGGGCGGCTTGCTCTCGAAGGGCCATCCCCTGGGTGCCACGGGCATCGCGAACATCTACGAGGTGGCGACTCACCTGCGCGGCGAGGCGGGCGAACGCCAGATCGCGGGGGCAAAGGTCGGACTCACACATGTCATCGGACTGGCGTCGGCATGCGCCGTTCACATCCTCGAGGCAGGGGTGAGCTGATGACCACGATCCAGTCGGCACTTCGCAGTGACATGTCGATCGACGAGCTTCGGACCGCTTTCCGCAGCTGGCTTACCGAGCGGGCCGACGCGCTCGAGCAGTTCCGCGAGCTTCCGACCGACGTCGACGGCATCTTCTCGACCCTGTCGAAGATGCAGCGTGAGCTCTACGAGGCCGGCTGGATCAGATTGGGCTGGCCCGTCGAACTCGGCGGCCTCGGCGGCGTGACCGCGTTACGCGCGGTCGTCAGCGAAGAACTCGCCGCCGCCGGCTACCCCCCACCATTCTCGTTCGCGACCCAGGAAGTCCTGGGACCCGCCATCGCGCGTTACGCCCGCACCGATCTCGCAAACGAGGTTCTTCGTCGACTACTCCGAGGCGACGAGAGCTGGTGCCAGGGTTTCTCCGAGCCCGGCGCCGGAAGCGATCTCGCCTCGCTGCGCACCAAGGCCGTCGACGCCGGCGACCACTGGGTGGTCAACGGCGAAAAGGTCTGGACGAGCTGGGCGCAATTCGCCGACCGCTGCATCGTCCTGACCCGAACCGGCGCCCCCGACTCCGCACATCGGGGTATCACGGCGCTGTTCGTCGACATGGACACACCGGGCATCACCGTCAGCCCGCTCGTCGCCATCACCGGTGAAGCGGACTTCTCCAGCCTCCATTTCGACGACGTGAAGGTGCCGAAAGCGCGCACGCTCGGCGACGTCGACGGCGGCTGGGCAATCGCGATGTTCATCCTCAGCTGTGAACGAGGTGCCGCCGCATGGCAGCGGCAAGCGTGGATGCGGTGGCGACTGGACCGGCTGGTTGCGGACGCGCCGGGACTCACCGACGCCCGCGCCGGCGAAGCGTTCGAACTGATCTCGGCGCTACGTCTTCTCTCACGCCGCACTCTGCGCTCGCTGTCGGCCGGGCAGGATCTCGGTGTACTCCCCTCGTTCGACAAGTACCTGATGTCGACCGCCGAGAAGTTCCTCTTCGACTCCGCACTGGAAGCGATGCCGGAGACGGTCCTCTTCGACAACGATCGCGAGTCGAAGGACTGGCGAACCGACTATCTCTACTCACGCGCGTCTTCGATCTACGGCGGCGCGAAAGAGATCCAGCGCAACGTCATCGCCGAACGAATCCTCGGCCTTCCACGGGAGAAATGATGGACACAGACGAGAAAGATCTCTTTCGTACGAGCCTCGAGCAGGTGACCGCCGCAGCGGGCTCGGATGCTTGGCCCGACGCCGTCGCGGAGTTCGGCTGGCACGAGTTGCTCGACGAAGACGCCGAAACAGCCGTCAGCATCCTGTCGGACCTCCAGGGGCGTCTCCTTCCGCGCGCCTCTTTCGTCGACGACGTGGCGCTCGCCGCTACGGGCCGGAGCGAATGGCAACGCGAGCCGAACGCACCTGTCACACGCATCGTCTTCCCCCCACTCGGATCGGCCCGTGTCGGGAGCGTCGTCGAGGGCTCTGCAACCCCCGGCTCCGACCGCTGCACCGTCGCTGTCTCGGGAATCGTCTCGCTGGACCCCCGTGCTACCACGTCGCTCCTCGTTCCCGCACGCCTCGGGGAAGATCTGATCGTTGTTCAGACTCCGCTGGACGAACAGAACCTGGCGCTCGAGCCCGCGGGTATCGAACCGGAATCGGGGTGGACGCGTGTCACGGGCTCCGTCGAGGGAACGGTGCTGTCGACTGGTGGCGAGGCCGCGGACCTCTGGGGTGACATCCGAGCGGCGGCGAACCGCGCCCTGTCGTACGAGTTGAACGCGATCGGGCGCGAAATGCTCACCGCGACTGTCGACCACGTCACGTCGCGCAAGCAGTTCGGCCGTGAGCTCGGTAGCTTCCAGGCTGTGAAACATGCGCTCGCAGACACCCGGGTGTGGCAGGAATGCGCAGAACTTGCCGCAGACGCCACCTGGGAAAGCAGCGCGGTCGAGGCACCGATCCTGGCGAAATCCCTGTCAGGCAGATTCTTCCGCAGCGCCGCCGAAAACTGTCAGCAACTCCTCGGCGGCATGGGATTCACCTGGGAGCACAGCTTCCATCGGTATCTCCGACGCGGCTTGATACTGGAACAGCTGCTGGGAACATCCGCCGGCCTGCGCGTCGAACTCGGCGCGGGGGTCAAGAGCGGTGACATGCCGGTGCTTGCCTCGCTGTGACGTCGACCGTAGCCGAGGTTCTCGACCTTCTCTCGCTCGACGAGATCAGCCCACAGACCTTCCGGGGGGCACAACCTGTCGAGGATCGACAACGTGTCTTCGGCGGCCAGGTCGCGGCACAAGCCTTGATGGCGGCCGGCCGGACTGCACCGGGGCGACTGCCGCACAGCCTCCACGGCTACTTTCTCCGGCCCGGCGACCCTGTCGCTCCAATTGTCTACACGGTGGACGCCCTCCGGGACGGCGGATCGTTCTCCACTCGGAAAGTGGCTGCCGCGCAGGATGGGATCGTCATCTTCGAAGCGCTGATCTCCGTCAGCGCGCCGGTTTCCGGTATCGACTATCAGCAGCAGATTCCCTCGGTTCCGAAGCCGGACAGCCTCATTCGAATCGAGGAACAACTCGCTCCGTACGCCGACGAATACGACGGATGGTGGGTCCGCCGACGCCCCTTCGACATGCGCTATGTCAACGCTCCGCCCCGCGTCGCGCTGGACCGTGACACCGTGCCACCACCGCGGAGCCGGCTCTGGCTGCGACCCGACGGTGACATCCCGGAAGACCCGATGCTCAGCAGCTGCCTGATCACGTTTGTCAGCGATCTGACGCTCCTCGACTCGGTGATGCTTCAGGCGCGTAAGACGTCGCGTGGCCCCGGTATCGTCGCCTCTCTCGACCACGCGATCTGGTTCCACCGGCCCGCGAACTTTGCGGACTGGCTGCTCTACGACCAGCACTCCCCGAACGGAACCGGAGGTCGCGGACTCGCTTCGGGCCGCATCTACAACCGCTCGGGTGCGCTGGTGGCGAGCATCATGCAAGAGGGCTACCTCGGACGGGACACGTGACGCCACCCGGTCGACGAGCCCCGCTGGTCGACGTGCCCGCACAACCTCTGGAAGGACCTCCATGAATCGGCGATGTTCCATCCTTGCCACCGCAAGTACCGCCTTCCTCACCGCCATTTCCTTGGCGGCGTGCACCGGGACCCCGACCGCGTCCGCGCCGACCTCGGCACAACCAACTCGGAGTGACGCGGATCCGATCACCATCACCCTGATGCGCCACGCCGAGTCCGCGGGCAATGCATCCGGGCTCATCGACACGTCCACACCCGGCCCGGACATCACGGACAAGGGCCGGGAGGAGGCGCGCGCTGCGGCCGACAGGTTCGCCGGCCAGGACTTCGACGGCGTGTACGCCTCCACGATGGTCCGCACGCAGGAAACCGCCGAGTTCATGGCGCGCGCTGTGGACGAGCCGGTCGAGGTACTGCCCGGCCTACGGGAGATCGAAGCCGGACAGTACGAAGGTCAACCGGAGGCCACGGCGCAGAGCGCCTACCTGGCAGCGCCCATCAGCTGGCTCCAGGGGCAGCGTGACGCGCGAATCCCCGGCTCCATCGACGGCAACGAATTCGATCAGCGCTTCGACGATGCCGTCGAGCAGATATCCGACAGCGGAGACACGCACCCCATCGCGTTTGCACACGGTGGCTCGATCATGATCTGGACACTCATGAACGTCGACAACCCCGACGTGAGCCTGCTGAAAACCAACCCCCTCCGCAACACCGGATATGTCGTCATCACCGGGCGCCCGGACACCGGATGGACCCTGGTCGATTGGAACGGCACCCCGATCCCACACTGACAAACCGATTAGAAGACACCTGAACGGGGTGGGCTCGCACTGCACTCGTCTGAGCCCACCCCGTTCCGTTCGTCGAGTATCAGACGTGCGCCGCTTCGGCCGTCCGCTCCCGTGTGACCGAGGCAGGTTTGCGCCAGCGCGCCGCTGCGATCGCGACGAAGAGCAGCCCCACGACGACCAACCCGAGGGGAACCCACACACCCGCGATCGACAGCAGCATGCCGTTCTTCGACAGTTCCCCTGCAAGGCCGGTGATTTCGCTCGGCGCGGTGTGCAGCTTGACGGTCGAGAGCGGAAGTACGGGCACATCCTCACCGTTCACCGGGACGGTGACGTACATGCTCTGCGTCTGGTCGACGTTCAGAGGTGCGCCGAATTGTTTGTCCACCGCCAGTTTTGCCACGTTGGTACTGCCGAACCCGAGGTCCAGAACGTCGGGGAGCGTCGCGAGATCGGCCTGCAGAGTCGCGCGCGAAGCCTCGGGGACGATGCCCGCCTGCAGAAGGCCCGCGACGACAGCCTTGGGAAGCTGCGACGGGAAGTCCTTGAACTGCGCCAGCACCGTCGGGCTCTCGATGGGACCGGAGGCGTTGACCTCGTAGTTGTTCACCTCGCGCCCCTCGAGGGTTCCCGAATCGACGTACGTCGCTGCCTGCCCGGACCGGGTCACTGCGTCGTACAGCAGATTGCCGTCCTCGGCGGGTCCCATCGGGAAGCTGAACGCAATGCCCTCGTGATCCTCGAACGTGGCCTTGTCCGCGGCGGGGATCAGCGTCTGCTTCTGCTCATCGGTGAGCGGTACGGGTGCGTAGTCCACGCGACTGACCGCGTAGCTGTGCACGTCCTTCTGCGTCGACCCGTCCGGCAGGGCGATTGCGGTATTGCTGGTGACGATCGCCGTGTCGCCATCGGTTGCGTCGACGGTCAGAGACCGGTCGGCCGTGATCGGCATTTCCGGCGTGATGAGGTTCGCAAGATCGTTCGCCGCAAACGCCTGAGGGTTCAGCGCACTCATCGTTCCCTCGTACTTCTGGCCCTGACTCAGGTCGGCGGGAAGCTTCGTCAACGAGGGCAATGCAACGAATCTGATCACGCCGGCCGCTACGATCAGCGCTAGTCCGACCACCAACAGCACTATCGATGACCTGCGAATTGACATGCAGAACTCCTCATTGTGGGTGTGATGAGCGATCGAGACCGCACCGCAGGCACCTGAGTGGAATCCGGCTCCGGGCGGGTCATGTTCGGCGTGGATGCGCTGCACCCTCAGCCGCCGATCGACAAGCGTCCGATGTGACGCCAGTCACCACCATAGTCGCTACATCGACTATTTGTAAGTAGACTTCGACGCCACACTCACCCGCACCTCATCACCATGAAGGGGATCGACAGTGTCATCACGCCACAACCCGTATTCGAGGACCCGCGCCTCGATCGCCGTCCTGGCCGCCACCGCAACTGCATGGACCCTCTCGATGACTGCCTCTGCCGCAGACCCATTGGGCGGATTCGCCGAGTACCCCGATCCACTGCATGCGCCGTGCGAAGGGATCTACCACGCCCCGAGCGGTCAGATCTACATCGAGGAAATCGTCAATCCAGGATCGAACGGAAACGTCGGAAGTCTCGGCGTCCTCGATCCCATGACCGGCGAGGTCGCGCGCTATCCCCTGCCCGTTCCGGGAACGACAGCCGGCGGGGCTGCTTTCGGGCCGAACGGGAAGCTCTGGTTCACATACTTCGGCGCATCCAGTGGTGTGGCGTTCCTCGATCCCGACACCAGACTGTTCAGTTCATTCCCCACCCCCAGCCCGAACTCGACTCCGACGGACATCTGGCCCGGGCCGGACAATGCCATGTACTTCACCGAATCGATCGCCCAGAATCTGGGACGAATCGACCTGACGACACACCAGATCACCGAGGTGCCGATTCCAGGCGGCGGACTGAACGTTCCCACCACGATCATCATGCCGGGCGCCGGCACCAAGATGATGTTCTCCGCGGCACTTGCCAACAGGATCGTCGAGTACGACACCGCGACCGGGGTCTTTACGAACCATGACGTGCCGACGCCCGGCGCCGTACCGCAGGGACTGACGCTCGGCGCCGACGGCGCGATCTGGTTCAGCGAGACACTGGGGGCGAAGATCGGCCGGATCGACCCGGCGTCCGGCGATGTCACCGAATATCCGATCGCAACCCCAGAGGTGCCCGTTCCCTCCATGGGCCCCCTCGTTCTGGGTTCGGACGGCAACCTGTGGTCCGCGAACGGCGGCTTCACCGGAGGAAGCACGATCGGGCGCTTCGACACCACAACTCACCACATCGACTATTTCCCTCTTCCCCGGCCGGCATCCGGGCCGTGTGACATCGATTCGGTTGCTGCAGCGGCCGGAAAGCTCGTCATCGGCCAGACGACAGGCGGCGCCGTGGCGGTCGCCGAGATCGAAGAGTTGAACGGAACCAAATAGGTAGCCCACCGGGAGAATGCGGGCAGCTCCGGCAGAGTCGAGAAGTCGCCGGGGCGTGGTGCTTGCTCCACGCCCCGGTCCCGATGGCCAATTCGCTACCCGTCGAACGAATCGGTGGTCATCGAGAAGGATGCGATCTGCAGACTCATCAGCGTTGCAAGCACACTCACCGGTTCGCCGCCGGGAACCACAATCCCGATATCCGACGATTCGATCAGCGCTGATTCCGCAAGACACGACAACCCCACAACCGATGCCGTACCTGTGGCACGGGCGGCCTCCACCGCTTCGAGGGTGATGGGATTCTGTCCACTACAGCTCACGGCGAGGACTACGTTCGGGCGCAGGAGACGACTCGCCGTCAATTTCTGAACGAATGCATCTGCGGGCGCCTGAGTCCGTCGACCCGCCCGCACGAACAGTGCTGCGGACGCCATGGCCAAAGGTGCCGATCGACCGTTGCCGAGGACGAGAACCACGTCGGCTGCGGCAAGCAGTCGCACTGCCCGGTCGACTGCGACCGGATCCAACGCGCCGAGCGTTTTCCGGAGTCCTTCCGACGTGTCGGCAAAGGTGGAGCGTAAGACGTCGGCAGCAGATGCCGGATCGACCTGGGGGCGTGGCGAACACTCGCGTGCCGAAGCGCCGAGTTCTTCCAAGAGCGCTCCACGGAGATGCCGGAAACCGGCATAGCCGAGACTTCGGCAGGCGCGAACGACGTGCGCGGACGACGTGCGTGACTGGGCGGCCAGATCCGCCACCGAGCCCCACGCAACGTCGCACGACCGCTCCAGACAGACTTCGGCTACCCGCCTCTCACTGGGTGTCAAACTTGGTACCGCGGCCCGGATCGCCGTCGATGTGGCGCCGGACGCTGCGGTCCATGGTGTAGCTCGGTGTTCGTCAGCCACGCTGCACCTCTCGACGGACGTACTCGGATTGCCGCTGAGCCTCGCCTCACAGCGACTACACTTGCTTGATACATAGATAGTGAATTATTAGACTATCTGCACGCTCTAGTCTGACGACGAGGCCGCCCCAGGCGCTGTCCACCGAGAGGCAATCACATGATCACCCCGTTGAGCCCAGAGGCCGCCAAGACGTGGCGACTCCTCGCAGATCGTGCTGCAGCAGAGCAGAATCCTCGACTGCGCGCGAACATGGAGATCGTGGCAAGACACGTCGAGGCCGAAGTGCGCGGCGACATACCCGCCTTGATGGCGACCCTTGTCCCGGAACCGCGATATCAGGTGTGGGGCGCCTCGACGAGCGTCGGGCCGCAGGGCTACGACGAAGTGGCGGAGTTCTATCGGGCTGCGATCCGGATCGGCAAGAATCGACTCGAGTTCGAGATCGGTCGCGTCGTGGTGGACCGTGACACCGTCCTCACCGAAGGCGTCTTCCGCCACGCCTATTCCGGCGCCATGCTGACAGCCCGCGGCTACGAGGGCCTGCAGGACGACTCGTCGGCATGGTTCCTGGTGGAGTACCAGGCGCTGATCGTCTGGCCGATCAGCGCAGAGGGATTGATCCTCGGGGAAGACATGTACGCGGGCGAAGCTCCTCGCATCGTGCGGCGACTCGACGCCGGTGAGCTCGACCATCTCGGCCCCGTCGACCGCACCTGAGCACGGCCGTCCACCGAGCCCCGCCCCCCTGGTGACCGAGTTCACACTAAGATACGATAGTCGACGAATAGATATTCGTATGAGCAAGTTCGCGGGTCGAGAGCCGAACGGCGCAGTTGCCGGACCTCGGTAGCCGGCTATACGAAACCACCGGCGGCACAAAGTTCGCGTCGGCGCTGCACATCGCGGTGAAGTCCACCAGTCGCCCGAAAGGAACTCCATGCTGAGCCCGTACGACGAGCTTCCCGTCCATCAAACTTCCCACCCCCTGTCGGTAGTGACGAACACCGACCCCGGGTTCGACGACGGCTACTTCTTCAGTGTCTTCTCCGCGGACCACCGGATCGTCTGCTTCCAGGGTCTGCGCATCAACCCCAACACCGATATCGTCGGTGGGTACGTCGGCTTCATTCGCGACGGCGTCCAGAGGACGGTCCGGTTCAGCCGAACCTGGCGTGAACTGTGCGACACCGCCGTAGGCCCCTATCGCATCCAGGTCGTCGAGCCGTATCGCGACATCCGTCTCACGCTCGACGACAATCCTTCGGGTCTCCGATTCGACCTGAACTGGATGGGCTCCTCCCCTGCGTACGAGGAAGCGCACCATCTTGCAACGAATCGCGGTCGTCCGACCACCGACCAGACGAGGTACTCCCAGGCCGGAACAGCGCAAGGATGGATCGACATCGACGGTGAGCGCATCGACGTGAACCCCACCCAGTGGTACGGCAGCCGTGATCACTCGTGGGGGCTCTATCACGAGCGGCCGCCGCTCGCACCGAATCCACGGTTCCTACCCCCGCGAGGAGCGGAAGGGGTACCTCGCGCCCTGCGATTCTGGACGCTGTTCGGTTCCGGAGGGCTGTCGGGCTTCTATGCCATCCATGAATCCCCCGACGGCAAACAGGTGCCGATGAACGACACGTTCGGTACCCCCTTCGAGGGCAGGCTCCACCTGGGATGGGACACGGAAACCATCGATCTGGTGGGCGGGTCGCACGAGCTCGAACTCGTGCCGGGCACACGCTTGCTGCGCGCGGCGACCGTCACCCTTCTCGATGCCGACGGGGGGAAGTGGGTACAGCACGTCGAACCGGTCGCACCGCCGTGGGTCACCGCCACCATCGGTTACCAGGCCGGGAGTTGGAAGGATGGCGGCTCGATGCGGACTTATCACGGACCGGGAGTAAGCATCGAATGGGACGAGTTCGATTTCGCACAGCAACCGTTCGACCACACGATGTACGACGGCACGGTCCACCGCAATCTGCACGGCAAGGAGTATCTCTCCCGGGTCACCACCCTGGCACCCGATGGCCGACGCTGGGACGGCGCCGGCCATACCGAACTCTTCCTCGACGGCCCCTTCGCTCCCTACGGTCTGCAGTGATGGCAGAACTCGGAGACGTCACGTTCGTCGAGCGCTGGTTCCGCGAACGGCTCGGCCACATCGACCCGCAGGCTACCGACGTTCGGATCGCCGCAGCCGAGCGTCTCTCGCGCGGAGTATCGCGGGAGACGTGGTCGGTGACCGCGACCGTCCAGGTCCACGGGACGTGGTCGCCGCAGCAATTCGTCGTCCGCCGCGACCACGCCGGTGGGAGCATCATTCCGACCTCGCTGCAGACCGAGTACGACGTCTATCGGCTCCTGCGCGACTCCGCGATTCCCACCTCGAAGGCCCTGTGGTTCGAGGACGACGCCGACTGGTGCCCCGACTCGCGGCCGGCATACGTTCGCACCCATGTCGCCGGCGACTGGAAGCTTCCCTTCATCAGCAGCACCGACGAAGCGCACGACGAGATGCGCATTGCCGCCTCGAAGGAACACCTCGACAAGCTCGCACTGGTGCACACCGCGGACTGGAAAGGCCTCGGGTTCGCCGACATCTTCGCAGTGCCGGATTCGCCGCCGGACTGCGCCGCGAATCTGGTTCGCGCGAATATGGCACAGCTTCAACGGTTTCAGTTCGAACCGAGTCCGATACTCAGCGAGGGCGTGTCGCGCCTGCTGCAGTCGGCTCCCCGGGACTGCCCGCAGATCACGCTGTGCAAGGGGACCAACGGACACGGCGAGGAGGTCTGGTCCGGTGGGCGCATCGTGGCGATGTCCGACTGGGAACTCGCCGCACTCGGTGATCCGGCCTACGACTTCGCACAGATTCAGGAAATGATCCCCGAAATCGAGCGCGGCGGACAGCGCCTCTGGGGTCTTCCCGAGGCGCTGTCCTACTACTACGACCGCACCGGCATCGAGGTCACGGTCGAGCGGATCGACTACTACCGAGCGCTCTACGGCCTGTTGCAATTCCTGTACACCCATCACGCGGCGGCGCAGGTTCGCCATCAGGACCATCCATCATTGCGGTTCGTGTGGAACGCCGCCGAAATCGGATTCCACAGCGAGGTGCGCCTGGCGGGCCTCTTCGGCGCCGCACCCGGAGAAGTGAGGTCCTCACAATGATCTATCCCACGACAGATGTCGTTCTCACGTCGATCATCGATGCGGTCGAGACCGACATCGCTCCCCACGTCCAGGACGACCACGCCGCGAGTTTGTGTAAGACCGTCGCGCAGATGCTGCGCTCGGTCCGGGCACGCACGGCGGACGAAATCTCGGCGCTGCATGCCGGCAACGATGAACTGCGCGACATCCTTACGACGGCCCTCCAGTGTGCGGACCACCCCACCGAGGTCCGCGCATCCATCGTCGCGGCTATAGACGACGCACCGGCGCCGCGGTACCCGGACCTGGCAGAACTTCACCGTGACGCCGTTCGCCTCCGTGCTGCGCTGGTCTCGATCATCGACGCGACACCCGATGAAGCACACCCCAGTCGGCAAGCCGCGCGTGAATACATGCGTCACCAGCTCGAGCGCGAACAACGCTGGCAGCAAGACGCCTTCACCGGCCCACGCCGGTAGACGCAGAGGTCGGCCGCCTCCGCCGCCGTGAACGCCTCCGGGCTCCGTCGGCCGTG